>JAHHQS010000002.1 GCA_020026285.1 Parabacteroides sp. | reverse complement strand
GATTATAACAGAAATAATTTAAAAAGTAACGCATTTTACTTCAGATAAAAAGTTATTATATTTGTAATTAGGGTGAAGATAAATAAACAATCTTCATGTTCTATCACAATTCTTTAATGAAAAAGCCATGAACAAAATAAAATAAAGAAATACTCTAAAAGTAGAAAAAAATGAATATTGAAACAAGAAACAAGCCTGATTAAGGATGAAGTAAATAATAATATTCATTCCTTCTTTTATATTGTTAACTACAAAAAAAATATATTTGTTATGCAAAAGTGTTTATTTCTCTCTTTATTAATCTTCATTTGTTGTACTCTATCAGCCGAAAAAATTCAAGATTCTGTACTACCTGGAATTTCAGGAAAAAAACCAGCCATAGAATATAATTACTTTCCAAGTAGAATGCATGCTTTTATATGGAGGAACTGGACTTTGGTTCCTAAATCACGATTGGCTAAAGTACTGAATGTAACAGAAGAACAAGTAGAAGGTATTGCCATATCTATGGGATTACCCAAGCAAACCAATATACAAAAGGAATGGCTGACTTCTCGTGGATACATAACCGTACTCCGCCGTAATTGGCATTTGCTCCCATATGAACAACTGACCATTCTTCTAGGTATGACAAAAGAGGAACTCGCCTGGAAATTAAAAGAAGATGATTTTCTGTTTGTTAAATTAGGAAACATAAAACCTTTCTGCTCTACTCTGAAATACCAAGAACCAAGTAAGGAAATGAATCGTAAGGCTCATGAAATTGCAACTTGGATGAATGACTTAGGAGATATTGCCTTTGCCAAAGAAACACCCCGTTTTGATTTCGTCAATGATTTTCAATCAATAGATCAAAATACAATCAACACAACTTCAAAATCTGAACCAAACAAGAAAGAATTTGAATTAAGAATGATATTCCCCTATTTTGCAGAATTTTGAGATCCGCTAATAAACAAAGAATTAACTTCCTACCCAGAAGGTATGTTCCAGCGATTGTCGGAAGTTGGGATCAATGGAATATGGATTCATTCCGTTTTAAGAATGTTTGTCCATCCTAAAAATGGATTTCCTGGAGACAGAAATGCTGACCAACGAATCGAAGGGCTTCAGAGATTAGTGAATAGAGCCGCAAAATATGGTATCAAAATCTATCTATATATGAATGAGCCTCGTTCTATGGAACGAAGTTTCTTTGCATCAGAACCTGCTCGTAAAGAATGGGGAGGAGCTTTCGAAGGGGATCTTCAAGCATTCTGTGTATCCAATCCTGAAGTTAGGAATTGGCTGACCTCTTCGGTTGCTTCACTTTTTAAACGGGTAAAAGGTCTGGGAGGAGTTTTTAGCATTACAGCTTCCGAGAACTATACAACCTGCGTTTCACACAATCATCATAAAGAATGTAAATATTGCAAAAATCATTCGTATGCAGATTTAATTGTAAACGTAAACAAAGCCATTGAAGAAGGTGTTCACCAAGGAAATCCTAATGCAAAAGTTATCGTCTGGGATTGGGGATGGAAAGAAAGCGAAGTAAAAGACATTATACATAATCTACCCAGAACATGCTGGTTTATGTCTGTTAGTGAGTGGGAAAAGACAATAGAAAGAGGAGGCATCAAATCGAAAGTAGGTGAATATTCCATTTCCACCGTCGGACCAAGTGAACGTACACAACGACACTGGAAATGGGCTAAAGAAAGGGGCTTAAAAACAGTAGCAAAAGTTCAGGTCAATGCCTCATGGGAACAATCAGCAGTTCCTTCTCTTCCAGTCATGGATTTAGTAGCACAACACGCTGATAATCTTTCAAAAGAATCCATTAACGGAATCATGCTAAGCTGGAGTCTGGGAGGTTATCCCTCCGCAAATTTAAATCTCTTCCAGAATTATCGCCAGGGAAAGAAAGAAGAATGTCTGAACGAGCTTGCTAAAAGGTTCTACGGAAAAGCTGCAGTTCCCGATATCCGACAAGCATGGACTTTCTGCTCAGAAGCTTTTCAAGAATTTCCGTATACAATAGGAACATTATATAATGGGCCTCAACATATAGGGCCTTCAAATCCGTTATACACCCAACCCACCAACTATGCTCCAACAATGGTTGGTATGCCATATGATGCAGTAAAAACCTGGTGTTCCATTTATCCTTTGGAAATATGGGTTAACCAAATGAAAAAAGTAGCAAAAGGATTTGCTCTAGGATCTAAACACTTCAAACAAGCTGAGATAAAGGCCACTGGGATATTTGCGAAGAATATTCATACAGAATGGATCCGCTGCGAAGTGGCTCGAATACATTTTTCTTCATCTGCCCAGCAGGCCCTCTTTTACGAAGCTCGAAATAGATGGTTAAAAGAGAAAGATCCGAAAGCAGTCTCAGAAATGAGAGCTGCAGCAATGGAAGAATTAAAACTGATGAAAGAGATTCTTCCACTGGTAAAAGAGGAATCAACAATTGCTTATGAATCATCAAATCATTATTTCTATTTACCGATAGATTTGCTGGAAAAATATATTTCTATTCAGTTTGCTTTGAAATGGATGAAGACACTATAAAACGTTACTTCCCATCATATTATTAAGATCCCGATTATAGAAATCGGGATCTTGTTTTTCAGTTACAGCCCCTCAATATATAATTGTCTATTCAATCTTTCTTTATTTTGTAGTAACACGAACAAAAATATTTTCTTGTAAACAGATCAAATATATCTGAAATTAAGATGTGTCTTCAAATACGTTTTTATTGTCAAAAATTGAAGAAAATATAAAAAAATATTAACTTTGGACCACACTAGGAAAGATTTGTATAAACATTATATATCTAAGATCATGGATACAAAAATTCAAGAATTGGCCGATAAAATCTACAAAGAAGGTGTAGAAAAAGGCAATGAGGAAGCAGCACGCATCATTGCGGAAGCTGAAACTCGGAAAAAAGCTTTGATTGAAGAAGCTGAAGCCAAAGCTAAAGAAATTGTAGCCGGTGCAGAAAAACAAGCAACAGAACTGAAAAAGAACACAGAAGCAGAATTAAAGCTGTTTGCTTCTCAGTCTGTTGAAGCTCTTAAAAGTGAAGTAACAAATTTAATAACTGGCAGTATTGTTTCAAATAACATAAAAGCAGTTTCTACTGATACAGCTTTTATGCAAAAAGTAATTTTGGAACTTATCAAAAACTGGCCAGGAAATGAAAATATGGTTATCCAGTCTGGTGATGCCGATAACCTTCAACAATACTTCCTTGCTAATGCAAAGGAATTATTAGATAAAGGTATAAAGATAGAACAAGTTAATGGTAAAAAGACTTCTTTCTCAATTATGCCTGCCGACGGCTCTTATAAAGTATCATTCGGTGAAGATGAATTTGTTGAATTCTTTAAAGAGTTTCTACGTCCTCAATTGGTAGAAGCACTTTTCTAAATAACAGAATGCTATGAGTAAATATTATTGCTTAATAGCTGGTCTCCCCGATATCACATTAGAAGATAGTAAACAGACTTATTCTGTAGCTGAATTCAGGAACGAACTTAATCCTGTTCTGACAGCCAGAGACAAAAAATTGATAGATCTGTTTTATCTAAAATTCGACAACAGAAACTTGATCGGTTTTTTAAAGAATCCTGATCAGGTTACAGATGAAAAAGGAACAATTCCTAATGAAAGCTTTGATTCTGTATACAAGGCCCTGAAAGAAGAAGAAAAAATTCCGCAGAATTTAAAGCTTCCTTCTTATTTCATCAAATTCTTCCAACTCTATCTGGAATGTGAAGAAAAGGGAAATATGGAGACTGTTTCATGGGAAGACCGCCTAGCTGCCTTATATTATGCTTATGCCATGAATTGTGGAAATCAGTTTGTAAAGAACTGGTTCGAATTGAATTTGAACATTAATAATATGTTAACCGCAATTACTTGTCGTAAACATGGATTAGACAAAGCTAAATACATTGTTGGTGATAACGAAGTAGCTAAAGAACTTCGAAAATCTAATGCTCGTGATTTTGGTCTGGGTGATATGATTGATTATTTACCTGCACTATTACATATTTCTGAAGAAGAAGATCTAATGGTCCGTGAAAAGAAAACAGATTTACTGAAATGGCAGTGGCTTGAAGAACAAACCATTTTCAAAACATTCGATATCGAAAACGTTTTTGCCTATCTGCTAAAACTCGAAATGATCGAACGATGGATCACTCTTGATAAGGCTACAGGAGAAAAGACTTTCAGAAGTATTGTTGGAGCAATGAAAAAAGGCAGTCTGAATGCCTTGGATGAATTTAAAAGAAATAACGAAAAATAAATATGGCGACAAAAGGAATTGTTAGAGGAATCGTTTCCAATTTGGTTACCGTAGAGGTAGACGGACCGGTTTCTCAAAATGAAATCTGTTACATTTCTGTCGGAGGCGTACAGCTAATGGCCGAAGTTATTAAAGTAATAGGTAAAAATGCCTTTGTACAGGTATTCGAAAGTACACGTGGTATGCGTGTGGGCGATAGTGCAGAATTTAAAGGGCACATGCTTGAAGTAACACTGGGTCCTGGTATGCTGTCGCGTAATTACGATGGTCTTCAGAATGACCTGGACAAAATGAAGGGTGTATTTCTAAAGCGTGGAGAGTACACTTTCCCTCTGAATGAAGAAAAGAAATGGGCTTTTGTTCCATTAGCCAAAGTTGGTGACAAAGTTTCTGCTGGTTCATGGCTTGGTGAAGTGGATGAGAATTCTCAACCTCACAAGATCATGGTTCCCTTTACTTTTGAAGGAGATTATACCATCAAGAGTTTGGCAGACCAAGGTGAATATACGATTCATGAAACAATAGCCGTACTGACTAATGAAGAAGGTAAAGACGTTAATGTAACTATGATCCAAAAATGGCCTGTTAAAAAAGCCATTACTTGTTATAAAGAAAAACCACGTCCATTCAAGTTATTGGAAACTGGCGTCCGTACCATTGATACAGTTAACCCTATTGTTGAAGGTGGTACCGGTTTTATCCCGGGTCCATTCGGTACTGGAAAGACAGTATTGCAGCATGCTATCTCCAAGCAGGCTGAAGCTGATATCGTTATTATCGCTGCCTGCGGTGAACGTGCAAACGAAGTAGTAGAAATCTTTACTGAATTCCCTGAATTGGTTGACCCTCATACCGGACGTAAGTTGATGGAAAGAACCATCATTATCGCAAATACTTCAAACATGCCGGTTGCAGCCCGTGAAGCTTCTGTATATACAGCCATGACTATTGCTGAGTACTATAGAAGTATGGGATTAAAAGTATTACTGATGGCCGACTCCACTTCTCGTTGGGCTCAGGCTTTGCGTGAAATGTCTAACCGTTTGGAAGAATTACCAGGACCGGATGCATTCCCTATGGACTTGTCTGCTATCATTGCCAACTTCTATGCTCGAGCTGGTTATGTTGAATTAAATAACGGAAAGACAGGTTCTGTTACCTTTATCGGTACTGTATCTCCAGCCGGTGGTAACTTAAAAGAGCCGGTAACAGAAAACACGAAGAAAGTCGCTCGCTGTTTCTATGCATTGGAACAGGAACGTGCAGACCGCAAACGTTATCCGGCAGTCAACCCAATTGACAGTTATTCTAAATATTTGGAATATCCGGAATTCCAGGAATATATTGCTAAACATATCTCACCGAACTGGATCGAAAAGGTAAACGAAATCAAGACTCGTATGCTTCGTGGTAAGGAAATTGCCGAACAGATTAATATTTTGGGTGATGATGGTGTTCCTGTTGATTATCATATTACTTTCTGGAAATCTGAATTGATCGACTTTGTTATTCTACAACAGGATGCTTTCGATGCAATTGATGCTGTTACTCCTTTGTCTCGTCAGGAATTCATGCTTGACAAAGTAGTTTCTATATGTCGTGCAGATTTCAAGTTTGATTCATTTCTGGAGGTAATGGATTATTTCAAGAAGATGATCAACATTTTCAAACAGATGAACTATTCTGAATACGAAAGCGATCAGTTCAAGAAATTCAACACTGAACTGGATGCTTTGTTAAAAGAAAGAATGCAATAAAGAATATCAGATATGGCAACAAAAGCATTTCAGAAAATATATACAAAGATTACCCAAATTACAAAGGCGACTTGTTCGCTGAAAGCTACGGGTATCGGATATGATGAGTTGGCTTCAGTTGATGGAAAGCTGGCTCAGGTAGTTAAGATTATGGGGGATGAAGTGACTTTGCAGGTTTTCTCCGGAACAGAAGGTATTCGAACCAACGCGGAAGTTGTGTTCATGGGTAAAGCTCCTTCCTTGAAGGTTGGTGATCAACTTGCAGGTCGTTTCTTCAATGCCTATGGTGAACCTATTGACGGCGGTCCAATTCCTGAAGGAAGGGAAGTGGAAATTGGTGGTCCATCTGTAAACCCTGTTCGTCGTAAACAGCCATCTGAATTGATTGCAACAGGTATCGCTGGTATCGACTTGAACAATACATTGGTTACCGGACAAAAGATTCCTTTCTTTGCAGACCCTGACCAACCATTCAACCAGGTTATGGCTATGGTAGCTATGCGTGCCCAGTCTGACAAGATTATCTTAGGTGGTATGGGTATGACAAACGATGACTATTTGTTCTTCAAGAATACTTTTAGTAATGCCGGAGCACTCGATCGTATTGTCAGTTTTATCAATACAACAGAAGACCCGTCAGTAGAACGTATCCTTATTCCGGATATGGCTTTGTGTGCTGCCGAATATTTCGCAGTTGAAAAACACGAAAAGGTTTTGGTACTGTTAACAGATATGACCAACTATGCTGATGCATTGGCTATCGTGTCTAACCGTATGGACCAGATTCCTTCTAAAGACTCTATGCCGGGTTCACTTTATTCAGATTTGGCCAAGATTTATGAAAAGGCTGTTCAGTTCCCTGATGGAGGTTCCATTACTATTATTGCAGTAACAACTCTTTCAGGAGGAGATATCACTCATGCCGTTCCGGATAATACAGGTTATATTACAGAAGGTCAGTTATATCTTCGCCGTGATAGTGATGTCGGTAAAGTTATTGTCGATCCATTCCGAAGCTTGTCTCGTTTGAAACAGCTTGTAACCGGAAAGAAGACTCGCGAAGACCATCCACAGGTTATGAATGCTGCCGTTCGTCTATATGCCGATGCAGCTAATGCCAAGACCAAGATGGAAAATGGTTTCGATTTGACAGACTATGATAATCGTACATTGGCTTTCGCAAAAGACTACTCTTCCAAACTTTTGGCTATCGATGTAAATCTGGATACAACCGAGATGTTGGATGTAGCATGGAATTTATTCGGTAAATATTTCCAACCGGAAGAAGTAAATATCAAACAGGTATTTGTCGACAAATACTGGAAAAAATAAACTGGATACTGGTTATTCGAGAATTAATTGCTAATTATCTATTAACACAAAATGGCTATTAAGTTTCAATATAATAAAACATCACTTCAGCAACTGGAAAAGCAACTGAAGATGCGTGAACGTTCACTTCCTACCATCAAAAGTAAGGAAAGTGCTTTGCGTATTGAGGTTAAGCGTACCAAAAAAGAAGTGGATCAATTGGAACTTCAGCTTGAACAAGAGATTCAGAGCTACGAAAACATGGTTGCTTTGTGGAACGAGTTCAATCCGGAACTGATATCAGTTAAAGATGTCACTCTATCTACGAAAAAAATTGCCGGTGTTATAGTTCCGATTCTCGATGAGATTGAGTTCGAAATAGGCCAATACAGTCTGTTTAATGCTCCTGCCTGGTTTACTGACGGAATCGGCTTGTTAAAACAACTTGCACGAACCGGAATTGAGGCAGAATTCTCAGGAATGAAGTTGGAGTTATTGGAGCATGCCAGGAAGAAGACCACTCAGAAAGTGAATCTTTTTGAGAAGGTTCAGATTCCAGGATACAAAGATGCTATCCGAAAAGTAAAGCGCTTTATGGAAGACGAGGAAAGCTTGTCAAAATCTTCTCAGAAGATTATGCGTGCGAACCAGGAAAAACGTAAAGCTAAAGAAGAAGAGGAGGTTGGCGTATGATCGTTAAAATGAATAAGCTTACATTCCTTATTTATCACAAAGAATATGGAATGTTTCTGGAAAAACTTCGCGAGTTAGGCGTTGTTCATGTAGAAATACGTCAGACTGGTGAAATGAACGAATCGCTTCAGGCTATGATGCAGAAATATGCTTCTCATAAATCTTTATTAAGGGATATGACGAAACTGGCTGAATCAATGGAAACTGAAAAGATTCCGGCAAAAGGTACTATTGAAGAAACAATAGAAGGATTCCAGGTACACCAGGCCGAAGTTCAGCAGCTGAATCAGCAGCTTCCTGTCTTGGATAGAGAAATCGCCCAGATGGAAGTCTGGGGTGAATTTGATTGGAATGTAATTGACAAGTTGAATAAGAACGGATGGATTGTTCAGTTCTTTGCCTGCCCTGAAAAGAGCTTCGACGAAAACTGGACAGATGAATATCATGCTTCTGTTATCAACACCAAGGGTGGACAATCTTATTTTATCACTGTCAATTCTTCTCCTATCGAGTTAGAAGCAGAAAAAGTTGTCCTTCCGAAATATAGTTTGTCCGAACTGATGGCTAAACGGGCTTCTCTATCAAAAGAAATAGAAGAGTCGCACAAACGTTTATGTCAATATTCCGCATCAAACATATCAGTTGTTGAATCTGCAATCACCAAATTACAAGGTGAAATAGATCTCCTCCAAGTAAAACTGAGTGGAGAAAAAATGGCAGACGGAGCTTTAGTCTTACTTGAAGGCTGGGTTCCTAGTGAAAATGAGGAGAGTGTCAAGAGCATGCTGGAAGAAAATAATATCTATTATGAAATGCGTCCGGCCGAAAAGGAAGACAATGCTCCTATTAAGCTAAAGAATAGTAAAGTAACAAGTTTCTTTGAAATGCTGACCAAGATGTATGGTCTGCCTGAATACGGAGAATTCGACCCTACCCCATTGTTAGCACCATTCTACGCTTTATTCTTTGGATTATGCGTAGGCGATGGCGGTTATGGTTTGCTTCTTATTGCATTAGGTTTTTATCTAAAGAAAAAGATGTCCAAATCAATGGCAGGGATCATGAATCTGATGATCACCCTCGGTGTTGCAACTACTATTGTTGGTAGTTTGGTTGGAACATTCATGGGTGTTGAACTTGTAAAACTGGATCTTCCGCAATGGATTAAAGATTGTATGATTACCGGCAAGTTTGGCGATACAGGTTACGACAAAACGATGATTTTCGCATTAATGGTCGGAATGTTCCATATCTGTTTTGCAATGGTTGTCAAGGCCCTTTGCTCAACCGTTCGTTATGGCTTCAAAAATTCACTTTCAGCATGGGGCTGGCTACTGTTTGTCGGAGGCTCAGTTACCATTGCAACATTGAATTATCTGGGAGTCATTTCAATAGACATAGCAAAAACAGCCTTTATAGCAATTGGTATTATCTCGGCTATCGGAATTTATTTGTTGAACAATCTACGCAGAAACGTTTTTGTAAATGTTGGTGCCGGACTTTGGGATACTTATAATATGGCCACCGGACTATTGGGTGACTTACTTTCATATCTTCGTCTGTATGCCTTAGGTTTGGCAGGAGGTATGTTAGGAGGTGTATTCAATTCTCTAGGTTTACAATTAAAAGACAGCATGAGTGATATCCTATTTGGTATTCCAGGATGGATCTGCTTCGCATTTATTTTCGTATTCGGCCATGGATTGAACATTGCTCTTTCTTGCTTGAGCGGTTATGTTCACTCTATCCGTTTAACATTTGTAGAATATTTCAAAAATTCGGGTTATAATGGAACAGGAACAAAATATCGTCCGTTCACAACAACCCAAAATAAAGAATAAACAATTAGAATCAATAACAATTAAAAATTATAATCATTATGGATGCAACATTATTATTAGGTTATTTAGGTTTAGGCTTAATGTTAGCCCTTGCAGGAATCGGAAGTTGTTACGGAACAACTATAGCAGCTAATGCAGCTGAAGGCGCTTTGAAAAAAGACCCTTCTAAATCTGCTGGTTACATGATTCTTTCTGCGATGCCTGCTTCACAAGGTTTGTATGGTTTCGTAGCCTTTATGACTGCCGGAGAAATCACTGCAGAGAACGCGATGTTGAAATTTGGTTTAGGCCTGAGCGTTGGTTTGGTATTCCTGATCTCTGCAATCCGTCAAGGTCAGCTTTGTGCAAACGGTATCGTTGGTATGGCTCAAGGACATGATGTTTTGACAAACACAATGATTTATGCCGCACTTCCTGAATTCTATGCAATCCTTGCATTAGTCGGAACATTTATGGTATAAAAGTCGAAATACCTAAAATAGGATTATAAATATGAAGGGGTGTGATTATGCACCCCTTTTTCTCTTTAAAACAACACTTATTAAATCGCATGAAATTAAAAATCTACTCATTAATCCTTTGTGGAAGTTTTTTCCTTTCTACAAATTTACATGGACAAACGAATGATCGTCTACCTGGCTATGTTCAGGCAGAACGATTTACGAAAGAAAAACTTTCAACCATGCTATTCTCTACAACAGTCGATCCTCACTGGTTTCAAAAAGGGAACTGCTTCTGGTATGAATATAAAACAAGTAATGGTAAAGTATGGTATGTAGTCAATCCTACTGCCAGAACCAAACAACCTTTGTTCGATCTGGATAAACTGGCTTCTCAAATTACAGAGATTGTAAAAGATCCTTTTACCGCCAAACACTTACCTATCCAGGATTTGGAGGCACAACCTGATGGTAAGACTTTCACTTTTAAAATCATGTCAACAAAGGATGCGCCTAAAGATTCCACCAATAAATCCGGCAACAAGAAACAGGCTTTCTATTTTTCTTATGATTATACAAACAAGAATTTGACTTGGCTGAAAGAGAAAAAAGAAGATACAAAATATCCGAAATGGGCATCATTCTCTCCCGACGGACAAACTGTTGTGTATGCCAAAGATCTGAATCTTTACAGAATGAGTCGTGCTGACTATGAGAAATTAAAAGTAAATGAGAAAGACAGTACCGTTGTAGATACCCAACTGACTACTTTCGGTCAAAAGGACTTTGGCTTCGGTCAGCCTTACTTTATGCTGAACACTGATACTTTATGTAACGGCAAACGAAAAGGCGCATGGGGAATTGTCTGGTCTCCGGATTCCCGTCATTTCGCAGTCACATTATCCGACGATCGCAAAGTAAAAGACTTATGGGTTATCAATTCCATGGCCTCTCCTCGCCCAACATTGGAAACATATAAATATCAGATGCCAGGTGAAAAGGAAGCTCCCGAAGAACATTTATACATCTTCGATCTACAGAATAACTCTTACAAGGAAATCAAGACTTCGGCTTTCAAAAATCAATCTCTTGGTCTTGCCTGGAAACCTCTTCAGCAAAAAGATCGTGACAAACATGAACTTTCTTACGAATGGCTTGGAGACGACAAACACTTCTATCTGACCCGTTCCAGTCGTGACTTACATCGTATCGATGTCTGTTCCTTCACTATCGGAGAAGATTCAATCCGCCCGTTGATTAAAGAGCGAATGAATACTTATCAGGAACTTCGTCCTTTGGCTGCTGTTCAGTCTGGAAAAGAATTAATTCATTGGAGTGAAAGAGATGGATGGGCTCATCTTTATTTATATGACGGCGAAGGAAATCTAAAGAACAGAATTACTTCCGGTCCTTGGCATGTTGATCAGATCGTTAAGGTTGACGAGCAGAAACGTGTCGTTTATTTCATTGCTAACGGAAAGGAAAAGGATGAAAATCCATACTACGAACATCTATATCGTGCCAACTTTGATGGTTCAGGGCTTCAATTAATAACAAAAGGAGATTTCTTCCACAAAGTTGCGATTGATGATAATGCACAGTTTGTAGTAAACAATTATTCTCGTGTAAACACGATTCCCAAGACTGATTTGTTGGATAACACAGGCCGGAAGATCATGTCGCTCGAAGAAAGTGACTTTTCTCAATTATTTGCTGCCGGCTATCAGTTCCCGGAACCTTTCAAAGTAAAAGCAGACGACGGAGTAACCGATTTATATGGTGTAATGTATAAACCTTTCAACTTCGATTCCACTGCTGTTTATCCAATCATCGATTATGTTTATCCAGGACCACAAGTTGAAGCAACCAACTATCCGTTTACTCGTATGAGTGTTCGTACCGACCGTCTGGCACAAGCAGGATTCATCGTTATTACTGTAGGAAATCGTGGTGGCCATCCAAGCCGCTCTAAATGGTATCATAACTATGGATATGGTAATCTTCGCGATTATGGATTAGCCGATCAGAAAGCTGCTATCGTTCAATTGGCCGATCGATACAAATTCATTGATATCAACCGAGTTGGTATTCATGGTCACTCGGGAGGCGGTTTTATGTCTACAGCCGCTATACTTCAATATCCGGACTTCTTTAAAGCTGCTGTATCATGTGCTGGAAACCACGATAACAGAATCTATAATCGCTGGTGGAGTGAAACTCACCACGGCGTTAAAGAACAGGTAACCGAAAAAGGTGACACTACATTTATCTATAACATCAAGACTAACGAAGCTATTGCACACCAGTTAAAAGGTCATCTTATGCTGGTTCATGGTGATATAGACAACAATGTACATCCTGGAAACACGCTACGTGTAGTCGATGCTTTGATCCGTGCCGGAAAACGTTTCGATATGCTTGTGCTGCCTCAACAGCGTCATGCTTTTGGTGACATGGATGAATACTTCTATTGGAGACTTGTTGACTATTTCTCTCAACACTTGTTAGGTGGACAAGAGACTTCGGTTGATATACCTAAAAGATAATAATACATACATAAATAAAAAAGTCCGGCACCGTTCTGGGAACGCCGGACTTTTTTTATATGTTCTTAAAAAAATAACTTCCACCGAGATTTTTTTCAGATCAACTGTCTTTATGCGGTTTGTCTCCTAAATAGATTTCCAATAATCCACCTTTTTGAAAATCCTTATGATAGAACCAGAAATCATTCAAAGCTTTTCCATTCAGTTTTTTACTTTGTATATAACAATTAGCTTTCGAATTATTATATGTCTTAATCCTGAATTCTTTTCCAGAATAATACTTTGGAGATAACTGAATAGTTATTTCATCAAATACCGGTGAAGTGATTTCGTATACCGGATCCACACTACAAGTTCCTTTCAAGCTGAATAAACCCATTGACATCAAAGCACTAACACCACCCATTTGTCCCTGATCTTCATCATGTCCGCCATAACCACGATCAGGAGAAATACTTCCATAAGCCTTTTCAGCCACCTGTCTTACCCAATACTGACTTAATTCAGGAGCTCCTGCATAATTGAACACATGGGCATTTGAACATCCGGGCTGATTAGCATAACTAACATACCCTCTGCTATAACTGTAAACGAACGACTGTGGTTCTGCTTGTTCAAAAGCATAATTGAGTTTCTTGCAAAGTTCCTTCCTTCCCCCCATCAGATCGGCCAGTCTGTCGATATCATGTGAAACAGACCAGGTAGCCTGCCATGAATTAGCTTCCACCCAACCTCTTCCTTTTAAAGGATCGGTATGGAGCCAGCTCCCATCTCTTTTCTTTGGGAAAAGCAGTTTCTGATCTTCATTATACAAAGCGGTCCAGCCACCTGCTCTCCTGGTATAATAATCGGCATCTCTCTTCTTCCCCATCTTTTTAGCCATCTGAGCCAAAGACCAGTCCTGAAAAGCAGCCTCTAAAGTCTTTCCTGCATTATTCGGGAAATATCCTTTCCTGACATAACAATCAATATCACTTTTAGAACCCAGCATTCCGCCTCCTTTATGATTCTCTTTCATTCTTAAGAAAGCTTTTTGAGGATCTGTTTTAGTCAATATTCCTTTTTGATAAGCACTTACTATTAAAGGAGTGGCAGGACAGCCCGTCATGATATATGAATAACCTCCTACATTTGGTCCTCTCGGCAACAAACCACCATTATCGGCATATTGAACCAGACAGGCAGCAAAGTCGTCCTGTATTTCCGGCCAGGCCAATCCCCACAGGATATTCAGATTCCATTGTGTCAACCAAAAAGCATCCGAATTGTACATATGGAATTCAGGCTGATTATTTTTATCTTTAGGAAGAGATAAAGTTCGATAGGCAATATCTACTGTTTTGTTTCCTACACGTGTTCCTTGCGTATAATCGGGATAATCACCAGAGAAGTCATCTATTTTATGCCTACCCAGTAAAGCATGCCACAAATCAGTATAGAATTTTATACGTTGAGTTGACGTACCACCTTTTACATCAATTCGCCCCAGATATTCATTCCATTCATTCTGTGATTCCTGCCTTTGCCTGTCAAAATCCCAATGTTTTACTTCCGAATCAAGATTCTTTCGTGCATTTTCCAAAGAAGTATAAGAAACGGCACACTTAACCTGCAACTGGTCACCAGTCTTAAAAGAATAATTAGCAGAAACTCCTGCTGAAGGAGCATTCTGATAACCATTAGGATCTTCAAATCGAGGAGTTAATTCATGACCGACACTCTTTAACACATCAGTTCCGGCAATATAAGAAGTATCATCCCAGACATCCATCTGAAGCATGGGTTTGTCAAATCGCAGAACGAAATAGATCTTCACAGATTCCGGTCCACCCCAGATACGTCCTTCTGTTCTTACAGAACCCTCCAGTTCATATTCGTTTTTCCGGGTAACTTCTGCACCAATCATGGTAGTTGTACCCACGAATCCTCCCAGATTACAGAGGATACGAGATTGTACATTCTCTTTCCCGGCATAAGTAAATCTATAGAGACTTACTCGATCGGCAGCTGTCTGCTCGACCCACATTTTATATTTTTCCAAATAAAGACGATGGTATCCCGGCTGCGCGATTTCTCCTTCATGCTTGAAAGGAGATTTCCATTCATCTTCATTCAAAACATGGGATAACTCTCCGGTTGTGGGCATTAAAGTCACTCCGGAAAGCATCCACCCATGAACTTGGGGAAAACCTAATATATCAGTTGAATTATAATTGTATCCTCCACCGTCCTGGTTTTTATTACGTGTCATAGGAGCTGCACTTATCATTCCAAAAGGCTGACTTCCCGTCACGAAATAAAAATAACGTCCTCGGGTTGTTTCCACAAACGGATTCACCCTTGAGACATAGTCACGCATGGACTCCTCAGCCAAATTGATTTCGACTTCAGATAATCCAATATCATTACCAATGGCATCATTAATCTCCAGACGTACCCAATCTACCTTTCTAGGAGAAAAGGCAACCTCCTTAGGAGAGCCGTCATTGGGTATAGCACAAACAGGAACCCGGCTTCCATCACTGAAATACAAAGCTCCTCCGGCAGCATGACTTTTTAAATCCGGTCTATCGTAAATTGTTATTTTATCAATATACTGAGGATTATCCCATTCAAATTTAATCCAAGGATAGTTAGCTTGTCCCCAAGTAGTTTCATAACATTTCGAAACCCATTCCCCCTGATTATATAATCGTATCTTCCCATCAGCTAATTTTTTACCATCCGTTTCTTCGTTCAAATCAGTCGAAGTCGTAATTCGGGCTTCATGTGCAATATTCTGAGCCCGGATATTAAAAGGTAAAAGACCTGTTATTCCCCAAAAGGCAATAGTAATAAGTTGATGTGTTTTCATAATTATATAATTTTAAGGATTGATTTCTGCTATAGCTTGACTTCCAGTTTATCAATCATAACGCCTGTCTTTCTACGAGCTTCTTCAACACTTTCAGCTCGAGCCAGTAAAACAGCCATTCTGCGATGTCCATTTGTAGTAGGCTTGCCAAACAAACGTATTTGTGTATCTTCCTGTTCCAATACATGTTCCAGATTACCAAAACTAACCTGAGAACTTTCTCCGTCAACAACTACTGCGCGAGAAGCACCCGGACCCAAGAAACGAATATTAGGGATAGGTAATCCTAAAACGGCACGTGCATGCAAAGCGAACTGAGAATAATCCTGAGTAATCATTGTTACCATACCGGTATCGTGTGGACGAGGAGAAACTTCACTGAATATGACATTGTCGCCTTTAACAAACAATTCAACACCGAAGATACCACGACCTCCTAAAGCATCTGTTATCTTTTTGGCTATATCACGAGCCTGTTCTTTTGCCTTCGGGCTCATAACCTGCGGCTGCCATGATTCACGATAATCACCATCCTTCTGGATATGACCAACTGGTTCCAGGAATAGAGTTCCGTTAATGTGGCGAACAGTCAGCTGAGTGATTTCATAATCGAAATCCACAAAACCTTCCACAATGACTTTTCCAGCACCGGCACGACCGCCTTCCTGAGCGCAATGCCAAGCTTTATCTATATCCTCTTCCTTACGGATCACACTCTGTCCGTGACCGCTTGAACTCATGATTGGTTTTACCACGCAAGGCATACCTATTGTTTTTACAGCTTCGAAGAATTCCTCTTCAGTGGCAGCAAAACGATAAGGAGAAGTAGGCAAGCCTAATTCTTCAGCAGCCAAACGACGAATACCTTCACGATTCATTGTCAACCAAGTAGCCTTTGCTGTTGGAATCACATGGAAACCTTCTTTTTCAAGCTCCATTAAAGTTGTTGTAGCAATAGCTTCCACTTCAGGAACGATATAATCTGGTTTTTCCTTTACGATAATCTCCCGCAATTTCTGACCATCCAACATGGATACGACATATGAACGATCAGCGACCTGCATTGCCGGAGCATTCTCGTATTTATCCAATGCGATAACTTCAACACCATAACGTTGTAATTCAATAACAAATTCCTTTCCTAACTCACCACTACCACATAATACAACTTTTGTAGCGGTTGGAGACATCGGTGTTCCAATAGTTGCCATAGTATATAATTTTTTAAGTGAACTTTCTCGGATATCTAAATATAATGGCCAGAATAGCGCCAAAACCCAATAAATAAGGATAATATAGATATTCCATTACTTCAATTGGAGAAACTTTTCCTAATCCGGATGCCATCAGCATCTGTGCCCCGTAAGGAATTATTCCTTGTACAAAACAAGAAAAGATATCCAGCAGACTGGCACTTCTCCTCGGATCTATATTGAATCGGGTCGCAATATCTTTTGCAATCGGACCCGACATGATCAATGCAATTGTATTATTCGCTGTACACAAATTAGCGAAACTGACAAGTCCAGCGATACTCGCCTCCGCACCTTCCGATGAATTGATACGAGCCGTCAGTTTTTGAATGATCCATTCAATTCCTCCATTAAAACGAATCATTTCTAACATTCCTCCCGCAAGCAAAGTCACAATAATCAACTCACCCATTCCTGTAATACCGCTACCCATAGCAGCATTCCATGCCCATATATCAAATGTTCCCGTCATAAGACCGGTAAAACCAGAGAACAAAATACCGATAAACAGCACAAGCATTACATTGATTCCTGCAATTGCCGATATCAGAACAACAAGATATGGTATCACTTTCACCCATTCAATTGTTTCCGGCTGATAACTTTCATTTATTCCTAAACCAAGAACAATATACAAAATTGCAGTGATAATTGCAACAGGAAAAGCTATCCGAAAATTAACTTTAAATTTATCGGACATCTGACAGCCTTGTGTTCGGGTCGCTACAATGGTCGTATCTGAAATAAACGAAAGATTATCTCCAAACATGGCACCGCTCACAACAACACCCAGCATCAAAGCATCAGGCATTCCCGCCTTCTCGGCTATTCCAACAGCTACCGGAGCCAAAGCAACAATAGTTCCAACTGACGTTCCCACTGAAATGGAAATGAAACAGGCGGCAATAAAGATACCTGCTGCCAACAAGTTTCCGGGCAATAATGACATTGTCAGATTTACCGTAGCATCAACCGCTCCCATCTCTTTAGCTGTTTGAGCAAAAGCCCCTGCCATTATAAAGATCAGCACCATCAGCATGATATTACTGTTGGCTGCCCCCCGGCAGAACTGTTCTATTCGGTTACTCAGCTTACCTCCTTTTGAAATAACGATTGCAACAATCGATGATAAAAGGAAAGCCACTGTAATCGGCATCTTATAAAAGTCTCCTGCTATACAAGAAACCACTAGATAAGAAAGCAGAAATACTCCTAATGGGAGCAGAGCCCACACATTAGGAGTATGATGGAAATTCTTATTTATTTCGTCTGTTTTCTGATTCATCCAATTTTATTTTAGAACGAGAATCGCAATGCAATACGTACACCGCCTTTCTTGATTCCCGGATTGTCAAGGTAACTTATTCGACGATAATAATCGATTCGTAATACCTTCAGGATATTTTCCAAACCAACACTGAATTCCATGTAAGGTTGATTTCCCATAGGAGCCGTACCATCCGGCAAACGATATAAGCCCGGAGTCAATGCCGGATTATTCTTGTTTGTCAATCCGCCGTATATACCGCTGAAAGAGACAACCTCTCGCAACTTCAGCCATTTGATAACTGGAATACGATTCAATATCCAACCTTTCAAATAATAAGTCAGATACCAGGAAACATACTGGTCGGTCACAAATTCCATTGCGTTCATCATATTGAATGCTTCCGGCTGAATAGTCAATGACTGGTTGGTATTTGGAAGTATCAACAATGGGAACGGTACTTTATCCCAGATTTTCCCGGCCTTGACCATGGCATCGATATGCCCGAATGAAGAAAGCCAGATACGTTTGTATGCACTGAATTCAGTATGATTGAATTTATAATCACCACCCAGCACTTTTAAACCAAGCTGATGAGAAAGAGTAAATATAGGTGCATCCTTTGACAAGTTAAATGGGGAGTCTCGACCGGCTCGTCCGTTATATGGACGTTCGCCTGGAGCAAATCTCAACTGCACACCCAACTCTGTTTTATCAAACGAAGAAAGACGTGTAGTTGTTCCATCCAAATTCATTCGATCGTAAGTTAATGTTCCGGCAGCTTTATTATTTTCATGACGGACCCATGTATTGATACTGAAATGGTTCAGCCATTCTTTCTCATACTGAAGCATCGTCTTACGGATATACTGCATGTGAGTAAGCGGAGTACCTACTTTTATTGCCACGAACATATTATCCTTACTAGTAAACAGGAAGTCCTGTCCTGGTGTATAGACATCATATTCATGAATCAATGACAAATTATTTCGAGGGAACTCGCCCGGATGATATTCTTTCTTATCGAAACTATAAGTAAACGTTCCGTTATATTTTAATTTCCGGTCGTCCACACCATAAGCGACGTAACCAGAACCAAATATATTCGGATGCAAATTAGCCGTAGTCATACCACTTAAACGCATACGGAAACCTTCCAGACTGCTTGAACTAAACATCGTATTCATCGGTCCGAAGTCGAACTTGCTCCGCTGGCGGTCTTTGCCCGTAGGGATATAACCGGAAATCAAAATCTCGGCAGTCTTGATGATCACATTAAATACCGGAACCTTTTTCATCTGCTTAAGAAGTTCGCTCAAAGCACTCTCCTTCTCTTTCAAAGGAATATGCCGGTTCTTAATCCAGAACGAATCCGTCTGCTGATTGGCCAGTTTGGTGATATGTTTCTCACCCGTCAGGCCAAACACCGAATCCCTGTTTGCGACATCAAACTTATACTTGTCATAACTTCGAAGCTGATGCGCATAGAAATGCTGCGCTCCGGAAACGATATAGAAATTCACAAAAGTATTCTCCGTATCGAGTACCCATGTACTATCCGGCATCTGCTTGAATTCCTGTTCGATTCGAAGTTTGTCAACGAAGTTCAGGTTAATATGCGTCGGCACATTCAGTAAGAATTTCTTCAATGAATAGTTGCCATCCAACGTAATATATAATCGTCCGGTGAAACCATAACTTTCACTGTTAACCGGCACAAAAGCCAGATCAACACATTTATTTCCACCGATATCAAGGGTATCCATTATATAATACTTATAATAGGATACAGCCAACGTTGAAGACAACGGACTTACGAAACGGTTCAACAAAAGATTGATATTGTTATCGAAGATATTGATTCCCTGGAATATTTCTTCCAGATTGGCACTGATACCACCTTCATCAAGAGTCTTATCCACACCCTGCATGTGTTTACCCTTAATGATGATTTTCTTTGATTTCGGTTTCTTGCGATAATAATAATCCGACAATGTTTCACGTACAGAAAGAGTCAGGATAGGCTTGCCATTAAATTCGGAAGTATCCAGATAGTTCTTGACAAACTTAAACTTCTTTCCTATCTTGGAATCGAGATTCGGATTGAAATCATCAAGAGCAAGACTTAATTTCTCATAAGTCTCAGTCTGATATTCATCTTTTGATTCAATTCGGTTATCATCTTTATGTTCAATGACCTTTCGAATCAAATCGACAGCCGGATTATTTTTACGAGAATATTTTTCTCTTTTGGGTTTCACAACCACCTCGGCCAGCTCATACGAAGTTGGTCTCAACTCAATCAACAATCCTCTGTTATCCTTACCTTTCCTCAACTGGATTTCCTTGTTTTCATATCCCATTGAAGAAACGACGATTGTTGAATAACCTTTGTCATTCTGAATTTTGAACGCACCATTATCATCGGTCATGTTTCCTATGATTGAATTTTTAAAGATCACAGAAACATACGACAAGACTTCACCAGAAATGGAGTCTTTCACAACACCAGAAGCTGTTGTTACAACCTGACCTGATAATGTATTGTACACACTGCCAATCAAAAGTAATAAAAATGACCAACAGATTAATCGAAATGTTTTTACCATTTTATATACCTCACGGATTTAACAGGAACAAAAGTAGACTTTTTATTATATTGAAAGTATTTTAAGGTATTAATTATATATAATAAAATCGTCTATATTCCTTTTAGACCAATAATTCTGACTATTTGAACAGAAGAGTTGTTATTTTCTCCAGATTTTCAACATCTATGTCATCAAAAGTGTTCAATTGATCACTATCAATATCTAACACACCCACCATATTTCCCTGCTTGTTATATACAGGCAGCACGATTTCCGACTTGGAAGCAGAATTACATGCAATATGCCCAGGGAACTTTTCCACATCAGGAACGACTAATGTTCTATTTTCCTTCCATGCAGAACCACAAACACCCTTACCAAAACGAATTCTTGTACATGCTATAGGACCTTGGAATGGACCTAACACCAATTCGTCTTCAACCACACGATAAAAACCAACCCAAAAGAAATCAAAGGTCTGTTTCAATGCAGCTGCCACATTTGCCATATTTGCAATCTCATCTTTTTCTAATCCAACTAACGACTGCAACTGGGGCAATAATTCTTTATATTTCCTGTTTTTATTCGAGTTTTTACTTATAATTAATTCTTCAGCCATATCTTTTGACTTAGATTCAAATTGCAAAAATATAAAATTGTTCTGAATTCTTAAATATCCAAATCTACAATCTTTGTTAACAGCCGGTTTTAATCATTTATCGCTCAATAATATCAAAAACATATTATTTCTATTCTTATTCTTTTTCAAACATTTAGCTTTCATTTATTTCTTTTTGCCATCGCATAAAAAAAGATAAGACCCCGCTTTAGAAGGGAACAAGCCTCTTTTTCGTGAAAGATTTCAGTCTGTAGAAAAAACATTGTATCGTTTTTGATAAATGTCGGGAGTTTTCAGAAAAACAAAGGAGATTTTTTCCAAAACAAAGGACGTTTATATTCTTTCATCACCTTCGAATCTGGACAATCGAATAAAAGACATCAAAAAAATCGCAGCATTCAGATTCCGACTTCCATCAAGACCTCCGTCTACTTCAAAAAAGCACCCGGACATCTATAGAATCGAAGCAATGAAACATTCCGATTACGAATCCTATTCATCTAACAAACATACATATACATCATTTTACATAATTGTAGTTCTTCAAGAGCCGCTTGTTTACAAACAATTCGTATCTCTATTCGGAACAGCCGATTTCTGAACGGAGTATTCTGAAAAACTGCTACTTTTAACAAAATGTCATTTTAGAGCAAACTCATCCTCAAAGATTTCTACCAGACGTTTTTTAGCCAATTCAAAATCCTGTTTTTCTCCTAATTCCTTAGCCAGGGAAGTGACTCCTTTATCGGTAAATCCACATGGATTAATCAAAGAAAAATACTCCAGATCCGTATTAATATTCAAGGCAAACCCATGCATCGTAACATAACGACTACTTTTCACTCCTATCGCACAAATCTTTCGGGCACGACCGGGAACAAAAGGATCAATCCATACTCCTGTTGCACCTTCCAGACGCTCACCTTTCACTCCATATAACTGCAAGAAACGGATCATCACCTCTTCCATTTTATGGATATACTGCTTCAAGCCGATATTCCATGTTTCCAAATCGAAAATCGGATAACCAGTTATCTGTCCCGGTCCATGATAAGTAATATCCCCCCCTCTGTTTATATGAAAGAATGTAACTCCCAGTTCCTTTAATCGAGTTTCAGGGATCAACAGATTCGAATCCTTACCACTTTTACCAATTGTCAGAACCGGATTATGTTCACAAAAAAGCAGCTCATTCCGGCAGGACTCTCCTTTCGCCTTTGCCGCAAGCAAAGAATTGAATTTATCTGTTTGAATGGCCAGCGCCTCCTCATAATCTATCTGATGGAGGTCATGAAAAGTAAAAGCATTCATTTCTTTTTCGTTTTTGTTTTTCTTGTATTAATCGATTTTCCTTGTCCGGTATAACCTATTTCCACCTTCGGTATCTTATACATTAAAGATAAGATCTGTTCTTGTCGACGTAACATATAAGCTGACGGTTTCCCGGAATTGAATCTTCTCGGATTAGGAAGAGATGCTGCAATTAAAGCCGCATCATATCGGGTAAGCTGATAGGCTTTCTTATGGAAATGAGCTTTGGCCACAGCCTCGGCACCATAGATTCCTTTTCCCATTTCAATGGAATTAAGGTAAACTTCCATGATACGCTCTTTTCCCCATACCCACTCAATCAAAACGGTAAAATAAACTTCCAGTCCCTTTCGGAAATAGTTCTTACCATTCCACAAAAACACATTTTTGGCAGTCTGCTGACTGATTGTACTGGCACCGCGGACACGTTTCCCTTTATCGGCCTCATCCATTGCCTTGCGAATCTGCTTAAAATCGAATCCGCTATGTTGCATAAACAGATTGTCTTCCGATGCAATCACTGCCTGTACCAGAGGACGTGCAATCTTTTCGATCGGTACCCATTCATGCTGTCTTTTTAAATCCTTCCCATCTATCACACTTTCCACCCATCGGATCACCATCAGAGGAGTAATGTAAACAGGTACAAACTTATACATACCAACGGCTAAAAAAGTAGATATAAAGAAGAATAATAATAAATTCCTGCAAAATTTCCAAAAACGTCTCATTGACTTAATTCCTTTTAAATACAAACTTATGTATTTTTCCTGAATTAAAAATTTTCCGGTCTACAAAAAGCAAGCATTCTGTTTGCAGGAATAAGACAAAATAAGGAAATTTGCAACCTGTCCTTTTTTTAAAGGGGACGTTATATAATTACAGAACTAAATTTATTCTTCATGAATCATCCAATAACATTCGTCTCATTAGGTCCGGGAGAAGCAGATCTGATCACTGTAAAAGGATTAAAAACGTTACAACTGGCTGATGCCATCTTCTGCCCAGCCACAAAAACAGCTGCCGGGAAACAAGTTTCCAGAGCAACCAATATCTTATTAGATTTAGAAATTCAGGAAGAGAAAATCCATCCTTTTCTTCTTCCCATGAGCAAGGACAGAAAGAAGGCTCTTGAAGCATACGATCAACTACTGGCTGATGCGATTCAACTCCATCAGGAAAAGAAGAAAGTGGTGATTGTAGCCGAAGGTGATGCCGGATTCTATACATCCATTCAATACATTTATGATCAATTGGCTGAACACAAGATTGAAGTCAAGCGTGTTCCGGGAATTCCGGCATTCATTGCTGCTGGAGCAACCGGTGGATTACATATAGTCAAACTGGAAGAAAGACTGATGGTTATTCCAGGCACTGCAACCGTCGAAGAGTTGGATTCGTATATTCAAGAAGGATTCAATCTAGTCATTATGAAACTTTCAGCCTGTGTGGATGCTGTGCACGAATGCATCAGGAAACATCCTGAAACACAATTCCACTATTTTGAAAATATTGGTACTGAAAAGGAAGTTTATATTTCCGACAAGGAGAAAATTGCCTCCATTCAGTTTCCATACTTTTCTTTACTGATTATTCAACCTGATAAATAAAAAGATACTCCATTTACAATAAGTATTGTCTTTAACCTTACATTCATTTCTATCAGCAAATGTTTCAGAGAATACTCGTATCTGGTAAACAGCCCATATAAAGCCTGAATCTTTCAAGGATACGGGCTTTTATTTTATTATTTTCATATTGTATATTTCATTTTCGAAGACAGGAGTTTCTATTTTTCCTGACATTTTACTACCGACAGAATTCTATCAACATTCCTAATAAAAAGCGATTCATTCTTTTCTGCCGATTCTGTTAAAAACCAATAAGTCCGTAAACACTTTTTTTCTTTCAAAAGCCACTGATACAAAAATATTCAAATAAAAGAATCCCCTTTTATAGGTATTTTTGTTTTTCATCTGCAAAATAAAAATACCTTAAATCAGCGATTGAATTCTATTCTCTAAAAGGTCTATCTTTGCAACCTCAAAAAACAAGAACTACACTAAATAAATATATGTATGTTAAGAAGTTATATCCTCTTATTAGTATGTACATTTTGTCATTCTGTAGCTTTTGCTTCAATAGATGAAATTGTTACTATTTCCGGAAAAATCATTTCATCTGATGGTGAGCCGGTATTCGCAACTGTTTTTATAAAGAATACGACCCAAGGCACCATGACGGATATTGATGGTAAATATTCACTGACTGTAGATGCAGGAAAACAGATTCTCGCCGTTTCTGCCATTGGTTATAAACCTGCAGAAAAGGAGATCTTGGTATCAAAAAACAACAAGACTTTTAATTTCACACTTAAGCCGGATGTTACCCAATTGAATGAAGTTACTGTAATTTCCAAGTCTGAAAGTAGAAAGGAAAGAGAAAAAGGATTTGCTCTGAGTACTATCGATACAAAAAAAGCATCCTTTAAGAATTTTGAAACTGCCGAACTTTTGAATCGTACTTCAGGAGTAAAATTACGCCAGAGTGGAGGTGTTGGTTCAGAAATCCAATACAATATCAATGGTATGTCGGGAAATTCTATTCGCGTCCTGATTGACGGCGTTCCCATGGAGAATTATGGTTCTTCCTTTTCGGTTTCAAGTCTGCCTCCTTCCATGATTGAACGTATTGATGTTTACAAAGGGGTTGTTCCTGCACATCTGACAGATGATGCACTGGGAGGTGCAATCAATATTGTCTTGAAACAACCGGCAAGCAAATCGATTACGACTTCATACACTTATGGTTCGCTAAATACCCATAAGTGGGATTTGAATGCGAATTTCCGTGATCAGAAAACAGGTTTCACCGTACAGGGTTCTGCTTTCTTCAATCACAGTGACAACAGTTATAAGGTTTGGGGTGATCCTATTAAAATTACGGATCCACAGACAGGAAAAGTAGAGCGAATCAAAGCGAAACGTTTTCACGATGCGTACCAGTCAAAAGGTATTACAATTAATACCGGGTTTACCAATGTAAAATGGGCAGACCGATTTTTATTAGGATTTATCTATTCGGATATGAAGAAAGATATCCAGCATGGTGCCACGATGGATGTTGTTTATGGAAATCGCCATTCAAACCAGCACACTTACATGGGTAAATTAATGTATGAGAAAAAGAATCTGCTCCCTAATCTTCATTTGACAGCCAACATGTCTTATGCTTCCGGTCAAAGAAAGGTGATCGATACCATTCCTTACATGTATACCTGGAAAGGTGATATTATGCTTGACCGTAATGGTAATCCGGTTATGTGGAACAAAGGAGGCGGTGAAGCCGGAAAAGCGACTTTGGCTACCAATTTCGAAAAGACGTTGAATGGAAGAGCCAGACTTGCTTACGAATTCCTGCCGGATCAGATATTGGCTGCCAATTTCTTATATAATAAATTTACTCGTGACGTAAAAGATCCATATCTGACTGCAGCGGAACAACGTTTTACTGATACACGTCATCTGAAAAAGATGATTACCAGCTTCTCTTATGAAGGAAGGTATCTGGAAGACAAACTTCAGACGAATCTGTTCTATAAATATTATCGTCAGGCTGTTCGTCTGACCGATCCAATCATGATAAACGGAGAACTGATTGCTGAAGATATTTCAAGAAGCATTGATGATCATGGCTTTGGCGGTACTATTTCATTCCGGGTATTACCTAAAATCATGTTCACTGCTTCTGCCGAGTACGCAACCCGATTACCGGGAGTTACGGAATTATTAGGTAACACTACTAATAATATTGAAGCTACTTACGACTTGCGTCCTGAAAAAAGTACGAATCTGAATATCGGAGCAATCCTTGGTACTTTTCAATGGCGAAATCATGAATTAGATGTGGATATGAATTTCTTCTATCGTGATATCAAAGACATGATTCAGAAATCTCTGACAAACCTTACCGACGAGATGTATGGTTTCGAAAACCTGGGTAAAATCAGAAGTAAAGGTATCGATTTCGATCTGCGTTATAATTTTGATCATCGTCTGATGAGTGAGTTCAAGCTATCTTACACCGACGCTCGATTCAACTTGCAATACGACGATCATGGCACCCAGTATATATATTATAAAGACCGACTGAGAAATGATCCTTTCTTTACAATGAACTGGAATGTGGAATATGTGGCCAACAACTGGATTCAAAAAGGTTCTCGTCTGACTTTCAGTTATTACATGAGTTATGTACATCAATTCTTCCGTAACTGGGAAAGTCTGGGTGGTGCAGGTAAAGCTGTCATACCAAGCCAGCTGGTACATGACCTCGGCGTTCTTTATACATTTCCCAAGAGACAGTTGAGTATTGGTGCAGATGTCAAGAATTTGCTGAATGAACAGGTTTTCGATAACTGGGCTTTACAGAAACCGGGACGAATGTTTCTGGTAAAACTGTCCTATTCTTTTACAAAATAACACCTCGATAGTAGAGGATTTAAAATCATATAAAAAGAGGTTTCTCTTTTAATTTTCTTAATCACAATTTATTTTATCAACAAATTAACTCATTAAAAAAATGAACAAACTAATCTTTGGAAGCTTGATGCTTCTGTCTTTAGCCGCTTGTTCAAGCGATGACGATGTTTTAAAACCAGAAGAGGAAATTAAATCTGATGTCCTATTCAATGTTGTTCTTTCAACAAGTACAACAGGTAACACTGAAACTTATGTACAGGCATTGAACATAGATGAAATGTCTGAAGGTGAAATATCTTTCAACAACTATGGTTTTGAAGTTCCTTCTACACGTACTGCTCGTGTTTATGCTTCAAACGACGGGAAAAAATTGTATAATCTGAACTATGGTGGTGGTACTATTCTAAAATTTGATGCCGCTGGCGGACAGAATTACAGTCAGACTCACGAAACAAACGTAGCTCCTACTGTTGGTACTGAATATCCTCGCTGGACTAAGTTAAACGACGAGAAAGCTTTAATGCATAACGTGAAGAATAATAACAAATTCAAGGACAGCGAAAATGAAAGCGGATATCTTTACACAGAAGCTAAAGCTACTCTGGTTGATATTAATCTTTCTGATCTAAGTCTGGGTAACAGTATAACATTTGATATTCCTTTGTCAGATACAGACAAAAAAGAGAATTATTATATTTCTCGTATCGATGCTCCGGCTATTGCAGGAGGCAAAGCGTATTACGGCGTTACCAAGAGCAAAGTAAATCCTGAGAAGCCAGACGAAAAGATCAAGAACATCAAATATCCTGCAACTTGTCTTGTAGTTGATTATCCTTCATTGGCTAATCCAAAAGTAGTTGAATCATCTATTGCTTTTGGTTCTACTTACGGTTATCGTATTCCGGTAGCTCACCAGGACGAAAAAGGAGATGTTTATCAGTTGTGCAAGACTCACATGCTGAAATTGAAAGACGGAGCTTATGATAATGAGTATGATTTCAACTTATCAAAAGCAATCGGTTTCGATATTGAAACTCTTGGCTGGTTCTATGCCGGAAATGGTATCGGATATGCCACTTATTACGATGCAGCTAAAGGAAACAGCGAAAAAGCGGCTGCCTGGGGTATCGTACGTGTAGACGTATACAACAAAACAGCTATCAAGATGAACACTCCTGCTGGTCTTTATTTATTCCAGCATCAGTATGCTAAAGTAATCGACGGAAAAGTATACATGGCTCTTTGTCCTGTTGGAGGCGAAGGAAACATTTATATCTTCGATTCGAAGAAAGCAGATGCAAATGGTTTCACTTTAGGAGCTAAACTGAAAACAGGAGCTGGTGCTTCTTATATCGGAGTATTCTAAGACAAAAACGACTTTCTAATAAAAGAGGATATGACTCAACATGCCATATCCTCTTTTATCTGTTTCAGAAAACAACTAAGACAAATGAGGAATTTTTTCATAAAAGCGCATCTGTGGTTATCTATTCCTTTCGGAATTATTATCGCCATCATCTGTTTGACTGGAGCCGTTCTGGTTTTTGAAGAGGAGTTAATGGAATTATATTATCCTGAACGCTATTTTGTAGAAGAAGTGAAGGATGAAAAACTGACTCTTTCGCAACTGACAATAAAGGCTCAGGAGAACCTGCCTGACTCTGTAAAAGTTACCGGGTTCAGAATTTTCGAATCACCGAAACGTACTTACAAATTATATGTTGATAAAGGCAAAAATCTGCTTATAAACCCATATACCGGCGATATTACAGGCACTGACGGAAGAAGTGAGTTCTTCTATAAAACAATCCGTCTCCATCGTTTCCTATTACATTCCTACAAACGCGGCGAAGACACGCCCTGGGGAAAAATGATTGTAGGCTACTCGACCATCGGATTTGCCTTCATCATCCTTTCCGGTTTATTTATCTGGTTTCCTAAAAACAGAAAATCATTAAAAAGACATTTAAAAATCAAAACGAATGCCGGAAGTTTCCGTTTCTGGTATGATCTTCATGTTGCCGGAGGTTTCTACGCTTCTATTTTCCTATTGGCTATGGTCCTGACCGGACTTACCTGGTCTTTCAGTTGGTATCGTTCTTCTTTTTATTCAATGCTTGGAGGAGCGTATAACAAGAACTCGCAGAGCAGTCATCACTACAGAAACAACAATCATTCTGATGAAGCTATCGATTATGCTCAATGGGACAAAGTTCTATCCAATATGAAAGAACGTTATACATCGTATAATACTATCACAATACAAAACCAAAACGCTTCCGTTTCTTTAAACAAGTATGGAAATATCATGGCAAGTGACAAATTCCTGTTTGATGGAGAGAACGGAAATATCACAAAAGAAATACTTTATAAAAACGAATCTGAATACAGCAAACTTCGGGGATGGGTATGGGCTGTTCATTCAGGTAAATGGGGAGGTATCATAACTCGTATATTAACCTGTATCACTTGTCTCCTGGGAGTTTCGTTTGCCATAACAGGTTATTACTTCTGGATAAAGAAAAAGATGGCAAAAAAGAAATAATCAAACACGTCATATACTTGAAGCTGCAACGTGGTTTCAAACCTGATGCCACATAATAAATCAAGCCTTGGCAACTGGAAACAATCTGGATTTCTTCACTCATGGAAGATGAATCAGTTTCCAGTTACCAAGGCTTTACTGTCAGGCTGTTCCAATCAGGAAACTAAAGGAACCTGTTATTCATAAATACGCACACAAACAGGCTTAGCCATCTTTATTCTCCGGCCGGTATCGGTCAGCTTTCCGTTTTCCTGATTACGTGTGAAAATTTGAACTTCATTTTCATCACGGCAGGCAACAAACATGTATTTTCCATTCTTTGTAATCATAAAGTTTCGCGGATGTCTGCCCGTCAACTGATAAGCGACCTTTGTCAATTTGCCATCTGTCTGAGAAACGGCAAAAATGGCAATTCCATCATTCTGCAAACGATTGGAAGAATAAAGGAAACGTCCGTCTGGCGACAAATGAATATCAGCACTTCCTTCGGCCCCTGTTTTATCAGCCTGAATAGATTGAATCATTTCCAATTTTCCTTCATTATAATGGAAGAACATGACCGCACCAGACAACTCATTTATCAGATATCCCCATTTCCCATTCGGATGAAAACAGAAATGACGGGGTCCGGAACCCGGAGTCACCTTGTTTTCGATACGTTTATTCATATCCACTAGAGATTTCTTGGCATTGACAGGGAATGCATACACTTTATCTGTTCCCAAATCATCGGCTAACATATACTTTCCATCAGGAGAAAAAAACGAAAAATGCAAATGAGCTCTTTCCTGACGAGCCTTATTGATTCCTTTTCCCGGAAATTGCAATACCTGTTCTCTGTTTGCAATATGCCCCTTCTCATCTAATGAGAAGACAGACAGACTTCCGGAAGTATAATTCGCTGTTATAATATGTTTCCCTTCGGGTGAAATTCGGACATGACAGGGAGAAGCACCTTTGGTATCAAATGAATCTAACAATTCCATCTTTCCGCTTTTAGGGTCTAATGCCACAGTATGAACGGTTGAATTATTCACGGCATCGCCTTCACCGACCACATAAACCACTCCTTTTTCAGCTCGAGGCATTAAATAAGAAGGATTCAGAATACCTTTCAAACCACTAATTCTTTTCACCTCCGCTGTTTCCTGATTCAACTGATACAAAGCGACACCTTCCACATCAGACGGAGCATAGCTACCAATCAATAACAGATCATTCGTCTGACTACCTTGTGCAAAGATCCACTGCAAATTACAAAACAGGCACAGTACCCAGAAAAACTTCTGATTCTTCATAATCTTATTCATTGTTATACGATTTATTCTTCAACGATTTCAAAGATAAAGAATTTTATATCAATTCACGTTCCAAGTCCAATAATTATTTCAACCAGACAAAGGAACCGTTCGACAATAAAAAAGGCCATTTAACAAGTCAAACCTGTTAAATGACCTCTATATAAAATAGCTAATAATTTATAGCAAAATTATTTACCCTGTTCCAACTGCAAAGTCTTGGTTGGCTGGTCACAAACTTCAGAAGGGCCGAAGTACTGGATAGGACCTGGATAAACATAGCAAGTATTCAAAGCCCATTCATCACGTTTAGAAGCGAATGTTTTGAAAGGAGCACCATCCAATTCAACCAAAGCTTTCTGGATAACTGGTTTCATTTCACCGTGACGACGTTCCATATTCATCATCATTGTGATAGGAATACCACCTGCAATCCATTGATCAGCTGGAGCTGTTGTATTACGTACAGAAGACATATAACCAGTCTTACCTGAAGCGATCAAGCAAGAAGCTGTATAACCTAATGAATAGCAATAGTCAGCATCGTAGTTAGATGGAGCAGCGCAACGACCTTCGTAACCGAAGAAGTGGTGCTGTGCAGCGAACTTGCCATTATATTTGCCAGCAGCTTTCCATTCAGCTAATTTGTTACCAACCATTTCTGATAACAATTTTTCAGTTTCGATCAATGAAACCTGAACGTTTCCGTGAGGGTCACGATCCAAAGACAACTGACGAGCAACGCCTTCTGGAAGAGAAGCATATAAATCAGAATTTTCTTTAGTCAGCTTGCTGATGATATAAGCACGCTGTTCGCTCTTCTTGATCATCTTGAATTCAGCATCGTGTTTAGCCAGGAAGTCGTTCAATTCAGCGATCAAACGTTTCATTGCAGGAACGAATTCGATCAGACCTTCCGGAATCAGAACAGTACCGAAGTTATGACCTTCAGCTGCACGTTTGGCAACTATGTTAGCGATATAAGTAACGATATCGTCCAAAGACATATCTTTAGCTTCTACTTCTTCAGAAACGATACAAATGTTTGGCTGAGTCTGCAAAGCACATTCCAAAGCGATATGAGAAGCTGAACGACCCATCAATTTGATGAAGTGCCAGTATTTCTGAGCAGAGTTACAGTCACGCTGGATGTTACCGATAACTTCTGAATAAACTTTACAAGCAGTATCGAAACCGAAAGAAGTTTCAATCTGAGCGTTCTTCAAGTCACCATCGATAGTCTTAGGACAACCAATAACCTGAACACCTGCACCGATAGCTTTGTAATATTCAGCTAATACACAAGCATTCGTATTTGAGTCATCACCACCAATAATGACAAGAGCCTTGATATTTAATTCGTTAATGATCTGCAAGCCCTTATCGAACTGTTCTTTTGTTTCCAGTTTTGTACGACCAGAACCAATCATATCGAAACCACCAGTATTACGATATTCATCGATAATATCAGATGTCAATTCCATATATTTGTGATCGATCAAACCACCAGGACCAAGGATGAATCCATACAAACGAGATGCTGCGTTGTGTGCTTTGATTCCGTCGAATAAACCAGCAATCACATTGTGACCACCAGGAGCCTGACCACCTGACAAAATAACACCAACGTTCATTGCAGGGAATTCTTTAGCTTCGTTAGATTTTTCGAAAGTTACAACCGGCATACCGTAAGTATTCGGGAACAATTTCTTGATCTCATCCTGATCAGCAACTGACTGTGTATATTCACCATCTACAGCTTTAACTGCAGACTTCAAAGCAGCAGGCACTTTTGGCTGGTAAGCTGCTCTTGCAATTTGTAATGCACTTTTTACCATTTTTTATTTGATTTACAGTTTACTTTTAAAAGTATCGCAAAGATAACATTATTTCTTGTAAGACAAATGCTCCTTATGTAATTTTTAGAATTCGAGACTGATATAAAAACGATTCTGCAACACAATTCTTACTGCATCATTCGCTTAATAATACTATACGCATTAATTATACCTAATTCTCCTGCTTTGCTTAAATCGGCTATACCTTTTTTATTCTCGCCCAATGACAAATAAGCCAATCCTCTGTTGAAATAAGCTTCGGCAAAATCCGGACTTCTTTTAATTGCTTCCGAATAGTCTTCTATTGCCACCCGATAATCACGCAAAGCGCAACGCAAGTTTCCTCTATTGAAATAGGAATAGACAAAATCAGGAGATAACTTAACGGCCATATCATAATCCCTTGTTATCTGTTCATGCTGATAGGCACGTTTCTTTTCCTTAATAGTTGAAATTGCATCTTTCGTCGGAGCAACAGCCGGAGTTTTTCTTCCCCCTACTCTGAAATCCATTGTCATATCTGAACGGATATCCATCAGTTCAGCCTCTTTGTTTGAATCCGAATATTGCAATTGCTTGTATCTTACTACCGCACGATTGAAGAAGGCTATCATCGATTTCGGATTTATTTCAAGAACTTTCGTATAATCCTTGATTGCCGCATTGAAATCCTGAACCAGCATATAATCAATAGCACGACCTAAATATGCGATCTCATCCGATGGATTTTGTGCAATCTTTTCTGAATAATCATCGATAGAGGCAAAGTGCTGAGCAATCTGATCTTCGGTCAACGCCGCTTCTTCATTGGTAATCTGCAATTTCATCTTCAACAACATCTTCTGGTTGAAGTCTTCTATCTGACGACTGTAATAAAGCTGTTTCTTGACAGGATCCGGCTTTTCATAGAATGTCAAAACAAACTGAGATTCCAAATCGACACGTACATTTCTATCTTGAACACGTCCACGAACATTACTGTTGAATTTATTCTTTCTCTCATCCTCCTTATCATAAACCACCAGACGATTGAACTTTTCAATTGTCTTGTCTGATTGTTCACGCGTATTGTTTGAAGAGTTCTGTCCTTTACTTGAAGAATTCTGTCCGCCATTAGCTGATGATGAGCCAGCAGAAGAAGTCGTTTTGGAAGAGGAAGCAATTGTTTTACCTGCCGCACGATCTTTCTTCATCTGCTCCTCTTTCTTAAAGGCAGTCCAGACATCCCGGTCGGCACCAGCTATATCATGCATTTTCTTTTTAGACTCCGCACGGCTGTAATAACCTGGAAGGAAATCAGGATATTCACTAAGAACCCGGTCGAAATCCTCCACCGATCCCATATAATCGCCTGTTTCGTATCGCAGCAAAGCCCGGTTATAATAAGCCATGTAATTTTCCGGTTCCAAAGCAATCACCACATCGAAATCTTCAATAGCACGGTTGTTATCCCCCACCTGGAAACGAAGCAGACCTCTGTTGAAACGAGCTATCAGATTTTCCTTATCCATATTGATTACCTGATCATAATCGGCCATCGCACCTTTCAGATTATTTTTCTGATAGCGAACCAGACCTCTATTGATATAATAACCATCCTGACGAGGATCCAGATAAATAGCCTCATCCAGATCGGCTAATGCCTTATCCAGTTTCTTCTGCTGATAATAAATCAGTGCACGGTTCCCATAAGCCTGGGCATAATACGGATCCAGTTCAATAGCCTTGTCATAATCAGCCAAAGCTTTCACAGTATCTCCTTTCTCAATATACATGGCTCCACGGGAAATGTAGTTCATAGCATACCGGGGATGTGCCGCCATCAAACGTTCAAAAACCTTTTCAGCGCCGTCATAATCTTTTTTCTGGATATAAGCCACTGCTTCGTTCACCATCATCTGTCGATCTTCCCGTTTGAATTCAAGTCCTTTTTCATAATCGGCAATCGCCAGATCGAATTTTTCCATACTTTGCCGAGCAATACCACGAGCATAATAGGCCTGAGCCAGGAAAGGATTCCTTTCCAGACAAGCAGTACAGTCATCTTCTGCACCCTGGAAATCATCCAGACTTATTTTAGCCACAGCTCTGAAAAAATAGGGTTCTGCCAACCAGGGTTTTGATCGAATCACCTGGTTGAAATATTGGATAGAAAGTACATAATCCTCAAAATACAAAGCATTACGACCAATCGCCATCACACGATCAGTATTCACCTGTGCCCACATTGCAAGAGAACACAACTGGAACATAAGCAAAAATATCAACTTCTTCATCTGTATTATCTATTTCTTTAACGATGTCTGCATTCATTTAATTGGGAACAAAAGTAATAAAATCTTTCTTTAAATAAACTGCATTTCTCATTTATGATACAATTGATTATTTGTCATTTGGAAAATAAAACATACTTTTGCATCTATTCAATAAATAATTTTCTAAATCAACCTTATAAAAACACTATCAAAAGAAATGGAAGAGAAGAAAGAACAAATGAGCGGATTGGCTGAAAATGCGTTCCGCGAGTTGAAAGAAGGTGAAGAATACAAGCCGCTGATGCATCCAGACAAAGAGTACCGGGAAGTTACCCCCTGGTCTGTCTTCTGGGGATTGGTAATGGCTGTTATATTCAGTGCGGCAGCCGCTTACTTAGGACTGCGTGTTGGACAGGTTTTTGAAGCTGCCATTCCAATCGCTATTATTGCCGTAGGGCTATCCAGCGGTTTCAAACGTAAAAACGCATTGGCAGAAAATGTTATTATCCAGTCTATTGGTGCAAGTAGTGGCGTGATTGTTGCCGGAGCCATCTTCACATTACCTGCTCTTTATATTCTGCAAGATAAATATCCTGAAATTACCGTAAACTTCTTTGAAGTATTCATGAGTTCACTCCTTGGTGGTATTTTAGGTATTCTTCTTCTGATACCTTTCCGTAAATATTTCGTATCTACCATGCATGGCAAATATCCATTTCCGGAAGCAACAGCTACCACTCAGGTACTTGTCTCTGGTGAAAAAGGCGGTAATCAGGCAAAGCCTTTAATCATTGCCGGATTGATTGGTGGTCTTTACGATTTCATCGTTGGGACATTCGGATGGTGGAGCGAAACCATCAGTACAACGATTATCGGTGCCGGAGAAGCCTTGGCTGAAAAAGCCAAAATCGTCATGAAAGTCAACACTGGTGCAGCCGTATTAGGTTTAGGTACATCATCGGTTTGAAATATTCATTGATTATCTGCGCCGGTTCCTTCCTTGTATGGCTGGTTATCATACCTTTGATGTCTGCCATCTTTGGAGCAGATGTTCTTACTTTCGGAAATGATGCAATCACTGCCACCGTCGGAAGCATGAGTCCTGAACAGATTTTTACAACATACGCCCGTCATATTGGTATCGGCGGTATTGCCACTGCAGGAGCCATCGGTATCATCAAATCATGGGGTATTATCAAAAGTGCAGTCGGCCTGGCAGCCAAGGAACTAGGTAATAAAGGGAACGCCAACCAGATCAAAGAAAAACGTACACAACGCGATCTTTCCATGAAAGTCATTTCTATCGGAATCATCGCAACTCTATTTGTTACATTCCTGTTCTTCCAATTCGGTTTGTTAGATAATTACTTCTACGCATTCATCGGTTTACTATTGGTTGCTGTTATTGCATTCCTATTTACAACCGTTGCAGCCAATGCCATTGCCATTGTTGGTTCAAATCCGGTATCCGGAATGACTTTGATGACATTGATTCTGGCTTCCATCATCCTTGTTGCATGCGGATTGAGCGGAACAGCCGGAATGGTTTCCGCTTTGATTATCGGAGGAGTTGTTTGTACAGCCTTGTCAATGGCCGGAGGCTTTATCACCGACTTGAAAATTGGTTACTGGTTAGGAACCACTCCAGCCAAACAGGAAACCTGGAAGTTCTTAGGTACTTTGGTTTCAGCAGCAACTGTAGGATTTGTCATTCTTATCCTGAATAAGACATACGGTTTCACAAGCGGTCAGCTGGCAGCTCCTCAGGCAAATGCCATGGCAGCCGTTATTGAACCATTAATGAGCGGTGCCGGTGCTCCCTGGATTTTATATCTGATTGGTGCTGTACTGGCTATTGTTTTGAATGCCGTTGGTATTCCAGCTTTAGCTTTTGCTTTGGGTATGTTCATTCCTATCGATCTGAATACACCTCTTCTGATCGGTGGTGCTATCAGCTGGTATGTTGGAAGCCGCAGCAAGGATAAAGAACTAAATGCAGCCCGTCTGGAAAAAGGAACATTACTTTCATCCGGATTCATTGCCGGTGGTGCTTTGATGGGTGTTGTCAGTGCAGGACTTCGTTTCGCCGACATCAATATGTACAATACAGCATGGGCTGAAAGTACTTCTGCCGAAGTATTGGCTATCGTAATGTATCTGGCCTTGATTGCTTATCTGGCTTACAGTTCAATCAACACCAAGAAAACTACTGATAAATAATCTATCAGATCTGATAACTCATAACAGGTTCCTGCTAAAGTCTCGATTTACTGAGAATGTTTTAGCAGGAACTTTTATTAATAAGACCGTCATTTCCTTTTATCGGGAAAATCTCATCATAAAACAAAGAAGATATTTATGAAAGCTCCAGTTATTCACGTTGGTATTTTTACCCGGAAGTCCGTTTCATTCGTATTCAATGACAACTACCAGTCGGCAACCCATCATTCTCTCCTGACCGGAGAACAAACGGCAGAATGGAAAGAGGGAGAAATTCTTTTCCAGGGTAAAAGTTATCAGGAGATTCTGTTTGAACCACAATCGCCCGACGCAACTTTCAGTCTGAAGGCTGTTACCATCGGAGTCAATTTCCATTGGCAGCAGCAGGAAGACCAACGTTTTCAGGGTGCTTTGAAACTACTGGCATGCAAGGAAGGAATTATTGCTATCAATCAGATTGATCTGGAGAAATATCTGACCTGTGTAATCGCTTCGGAGATGAATGCTCATGCTCCCAAGGAGTTTCTGAAAGCGCATGCTGTTATTTCACGAAGCTGGCTGCTGGCTCAGATTGAAAAGAAAAACAGACAGACCGAACCTCAGGTGAGTTGTTTTCAGAACGACGAACGTCTGATCAGATGGTACGACCGCGAAGATCATCTTCTGTTCGATGTCTGCGCTGATGATCACTGTCAACGCTATCAAGGAATGACTCGTTCGGCAGACAATCCGACAATACAGGAAGTTATCAACGAGACTAAAGGACAGATTCTGACGTACAATGGAAGCATTTGCGATGCCCGATTTTCTAAATGCTGCGGTGGCGTGACTGAAGAATTCGAACATTGCTGGGAACCCGTTCATCACCCCTATCTGTCTGCCGTTGCCGATCATACCGATTCACAGACTTTTCCCGATCTGACTGAAGAAGCTGAAGCCGAAAAATGGATCCGTTCCTCCTCTCCTGCTTTCTGCAATACCAGAGATACACAACTTCTGGCCTTGGTTCTGAACAAATATGACCAGACGACTACTGATTTCTATCGCTGGAAAGTGATTTATTCGCAAGATGAATTAAGTGAACTGATTGCTCGAAAGAGTGGCATTTCTTTTGGAAAGATTCTCCAGCTAAATCCTTTGAAACGAGGGAAATCCGGACGAATCGAAGAATTACAGATCATAGGGACAGAGAAAGAACTGATTGTCGGAAAAGAACTGGAAATCCGTCGTTTCCTTTCCGAAACTCATTTATACAGTTCAGCCTTTGTTGTGAATTATAGCTTTGGCGAAAACAAAGAAATTCCTGAAAGCTTCACATTCACCGGAGCCGGCTGGGGACACGGAGTCGGATTGTGTCAGATTGGTGCAGCCGTTATGAGCACACAGGGATATAACTATCAGGAAATACTCAGTCATTATTATCCAGGTTCTGCTTTGGAAAAAAGATATTAAAAGAACGGAGATGATCAGTTGTTTGAGTCAATACTTCAAATAATTGATCATCCATCCTAATTCCATCACCCTATATTTTAACGTATTGGCTTTTCCTTCCAGCTCAACCGGAAAACGTAAAGATCCGGCATCCTGATTAACAATCATATCCATCTTGGAACAAATAGTCGTATTCTTTTCATAAAATTTCAGCCACAAACGCTGAGTCGCACGCAGTTCCTCTTTCTTTTCCGGACTTAATCGATATTTATTCCCGGGCTTACAAATTAAAAAAGTAACATGTATTATCACGATTCTTCTTATATAAGAAAATCAACCGGATATTAATAAAAACATCGGATATATTTTTTAATTCACCAATGTAAATTATTTAATTCATCCATGTGATTTAATTAATTCACTACTATGAATTAATCAAATCGTTATTATGATTTATTTTATTTTCAGATTGTTTCCACTAAGACAAGGTTGAATGGCTTCAGACTGGAATAACAAGCCATCGAATTCAAGACGATATTCAAGACGAATCTGAAACAAACAAGATGAAAATTTGGAGACAGATATAAGTTGTTGTACTTTTACAAATGTATTAACACACGCCTTATTAAAAAAGATGAACAGTTCTCTTATACTCTTGATCATAGCCCTCTACTTCGGGCTATTGCTTTTTATTGCCTGGCTTACCGGACGCAACACCAGCAACGAAGCCTTCTTCCTTGGCGAACGAAAATCTCCCTGGTACATCGTTTCCATCGGAATGGTCGGGACATCGCTATCAGGAGTCACTTTTGTTTCGGTGCCCGGAATGGTTCGCAGCATCGATATGACCTATATGCAGACAGTACTCGGCTTCTTTGTCGGATATATTCTGATTGCTCATGTCCTGCTTCCGCTCTATTACAAGCTCCAGCTGACTTCCATCTATTCCTATCTGGACGATCGGATTGGACGGCACAGTTATAAAACAGGAGCCTCTTTCTTTCTGCTATCGAAGATTGTGGGAGCTGCAGCCCGACTTTATCTGGTTGTCCTCATCCTTCAGCATTATGTATTCAGCACCTGGAACATTCCGTTTGGAGTCACAGTAGTAATCAGTATCTTCCTTGTCTGGCTCTATACCTTCCGAAGCGGAATCAAAACGATTATCTGGACCGACACCATTCAGGCCATCTGTCTGGTTTCCATGCTGATTGTCATTATCTGGCAGGTCAAAGACAAGCTGGATGTGGATATGGGAGGAATGATCCAGACTCTTACTGAAAGTCCGCACTTCCGAATCTTTGAATTCTCCGACTGGCAGAGCACACAGCACTTTGCAAAGCAATTCTTCAGCGGAATCTTTATCACCATAGTCATGACCGGACTCGACCAGGATATGATGCAGAAAAATCTTTCATGCAGGAATCTGCGGGATGCTCAAAAGAATATGTACACATACGGCTTCGCCTTTACACCAGTTAACTTCCTTTTCCTTTCATTGGGAGTATTGTTAATTGCTTTGGCCCAAAAAGAACAGATAACTCTTCCAGCTTTGAGCGATGATATTCTTCCGATGTTCTGTACTTCGGGAATCCTGGGCAGCAGCATTCTGATATTCTTTACCATCGGAATTATCGCAGCTGCATTCAGCAGTGCCGATTCCGCTCTGACCGCACTAACCACTTCGTTTTGTGTGGATATTTTAGAAATAAAGAATGAAGATGCAAAACAAGCAAAACGGACTCGTTTAAAGACACATTTTCTTATTTCGGTTCTCTTTGCACTCATCATCATTATCATCAAGGAAGTGAACAGCCGAAGCGTGATTGATGCCATCTATATGATAGCTTCGTACACTTACGGACCTCTTTTAGGGCTGTTTGTTTTCGGTCTTTTCACAAAAAAGCGTCCAAGAGACAAATTTGTTCCGTATATTTGCATCGTATCTCCGCTGATATGCTTCACCACGAGTTACCTGGTAGAACAAAATACAGGATATAAGTTCGGTTACGAGATGCTGATGCTGAACGGTCTGATCACCTTTACCGGTTTATGGCTGTTATCAATTAAGAATCAAAATAAGACAATATAAGAATGGAAATTAAAAGCGCAGAATTTGTAATAAGCAACACCAACGTAAATAAATGTCCGCAAGGAAATCTTCCGGAATATGCATTCATTGGCCGAAGTAATGTAGGAAAATCATCCCTTATTAATATGCTTACTGCCAAGAAAGGTCTGGCTATGACTTCTCAGAAACCAGGAAAAACGCTTTTGATCAATCATTTCATGATCAATAAAGACTGGTATCTGGTAGACCTTCCGGGTTATGGTTATGCTCAGCGTGGCAAAGAAGGTAGAGAGAATATCCGAAAGATCATCGAAAATTACACTTTGGAACGCGAACAGCTGACTTGCCTCTTTGTCCTTCTGGACTCTCGTCACGAGCCACAGAAGATTGATTTGGAATTTATGGAATGGCTGGGCGAAAACGGCGTTCCGTTTGCCATCATCTTCACAAAAGTGGACAAGATCAGTAAAGGCCGATTATCTGAGAATTTCAAAGTCTATGAGAAACGTCTTCTGGAAACATGGGAAGAACTTCCTCCGGTCTTTTTCTCTTCTTCTGAAACAAAATTCGGCAGAGACGAGATTCTGGATTATATCCAGTCGATAAACGACGGACTAAAAGAATAAATCCACATACATGTAATTAATCATGAAATCGGCTTGCAAATAAATGAATATCATTTGCAAGCCGATTTCTTATATCATGGAGTAACATTATTTTTGATTGCATCTCCCAACGACAAGGATATATCAGCATCCCATTCCGGATTAACCACCACCGTCGTAATGTATTGCAGATTCGATAACCTTTGATAATCGGCAGTTATTCTGTAATAATGATTCCGAAGAAAAGGAATTTCATATTCCGACAAACCCGGATCAACCGGTTTATCCGGATCACCATCACCTTCTTCAGGAGTTATGATCCCCGTTCCGTCGCCTCCATCCGGAGGAGCCACACGTGTGATATTCTCCTCTTTAGGCTGTCTGACTTCTCTGACCCGCAATAATTTATAAAACACGCTACCGGCATCAATCACCCTTATAGCCAAAGCCGATTTGACAGATAATAGATTTCCTCCAACCAAAGAGATTGTCTCGACAGCAGCTCCACCCTCATTTCCCGCTGTAGCTGGTCTTTCCCATGAATTCAGCACAAAACCTCCATATTTATCCTGAGATGTCATCAACTCATACGGCGTTTTGAAATCATTATACCAGCGAGCCTTGCTCTTTGTATTTAAAGAAATTGCCAATAATTCTATTTTACTTACAGTTGCCGGAACATTATTCAAACTGATTTCCACACCAGCGACACCCCGGAAAAGCCATCCGGTAAGACTCTCCCTGCTCTTGTCATCTTCCCGATAACGGAAAATAGTATCCTGCTGAACAGAAGAAACAGGAGTCCCGAAGAATAGTTCCGGAGTCTTATAATTAACGGCTTCAGTCAGCTCGATATAAGAATCAGAAAAAGGATTTCCTTCAACCAATCCGAATCTGAACAGACCGTCTTCCTGCTTTTCAGAATTATATCCCATGGCTGTGACCCGATACTCATAATCCTTTCTCAGAGAAATTGTTCCCTTGGCTGTATAAAATCCGGTCTCGTTATCCATATACGCCTGAAGTTCCTGTGATTTCAGAAAAGCAAAACCCTCTATATTGTTTTTATAGGTACCATCTTTCAGACGATAATATATATTCACCCTGACCTTGTCTACAAACACGGGTCTGACGGCCTCTCCCGGCTGCATCGGATGTTCGCCATCCGGAAAAGAGAGAGCCTTTGTTGATATTGCTCCCACTTCCTGAAGAGCAAAAGAAATTGGGAGATCAAACATTTCATCAGCAACATCCACTTCCGATTTCTGACAAGATATTAGCCAAGGAACAAGACCTAATATGATTATCAATAATTTTTCACACTGAACTTTCATAATATCTTATTACTTATAACTTTCTACTTTCATTTTAACCACCTTTTTTTCTCCATCCTGCGTAATCGCATGAACAATAATGATTCCGGATGGAACCGGTATATGATAGACTTCAGCCGGATACTTTTTCTCAGCGACACAACGTCCATCTATTGTATACACTTCACAACAAGCCAGTTTTCCGTCACAGGAACGTACTTCTATCGCATTTTTCTCATGACGATACATAATCACTACTGCTGATTTTTTATCAGAGACAAGATCCCTGTCTACAATACGAAAACGACCTGCCTGACTTCCCATATCTTTCAGGAAGATTGTTGTCATTTCGCCCGAAGGCAAAAGTTGAGTCTTTCCGGTCAGTCTGTCTTCCAAAACTTTGTCTCCTGCAGAAGAAGGCAGAGTAATCTGCAGATTCACATCTGCCGGATGAACCATATAAAAGCCCAGATTTATTTCTTCAGCAGTAGAACGCTGTTCAATATCCAGCGCTTTGCCATCATTAACAGTAAAGACAGCTACGGCCGGACGAGCTTCATTCTCCAGAAGCAATTCAGCATCTTCTCCTTCAATCACTTCATCCGAAGCCATACCGGAGAGATTCACCAAAGCAGAAGAAGACCTCCCTTCTGCTTCTGCTGTAATACGGACAGATCCGGAACTGAATTTTGTCTGCGGTGTTTTTATCTTATCCACGTTCGCCACCAGCATATCTTCCGAAATAAGCACCTCACATATATTACTGATCTCTTCAGTATTACTCTTCTGCTCAAGAAAGACCGACTGAACCGGTGCTATATATCTCAATCCACTGTTACTGCTTAGCAAACCTTCTTCCTTGTCAGCAACAATCGAATTATTTGTATTTCCATCATACACCTTGACAGATGCGATATGCTGATTTTTTTCCAGGAACTTCTGAATATCAAGATGAGCCATAAAAGGATTTCCCATCAGATAAGTTCTGTTATCACTACTGAAACTTCTGTTTTTCAGAACCACCTTCAAAGGGAAAGGATTTGTCTCCTCTTTTGAACGTTCATAGATAAATCGTCCAGTCATTTCATTCCGGATCAGATTTTCTGTTTTGCCATCAATCAGTTCACCTTTCGAATTATAATAGTTGTACACCTCATGCCTTTTCGGGAAGCGGAACAAATAACTGCTGTTTTCAGCTACAGATTTTCCCGGATCCACCCACAAAGAAAATGCATTTGTATGATCTTCTCTCAAATCATATAAGGTAGCCAGATGATTATAAGGTTTCGTCCATCTGGTTTCGGCCGGAACAACCACTGCATAGTCACCCACCATCGGACGATTCAAGGCAGACATCTCCCATAACCGCTGATAGATGGTAGGATTGACTCTTTTCTGAGGATAATTAGTCTCGTTCAGATCCGTAAAATACGCAGGATATTCATTTCCCGAAATAAACATGTCACCAGAAAACATACCTTTCAACGGAGCAGAAAGCATATAATAACGATCTGGTGAAAGTTCCATATCGACCCATGCCTTATTATAAGACAAATAATGTGTATTTGCCACTTCCGTATTGGGTTCGAAATGAATCATATTACAACCATTCATTTCACGTTCGGTCAGAATCGGATACATTGCAGCACCTTTTGTAATTATAACATTTGTACAAGTCCAGGGAGAACCTTTATCCCAGTTTTCCCATTCGTTCCAATTATCATTGATCGGTTCTGTCTTCCAAGAGGTTTCATTCGGATGTACGTCAAACGAATACTCTGCAACACGATCATAAACATCCTGGTTATCGACTCCTTTTATTTTTTCATCTACATATAACTGAAAACGGCCAGGCTTGGTAAAAGGTCCAAACGGCCAGGTAACCAACCCCACCTTTTCTTTCGTTACAGTTTGCTCAAACGACAACGGTTCATCTCCACTATAAGTCAAACGATAAGTCTTTGAATCTGCGTCACCCAAATTGACAATCTCTCCTGTTACTTCAATATTCTGATCACTCAGACAAATATGATCTGTTGCCTTCACGTTTACCAGACTGCTGCCACACGATTCCGGATCAACACAATCAGGTATGCCATCTCCATCTGAATCATTTCTGATAAAGACACCATAGACATGCATTCCATTCAAAGCACTTACGCCATCGCCTATCGTTAAACGAACTTCATCAAACGGCACCGAAGAGTTCATCATCAGCATACTTTTATCACCATAACCAATGACATCAGCTCCTAATACATTCCAAGTATTTTTAGGATGCCCAACCGTTACTCCATCTCTCAGAAGCTCCATTTTGATAACATGTATCAATGATATATTCGCCAAAAAAGTCTTCTGGTCAATAACCACTCCCAACTGATGAGTTTTATCCATCACTTTCCCCAAGCGAACAGATATAGAAGCCATACCTCCTACCGAAAGTACCTCCTCGAAAGTAGCATAAGAATCCAGATTTTCATCTATCACATTTTCAAGATCCTTCCAGAAAGCTCCGACATTTACAACACCTGTCAGTTTCGTTCCTTCATAATTTATCGATGCTTCGTCAAGCCCCGAACTACCCACGATATAAGAATCACATCCTAACGGATCATCACAAATCGTGGATACATCCTCAACAAAAGCGCCATAGATACGCAGACTTTTCAATTTCAGTTCAAGAAGTCCCACTGACCATAATTCAAATCTGTCAAAACAACCTTTTGAAGCCGGAACTTCTATACTATAACGCATTTTATACGATTTCTGGGCTCCTATCAGTCCTACCGACAACAGATTGGAACGATCAATCAAAGCTTTATAAATCTCCTTACCTTCTTTATTTTTCACTCGTATCTGGAATGTCTTCAGCAAGCCGACATTCAACACATCAACAGGGACTTCCATTACAAAGCCGACACGCTTGGATACAGTTCCGTCACTGATGTTGTCCTTTGTATTTTTTATACCAATAATGGCTGTATTATCCAAAAGACTCAGAACATTTTCATATTCTGCATAGGTATCCATGCTGGGATCCACAATATTTGCCGGATTCTTCATGTTTTGCCAAATAAGAATTCCGCCACTTATTCCCTCAGGAGAATATGCCTCAAAATTTTTCTCCGACGACACTGGTTGGTTACAATCATTGTTATCAGGCTTTACTCCTCGGTGCAGTCTTACATAACCAACACACGTAGGATCCTCCTCCAAAGTGGCTTTGAATTCATAATCTCCGGTTACATTCAAAGCCATATTCGAAACGGCTCCAGTAACCGGATCGACAGTCACGGTCTTATCTTCAGACGGATGACTGACTATTTCCCATTTTACTTTTCTCTTCGAATACAACTGATATTGCGACTGTGTTTCACAGATCTGAGCATCCATGCTTAGCCCCAGATCCTGCACAAGATTAACCTCAGGAGCTTCATTAACAAATCCATAATAATATTCACCGCCACCGATACCTACACCACCGGGCTGATGAAGCCTTACCTGATTAAATGGTATTGGAGATATAATAGACATACGTACACGTCCGAATGACAACAACCCTACTTTGAGTAACGAAGGATCCAGATTGATTTTTCTGGTTTCCCCTTTTGAATTAGACACTTCCAGAAAACTCTCCCCCAAGGGAAGAGACAGTACATCTGCATTAAAATAAACGAAACCGACTTCACTGCCCGCTGAAAACTCCCGGGTTGTTTTCAATACCAGATTAACAGGAACAGCAACAACCACTGCAGCCAGTGTTGCATGATTATCCAGATCCGAGTCAATGATTCGTTCTGATTTCGCCAAACCACTATCATTAATAATCTTAACCCATGGCTCTTTACCGTTATCGTTTATCAGTTTTGATTCTATATTATCCCCCACAAAACCATAACGGACCTTGACAGCATTGATAACCGAAAGACTTACACCCCCATAAAACAGACCTATTTCATCAAACTCACAAGGCGATTCTGCTGAAATAGTTGTTGCCGCCTCATTGCCACCAAACTGAATAAGCTGCAGTCCCAGTAACTTGTTCCCTTCCGATGATTCTTTTACAGGCACAGTCTTTACCAATTTCCCATTCAGATAAAAACCTATATTCACAACCTTCAGAACATCAAGAGAGAGCAACCCACCTTCCGATTTGGACTGAACACAGAAACCGCCTATAGTTCCTTTCGGATAAATATGTTTGCGATCTTTGATACGAACCACTACATCCTCAAACAGCTTTACATCTGCAATAGCACGGAAAGAAACCGTATTGTTCAAATCATGATCCAATAAATTATTCAGCCCCTTCTCTCCTTCCAGTACAGAAACAACTCTCAACGATGCATTTACAACACAATCCGGGAAAGTCATAGCCTTACGCGGGAAACGCGGATTGTCTACTTTAATCTTCTGAGCAAACAAATTATAATCTCCAGCCACCACTCCGAAAAGCAGTCCCAACAATGTGATATATACAATTCTTATAAATCTCATAATAAACTATTTATTTTGCAATCTTCCTCAAGAAGACAGACACAGACATTCAATAAAGCGATCAAGGAACAGGCTGTATATCTTTTTCAGCCTTCTTCCATTCCCCTGAAACATTCACACTTCCATCCTTCGACAAGTCTGGTATAGAAAAAGACAATGTGAAATTATTAAAGGATTCCTTATATTTGCCATCGGGAGCAGGAACAAACAAGGTCTCATTAATTTTTGTAATAATTTCCTGATTCGTATAACCTAGAATCTCTCCTAAGTCCAGACCGGATTGTTCATATGTCTTCCGGCCGGCTTCCTGTTCAATATATTCCATCCCGACAAAAGGTATGTACTGTATGGAAGAAGAACAATTCCCCAAAACCCCCGCCTGTATGTTTCCTGCCGGAATCGTATGAGATTCTGTTTCTTTACTCAATACGAACTTTTTAATTTTTCCCAATTCATCATTCATATTGTTTTGTCCGAAGGTTATTACAGAAAATTTATTCAAACCACTTTCTTCAATAATATTTGTTTTTATTTTCTTTCTGAAAGTATTGCTTGCTGAAGATTCCCACTTACTTATGTTGAACGTATTAGGCATGTTGTCATAAACCACTTCACCCAGATATCCTGTCCACGAAGAAAACAGTTCCGATGTCAGACAAGGATTCATGAACAAATCTGATTTAAGTACAGGATAGACAGATGTCTCCAGAATCGGTTTCAGCTTATCCCAATAAGTGAAACCTTTAATCTTCGTCTGCAGATTCGTTACTTCAGTCAGATTTTCTGCAGTTTTTATCTTATCTAAATCATCAGCAAAGGAAGTAAGAGCAGTCTTTACCGATTCTGCTATCAAACCGTTACTTTCCATCCATTTACTATATAATTCTTTCAATCGCATCTCCGACTGCTTTTCAACTTCGGTTACAGTCAGAACTGGTCTTGTAAAATCCGTCCTGGCCACTACTCGCTGCAACAAAACAGGGCAATTATAAGGCTGATAACGATCCACTTGCTCCGTAGCGGACGAAACATCTTTTGTAAACAGATAGAACATCTCTTCATCCTTTTGTATCGGCAACTTCGGAAGAGTCAGTGAGATATCGCTGTAACGTAACTTTTCTTTATATTCCTCCTGAGTAGGATAATTAATGATCAATGTCTCATCCACCTTTGCATTTGCAACAAAAACAACATGATAAGTATATCCACATCGCAAAGTATCCTTCAATGCCTCTCGCTGCGCCCATGTCATATTATCACGTGTCATCGGGAACTGAGCCTTATCCATATCCGGAATTTCTCTTCTACGTTTAAAGAAACCTTCTTCATAAAGCAAATAAGTCAGAGATGCGATACGACGATTCCCATTCACCTGCCCATCCACACCAGCACGAGTCATATTATCCCCTACAGTATAATCGATAATAAACTGATCACCTGCAACAACTGATGACGAATCAGAATCAGGATTCAACGTTTCACTATCTTTACTGCAGGATGAAATAAACACCCATAGTAAAACAAGAGGAAATATCTTATACATAATTATTATTTTAAATCATATTTATCCATTCAACATACAATCTTCCTTTTTACAGTCAGGAATTCCGGATTAAATCCATCCGTTCCACTTATCCTCACCCACATCAATCACGGCATCACTACCATCACCATTACCGTCATTGAATCCGGCATATCTGATTTCAAATTCTTTCTTTTCCATACCATTGAACATGACGATAGTCCTCACATTCGGCTTGACCTTGACAGGAATACCTTTTTCTCCTCCAATCTCAAAAACATCCACATTAGGGTTGTCGTAGTAAGATACCTGAATCTGTCCTTCAATAACATCGGGCAACAAAGCCAGCTTCATGTACTGCAACTGATATTGATCTTCTCTGCCACGAAGAAGCTCCAGTTCATAAATCCAATCAGAGCCATCCCCTTTATCTACAATCACCTCAGCATTGGCTTCATCTCTGATATAAACTCTTTTATTCGGATTTTTCAGTAACAGAGATATTTTTTTGACAGGAAACTGGAACTGGTCAGCAGGCTTTCCCAAATCAAAAATCAAGTCACCTGTAATTCGCTTCAACACGACATTCTCTAACGAAGGTTCATCCTTTTTGATCCATCGGTCAATGACCTTACGATAGACATGCATATCTTTATATGTATTCACGGAGTTCTTCTGAAAAGCAAAGGCTTCCGAATAATCCACCAGCAATTTGGTAAAGTCACAAGTCTGTTCTGCAGCATTCATTTCCGAAAACATGCTTTCTCCGCCTCCTTCTTCCCACTTGGGAACACTGACAAAAGCGAATTTATACCATTGTCCGTACAGATTTGCCACATGATAGGTATTTCCATCCAGAACAAACCGTTTATCTGCCGAGCAATGTAAAAACTCTCCATGCTCCTGCAGACGTTCTGCCACATACAATTTAGTTGTTCTATCAGCCAGCTGCGGCTCTCCTATTTTACCATCAGGCAGTTCCATTCTTACCTGAAAGACAGCCTTGCTTTCCGAGCCTGTCAAATCATCGGCAACATCCTCACTACAGGAAAATAGCAGAAACAGAAAAGGGAATAATATATATTGTTTCATCTTTGTATCAGTTTTATTTATTGATTATTCTTAGGCATTATAATTTCCTGATTGTCATCCCATTCGGAATCTATATCCGTATTACCCCCGGCCTCACCTGAATTTTCGCCATACCAGGCATTGGTACGCCGTGCAGCAATCACATTATATCGTCTGTCACGCTGACCAATCCACTTTTTACCATTAGGCATCTCGACATAATAAGAACTGCCAACAGTAACTCCATCCGGATCGGCTACAGAAGGTGAAGAAGAATGGTATTTACTTGTCATAATCCTCCCCAGTCCGTGTACCGTATTTTTCAGATTCTCGTCCATATAATTACAACTTATCCCTAAGGCATGACCACTCAAAGCCTGCAACTCATTAGCCGAGGTCCAGTACCAGACAATTTCATCATAATCAATCTTTCCGTTTCCATTTCGATCACGGTTTTTTGATAAAATATATCCCAAAGCATGATCATAAGGAATACCATCGGGATAAGCCGGTTTGATTCCCCACTTGTCGCCCTTCACTGCCACATCATACAAACGTCGTGTATTAGCCAGTCCGTCCCATTGTCCGGCGGCAATCAGATCATCAGTAATAAAACTCCAATAATTCAGAAATCCCCAGTAAAGATTCTTGCTTTCCAATTTATTTTCTATAAAGAAAGTATCCCTGACTTCCTTCGTTGTATGGATATCATACTTGATATGACAGACAACCATCTGGGCAGGGAGCTGAGTCACGGTAACTTCTTTTTCCATGTCATTCTCCAGATTACGGCAGACAATCGTTCCACTCCGAGGCTTAATATTAATATTCTCAAGAGGAGTTTTCACATCCGGCACATATTCATCGGTATGAATATAGAAATAAGTCAATCCGATATCTCCCTTGATACGAAAAGCAGCCTCATCACCCGTCGCTGTTTCCTGCCCGCCATGGAAACCCGGTTTATAAACAGCAGAATGAGAAACTTCCAGCCACGGAGTCAAATCCGGATTTTTCACAAAGATTTCCCATTTTGACGGGGCATAAAGCAAACCGCGCACCACATTACAATGTGCATCCAATTCTTCATCGGAAACATAGACCGTCAATCCATCCAGACTCTGTCCCGTCACTCTGGTATCCAGTTTATCGTATGCCTTGATCCTTATATCATACTTGTAAAAAGTATTTCGGCACACATTGAAATCCTTATATGCATCATACCCCAGATAAACATAATATTTTGTCTGGAAAGAACCCGTATTGTTTCTATAAACTCCTTCTATCAGCAGATAGGTAGCAAAACGGAATTGAGCATTTTCAGGCATTTCACCTTCCTTATCAATCATACCAATTTGATTCGGATAATCTTTAGCTCTCAAGCGTTTGTACAACTGTTTATAATAGATATACAACGGATCTCCACTCATTTCCTTCAACTCAGGCCAGGAGTCAACTACATTATCCACTTGTCCTCTTCGATTTTCAAACATATGAAAGAAAGCCTCTGTTGTAAAAACGGCTTTATCCACCGGAGTCTTTTCTTCCGTTTTCAAGGTACAAGGAGTTAGAAAAAAACGATCTTTCATGACATTCGGCTGCTCATTATAAACATAATCGTTCGTATTCGACTGCAGACTATCGGTCATTTCTGTTGATAACAGCGAACTGCCCCTGGGTATATTACAAACAGAGACTGAAGTTATTTTGAAATCTTCATTTTTTTTGTCCGGTATATAACTGATACTGAAATCGAAACAAGCCGTCAGTCTGGTCAATATCACATCCCGATTCCAAGATTCTCCCTTGATCAAATTCAGCTGTCCCACCATGACATAAGAACCTGAAAAAGCATCATCCGGGTGTTCTATCGATATCGTCTCAGCCTTCAGGCTGGCCAGATCCCCTTTCTGTTTCACTCTTTGTTCCAAGGCGATATAATCCGGATGATTACATACTACATATAATGTCTGTGTGATATTCTTATCCAGATAAATGGAAACAGATGTAATATTATTGGAAGAAGACTGGGTATAAGAAGTCTGATAAATTCCTTTTTCATCAAAAGAAAAAACAGCCACATTCTCGATTGTCTTCGTCTGATTATCAACACTGCGGGTAGTCACCACCGGCATTTCGGAAGGAATCAGTCTGAATACTGAAAGATCGTCAGCATCTTGATTTCCAGATTCTATTTCCAACTGATCATTTTTACAGGCTGTAAATAATGAAAGAAATAATATGAAATATATTGCTATCTGTTTCATCTTCAATTTATTTTAAAAATTCCCTTACCTGACGGAAATATCCATACGTATCTCTTTTCGCCCAAGAATCCAGATCCGTAGTCTCCAGGATATTTTCACCAGAGAGAGTTCCCATTTTCTGATAGTAGGTCTTTGTTCGTGAACCTCCTTTAGCAGTAGCCGACCAATAAAAACCATCCACATTCACATTCGTCTTTATATTTTTATGCACAGCATACTGTTTGAAGAATTCTTGCAGTTCCATTCTTGCAGTCAGACACCAATCAGTGGTTCCCGACACATCGGTCGTTCCATCAAAAACCCAGCCGTCTTTCCAGCAGAACTGAAGGGCAGAACCGTTCCATCCATCTTTCTGTCCTTTTTCATTTGCACTCTGATAACAGAGCAGTCCCCTCTCATCACTATTTGATTTATTAGATTCTGAACCATATATATAAAAAGGCGTAGTTTGGAAGAATCCCCACCGATCATTTTTCCCTTTTTCGACAAGTGTTCCGTCCGGATTTCTTTTCTGTTCCAGATCATATCTGCTTATTCCACATCGATATTCTTCCTTTCCTGAAACGAAACTGACTGTAAAAGCATTATATTGCCTTACAACCAGAGTCTGAGGATTCTTTTCCGCCCCTTCGGTTACCAGAATGAAATAAGCTTTTCGGCAATCTCCATTAATAAGCTTCTGTCCTTCAACAGTATTCGGATTATACTTGGCCGGATCACGATATTTTACAAAGTCGTTTATTCGGAAAGTAAGAGTAACATTTTTTCCACTTTCATCCAACGTCGATTCGTAAGTTTCAACATACTGGTCTCCATTTTTAATATAGATCCATTTATCATAATCTGGATCTTTATCCGGATTGTCGTATAAGACTGTCAGTTTCCATCTCTTTTTCAAGAGCGAAGGGTAAATTGTCAGCAGATCTTCTGTATTGACACAGTCAAAGACATACGTGGATTCATTATACGAGTTTTTATATTCCATTCGGGAATAAATAGGCACATTCGGAAATATGACATCCACATCTCTCTCATTCCACGGAGAAACTGTCAATTGCAAATTTGAACCTGCTACACTGATCGGGAAATCGTAATCATCCACACCTAACGGATTTTTCTTATCTCCCAGATGATAAATCTTGTTCGGTTCGATTGAATAAATGTTTCCGCCATCTTTCGTGGTCAACGGGAATGAAATAACCGGCTTTCCTGTTCCATCCAGTAACTCGATAGAAAGAGTGGCATCTGCTGAATTAGTTTTTTGGATAGGAAGGACATAAGAACCAATCAGCAATGTATTTGGCAGAATATGCAGGGCATCAGTATAACTTTTCTGAATCTTCCACAATCCTTTGTCATCTTTTCCTTCTCCTACAATAGAGGGAGGGGGCGTTTCTCCTTCCGGGGCAAGCAGCCGGACACTTCCCAGCACTCGACTGTCGGGTAATTCTCCCGTTCCAAAATCAATGGCATCTTTTGCATTCGGAGCAGCCAGCGATATCGTGTTACGCTGATTCTGATTCAATACCAGCCGGACTTCATAAATTAAAGAGCCGTTGATCTCATAAGGGATATCCTTCATATAACATAACACACCTGCCACACGGCGGCGGATTTCCACCTGAATCTTATTTTCAATATCCGGGTCGAAAACAAATGAGTTCCAGCCCGAAAACAATTCAGATCTCGAGATTGTTACTGCTCCCGCTTCAGCACATACTGCCTCAGCCTGAGCCAATGTCTTATTATTTAGTTTATTTTGAAAATCTGTCAGCGATGCGAATCCGTAAGTAGTCTTCGATTCGGCATCAAGTCCTACTGCCAGGATGATATATTCTTCACCAGCAGTCACCTTTCCGGAAAAAGAAAATGTTCTTGTCTGTTTTCCGCCGGTCTCCTTATCAAGGGTGTTATCCCATTCAAAATCCCTGCACTCAACAAAAGAAGCAGTTTCTCTGTTGTTTCCTTTATACAAAGCTATATAAACTGTTTCCACATTCTGCAATGCTGACGTAGTAGTCAGATTAGTACGAGTTTCTGCTTCTCCACTGGTCAAAGTAACCGTTACACAACCTATCCGAGGATTTTTCTCTTCGAGAGAATCTTCTGAACAAGAAGACAGATGAAACATCAGAAATGTAAACAATATATATATTATATTTTTCATATAGATTCGTATAAACTAATAGGGTTGTGACACAACACTCATTAATATTTTATGGAAGGATCATTTAGTAAATGATAAGCTACAGTTGTCAACCAACAACCATAGCTTATCATTTTTCTATGTTAGAAACCGATTAATACAATTCAGTATCAATCAATTTCCATATCGTGGATAAATTCCCACTGATCGTTAATCTTGATAGTCAATTCCTGATCTTTATCAAGTGGCTGTGGTTTATCCGGATCTGTACCTGGATCTGTCGGATTATCACCATTACCACGCTTACCAATCTGATACAACTGGTTACGATAAGTATTAAATACATATTCCTTATCACCTAATTCTTCACTGATTGATTTCTGATCCAACTTGACATTCCATGATTTCAGGATTTCATCAGCCTCACCACCTAACAACTGTAGCTCGAATGTATTCTGAGAAGAACTCTTGCTGAATGGAATCATGAATTCACCGGCCAATACAGAATTGGTTGCTACTGCTGGATATGAGTTTGCCTGATCAAATGCATTTACCCAAGTTGGGTATGATGTTGCTTCTGGTAATATGTCTTGCAAATCCTTTTGAGTTGCGCCTAAAGAAGGCATTACATCTCCCTTAACACTTTTTGCACCAGTATACCAATAGTCCAAATTGTTAGCACTTCCTGTAGCAACTTTAAACCACTTGCTCAGATCGATTGTATAAACAGTATAAGCTTCAGCTCCAGATTTAAATTTAGCATCTGCTTTAGCTAAAGTGAATCCGTTCATTACACTTTCCACTTTCAGGTTACCCATACCTGTTGCATCGTCAACCTGTACAGCCAATGAACGTGTCAAATCCAACTGAGTATTCTTGGCAGAAGCAACCAGACGGATTTTTTTAACAGCTTTAAATCCTTCGCCTTCTTTAACAACAGCAGGAATATTGCTGAAATAACCTAATACACCGGCAACCTGACGTTTCAACAAAACTTCAGCATTGAAACCACCATCGAAAGCCAATGTAACCGGCTTAGAAATACCAGAGAAAATTTCGGCTTCGTTCTTGCCAGTTCTTGCTTCTGTCAACAAGAAACCTTCACCAGTATTGGAACCTGCATTCCAGGTACTAGGAGCTGTAGTAACAGTACTCCAGTCTCCAGAAATCCAAGCAGCATCTTTACCACCTGCCAAAATCTTGTAAGGAGCAAAAGTTTTTGCTTCTGTATTAGATTCGTCCTGACCTACAGCAAGAATAGTATATGTTTCATCCTTTGCAAGTTTCTGATCCCCTTCCAGTTTGACCACATACTTACGACCATAAGTATAGTCAGAGGAAGTCTGATCCCACTTGCTGATAGGAATAACCCTCTTCAATGTCATTGGTAAACCTGCTTCTTTTGCGTGTTGAAAAATCAACAATTTCACATCAGTAACCTTTTCAGAACCCTGGTTTGATGTTGAATAGATTGGACGAGATTTGGTAGACAACACGTCAGTATCCTGCATGTCCAGAACAATAACCTGCTCTCCTGTAGCGATTTCTGTTCCACCATTTCCATCAAGTACATCATCATTGCTACAAGAAGTTGCTGTACTTACAGTAAGTACGGCCAAAGCCATCATACCTACATAAAAGAAATTCTTCTTCATAATTAAAAATAAATATAAATAAGTAAAACATGAAAATGATAATTATTCGATTTCCATAGAGTGCAAATCTTCCCAATTATCATTTATTAATATATACATTTTAAATTGTCCACACCCCTCATAAGTATACCTCAAAATAGTAAGCATATTACGAGCCATCGTTATATTGACGTTATCCGGGGTGAGGCACGAACCAATTCCATCCAGCGCTCCGTCTTCCCTGTCGTAAAATTTTAGTTTTAAAAGCGACGTTCCCGCTTTCACCGAAGGAGCCAGAATGGTATGAGTAACAATATTGACAGGTCTGTCCCATATCGTACGAGTCTTCACCCACGTATTCAGGGAATAGTTGAAATCCGATTCAACCGAACCAAACAGATTCGTGATCTTCTTATCGGAATATTTCACCACCCCGGGAAGATTGTTCGCTTCAATAATCAGCTTTCCTGTAACTCTTTCCATTTCCACCAGATACTGATAACGCAGTTCATCATATACCAACGTATCACATGTCAGATAGACATCATCTTCCGGCTGATTCTTTCCATGCATCAGATAAGTACCACTCTCAAAAGCATCTTCCGTTTTCAGATTACCCCAGGTAGTCATCACATACTTACCAAAGGGCATTTCCTGAGGGAAGGTGACACAGATCTCATGATCGGCAGAAGTTACAGTAAACAAATTCTGCAGGCATACGACCTCTTTGGTATCAACATTCTCCAGCTTGTAGCAAAGAGTAGAAACATACTCTTTAAAAGGGAGATTTTCATTTCGAACCGTATCCAGGCCATGTTTCACAGCAGCCATGATATTGAAATAATTCTTATCTTTTACTGCTATCTTCACCTGCAATGGCGGACAAGGATAAATCTCGTCACGAATACAAGAAGAAAGAACCACGAGACTCATAAATAATAAGATAAACTTATTCAATCTCATCTTTTCAACATTTTTCGTAATTTTTCAACTTCTTTATAATTATTACCCTGTATCAAATCCAAAATACGTCCGGCTTCCTCCATCCTGCCTGTACGCAAAGCCAGCACGGCGGCATTCAGGTCGGCATACGGAGCCAGCAGCCTGTAAGCCTCTTCAAAATCGCCCGAAACAGCCTTCATGACTCCCAGATTATAGCGGGATTCAGCCAGTGAAGCATGTTTCTCCAGCAAAACTTCCGCCTTATCCGGCATTCCGTTCTTGTAAAGGGCCACAGCCAATGTATTTATCAGAACCTCTTCAGCCGGATTTTTCTTTGCAGACAAAATCTGACAAGCTTCAGCAGGTCTGTTCTCTTCCAGATAAATCAGAGCCAGATTATTCAAAGCTTCCTCCGAGTCAGGATAATACTTCAAGGTTGTCTGGTAAACCTTTTCCCGTTCCTCTTTCGTATCGACCAGAGCAGCAACATGCAGCAGCTCCTCTTCGCTGAAAGCATCAGGTCTCACTTCATAAAGCGACAACAACTGTTCGTCTGTGGTAAAACTTTTTACCGTATAGGAATACTGGTATTCCACAACCCTGTTTTTCTGAAGATATCTGTCTTTAATACGGTTCCATACCGGCAGACGACGAATATAATATTCCTGAACATCATCATTTCTGTCGGCATATTTTTCAAGAATGCCGGCCACTGCCTCCGAATCCTTGTCACCAGCCTGACGCATCGCTTCAAGCACCGGCTGCCATCCTTCGGGACGTGATTCAACAGCTATCAGTTGCTGTATCTTATAAGGAAGCCCCAGCTTTTCAGTCAGCCAAGTCTTGGCAGACAAGGCTCTGTTTCTCGAAAGAGTTGTATTCAGAGCCAAAGAACCGTCGGCCGAAGCCAGACCAGTAATGACCAGCCGGTCGAGAACCGACAGCGTATCATTCAGAATCGGCTTGAGGGCCTCCTCCATTTTATTCATTTCCTGCTCATTATTTCCCATATCCATCCGTATGTCATAACGGTTGATCGGGAACTGCAGATTAGCAACTCCTTTCCCTTCGCGAATTTTAGGACGTACCACGAATTCGGATTTCAGTCCAGCCGTTTTCATACGAGGAATAAAAAAACTCATCGGATCTTTCACCTCGGCAATATCAAGGGTGTCTATACCCGTGCATTCACCACAACCGTCAGTTGTGACAACCGCACGGATCTCCCCGTCGGCCATACCGTCCGGCAGATTCAGAGCCACACGATAAGGGATATCAAAAGCCTTTCTGTTATCAATAAGCTCCGCATCCTTGAAATAAGGGTCTTCATATCCGTCGAGCACCTGCATACGCTGTACCTTTTTCCGGTAAATGGAAGCGTCCAGCACAAGAGGATTATATTCCTGACAGACAGAATCACCAGACACCAGCTGAGGAACAATAATCAATCTGCTTCGACGAGTCATATATTTTTCAGGAATGTGAAAAGCGACGTCAACCTTCACCTGATCACTGCCGTCAGGCATCACTGCAGCTTTCTGAGGCACTACCCGCAACGTATCCACCTGATTGGCAGTACGGCAAGACATCAGAAAGTTCACAGACAAAACGCCAATTCCCAATACTTTTATCAAATTCTTACTGCTACCTGAGAAAAACATCCCGGTATTACACCTGATATATAATGTATTTTTTTTCATTTTCAATGATAGTATTTTTACCACGGAAATCAAAAAATATAAGAAAAAGAGAATGCGACCTGAGTAGGGCCTACATAGTTTTTAGTTTTATTTTCATAACACTTCTCACAATAGATACGCTCACTCTCTTTATACCAGAGACGGGCATAACCTATACCTATAGAAGCTTCCATATTCCAATGTGGGGACAAAATCCAGTTATAACCATAAGAAAAGCCACCTCCTGCAAGATAGCCATCATAACGTTTCTTACTAAATCCCCCATAATATTGAGCGGCATGGAGATGCACGCCCAAATAGTGGCCTTCAAACTTTTCACATAACCAATAACGAGTTTCCGGCTGTACCATCCAGAAACGCATCTTCTTGCCATTAGAAAATGTCCATGGATTATATGCTGCTGCAATATTGGCTGTAACTTTCTTACTGAAAGCCACCTCCACTGCTGCATTAGGAGTTGTTGTCATCCAATAAAGGACATTGGTTTTGAGTGCCACGTCCTGTGCAGACAACCTTAATCCTATGATCCAAATAAAAATCAGTCCAAATATTAACCTTCTATACATAATCTCAACAATCAAGTTTAGAAAGAGAAAATTCAAGTGCCTTACATTAAATAAAGTATATTTTCTCTTTTATTTTCCTTTTGACCTTGCAAAGGTAAGCTTTTACAATAACATCTAATTACAATAAAGATACAAAATATTTCAATTTCTTGACATTCTATCAAAGAAGTTGTCTCTAATCTCCTTTGGAGTTTTCTTAAAATGCCTTTTACAGAAGGTAACCAGGTATGAAGGTGACGAAAAGTCATATTGGTCTGAAATTTCCTGAAAAGTCTTGTTGGTCTGTTCAATTTCCCGCAGAATGCTTTCGGCTTTCTGTTTTTCGAACCATCTGGCAGCCGATTCACCAAAAACTTTCTTGAAATGTCGGTTGAACGTAACCATCGACATATTCGCCAGTGAAGCCAGTTCTTTAGTATCTTTTACCTTATAATAATTAGACATCACGAAATTTTTCACATCCAGATTTGTTGACAGAATAGGATAAAATAATAATGCAAGCTCTTCTTTCGTATAATAGGCACGCAAAAGAAGAAGCAGTTCATTCCGTTTAGCCAGCATGAAGTGTATACAGCGAAGTCCGTCAGAAAGACAATCTAACAACAAACTGAAAAATCTAGACAGACGGTCGTTTGCCTTCAGTACCGGAAAATCATACATATCTTTCGTTATATCTGTCTGCTTTAACAGATTTTCCAAATTGAAACGATTACACATATTCAAATCCATATCAACCCGGAAGATAAGAGTCACAAAACAATCATCACCCGATTCTGATACAAACGAATTATTCGGCAGAAACAGCATTTCTCCAGCAACGGCCTTGCGTTTCTGATGGTTTTCCCAAGAAACAACTATCGATCCACTCACCACATACACTAGTAAAGAATAAGGAATATGTCCTTCCCAGTTTTCAGACGGAGATTTCTTCTGTACTATTCGTATAAGAGCATCTTCATCTGAGGCATATTTACTACAATTAATATGTTCATTCACATATAATAGCTTCATTCTATACTTTTATCTATTTAAGAAAATTTAAGCTACAAATATACAAACATAAATTATTGTAATAAGAACAGAATCTCTTAAAAAGAGACAAAAAAAACGGTAAAAAGCAGGCCGATAAAATTAAATTTAGATTTTCTATAAAAACTTGATACTTTTTTTATTGGCAGGCATTTTTGGGGCTTAAGCATGTTCTTCCCTCTCTCTATTCTCTTACATAAAAAAACAGGAGTCATAAATATCATAAAATCTATTTATCTGAAAGTTCTTTCTCACAATCATAATACAACCATTTACTCCGTCTCTTTTTGTAAAAGTATTTAACAAAAACAAAGTAATAAAGATTAAAGTCCCTTGATTTTTATCAAACACGGAACTTTTTTATCTTCCTATCCTGGTGGAAAAACTTTTCCACCAAGCAGATTCTGAGAACAAAAAGAGAATGGAAACACATACCTCTAAAAACGAAAAAAGGCTGTCATCACGACAACCCAATCTCAATTGTTAACCTTAAATCTAATACCATGAAAAACACAGTGCAAATATAGGAACTTTATGTTATAAAACATGGTTATAAAGATTATTTAGTATCATTTTAGTGTTGTTTAACACAAAAGCCGCTTAAACAAGCCCCTTTCACTTCCATCTCCGTATACTATATATTATATAGGTACAGAATAGCACAGACGATATGATAAATATGACAAAAGAAGGGGTACTTATTTCGTTACAAACATAAAAATATATAGCCAAGATAAAAAGAAGGCTGTACAGTGCCAATAAAAAGTATGATAACTTTTTCATATTCTTTTAGCTTTTAAATTTAGACTTCTCCCTAAAAGACAAAATCCCCGGAAGCTGTTCTTGAAGTGCACCTTAAAAATTTTGTGTCTAACTTTTGGGGGCACTTATCACTTCCGGGGATTTCATTCCATTTTATAATGATCAGGACATTCGGTTCCTGTAATCTTCGTAACCGAACTTACGGACTAATCGGAAACCGGTCTTCGGGTTCCATATTCCGATAGAAGGATGAGTCACACCATTAAACATGGTTGTTTTTACCATGGTATAATGAATCATATCGCGGAAAACGATCTTGTCTCCTATTTCCGGTTCCTTGCCTTCATCGAACGACCAGTCGCCATAAAAGTCTCCGGCCAGACAACTGTTTCCACCCATTCTCCATCGCTTCTCTCCTTCTTCAGGTTCGTGTGCACCCAAAATAGTTGGTTTGTATGGCATTTCCAAACAATCGGGCATGTGGCAGGCAAACGATACATTCAGCATCATGGTGTTTGTTCCTCCGTTGCAGACCTTGTCCTCTACGGTTGCCACCAGACAACCGGTATCCCAGGTAAAGGCACTTCCCGGCTCCAGAATGATTCGCAGATGCGGATATCTGGACTGCAGACTGTTCAAAATACGAATCAATTCGCTCTCATCATAATCGACATGAGTCATCAGATGCCCGCCTCCCATGTTCAGCCATTTAATCTGATGGAAGAAACGACCGAAACGCTTTTCGACAGCCTCCAGTGTCTTCTCCAGATCATCGGGGCGTGATTCGCACAGCGAATGGAAATGCAGCCCTTCAATACCTTCAGGCAATTCCTTCAAGTCTTCTGACAGAATTCCCAGGCGGGAACCACGGTCACAGGGATTGTACAGATCCGTCTCCACCGTTGAATATTCAGGATTCACACGCAGACCACAAGACACTCCGGCTGCATGAGCCTTTCTGGCATAACGGGCATACTGAGTCAGAGAATTAAAAGTAATATGGCTGCTATAGCTCAAGATCTCATCAATCTCCTGTTCTGTATAAACAGGAGCATAAGTATGAGTTTTCTGTCCATATTCCTCAAATACGAGACGGGCCTCTGCCAGCGAACTGGCAGTAGCACCATCGGAATGTTTTTTCAACTCAGGGAAAATACTCCACATGGCATTGGCTTTCAGAGCGACAATAATTTCAGCCTGAGTAGCCTTTCTGACCTTGTCAATCACCTCCATGTTTGCAGCCAGCATACCTTCGTGCAGCACATAACAAGGAGAAGGGACAGAAGAGAAATCCCATTCGTTCAGCAATATGTCTTTATCGATCATACTTCCAGATCAAGATCAAACTTTTCAACCCAAGGCAGACCCTGTTCGCCCAGTTCAGCCAAGAATGGATCCGGATCGAACTGTTCTACATTATATACACCGGCACCTTTCCACAAGCCGCGTGCAAACATTGCTGCACCCAGAGCTGCAGGAACACCAGTCGTATAGCTTACAGCCTGTGTTCCGGTTTCTTTGAATGCCTGTTCGTGATCGCAATTATTATATATGTAATATGTTCTTTCCTTACCATCTTTGATGCCACGAATACGGCAGCCGATAGAAGTCTGTCCGTGATAGTTTGCACCCAATGATTTAGGATCAGGCAACACAGCCTTCAGGAACTGTAATGGAACAATCTTCACACCATTGTATTCCACCTCGTCAATACGAGCCATACCAATATTCTGGATTACACGCAGGTGAGTCAGATATTCCTGTCCGAAAGTCATCCAGAAACGAGCACGTTTGATAGTTGGCAAATTCTTAACCAGCGATTCCAATTCTTCGTGATACAATAAATAAGATTCTCTTTCACCAATATTAGGATAAGTCAGAGTCTTGTGTATTTCCAAAGGACCAGTCTTCACCCATTGTCCGTTTTCATAATAACGTCCGTTCTGAGTAATCTCGCGGATATTAATTTCCGGATTGAAGTTTGTAGCAAAAGCCTTACCATGATTACCGGCATTGCAGTCTACGATATCCAGATAATGGATTTCATCAAAATGATGTTTGGCTGCATAAGCCGTAAAGATAGCAGAAACACCCGGATCAAAGCCACAACCTAAGATAGCAGTCAGCCCTTTTTCTTTAAATCTGTCCTGATAAGCCCACTGCCAGCTATATTCAAAATGAGCCTCATCCTTCGGTTCATAGTTTGCTGTATCCAAATAATTAACGCCACATTCCAAACAAGCATCCATGATTGTCAGATCCTGATAAGGTAAAGCGACATTAATAACAATATCTGGCTGGAAAGAACGCATCAAGGCAACCAGATCTTTAACACTATCCGCATCTACCTGAGCTGTCTGGATACGGTTACCGCCAATTGAAGCCGCAATCTGATCACATTTTGATTTTGTACGGCTTGCTAACATAATATCGGTAAAGATCTCATTTTTTGCGACTTTATGAGCAACAACGGTACCAACACCACCGGCACCAATAATTAAAACTTTTGACATTAAATTATTAGTTTTGTAATATTATACATGCAGAGTACGGAATTGAGGACTCTGCTAACTCAATAGCTTGATTTTATTTTCGGGGTGAATTTACAATTTTTCCAGAAAACAAACGAATTATTCGGCAAATAAAATCAAGACTTATCCCTTTGTTATCATCTGGTTGCACTCCGGACAGCTGTTTCCAGACAAACAATCACAGGGTAAAAGAGGCTTCTTCCTCCCCTGCAAAAGTACCTGGAGCAGATTTTTCCACGTTGGCTCTACTATCAGTAAAACAGACAATCAGAAAAGCACAAAACCCGATTAATATCAAACTGACATTTATCTGTAAACAGCAGACTTTTATCTGCAAAAGTCAGGTATTTTCCGGACAATATCGGACTGAGGTATAATTAAAAGGCAAAAGACTGCCATTTTTCTATTTCTCTTATAAACAATTCTGAAAAAGTTAACATAAATAAACATTTACACATTTCATGCCACCCTCATGATGAACGATTCGGGTTAAAGCATTGTTTTAATGAACAATCGAACAATTATAAAAAAGAATGTAATTGGTCCGAATTAGAAATAAATTAGTCCACAACACAACTTTAATTACTTTTTCAATGTTTAAATAAATACAAAAAGACAAAAAAAATAGATGTTTTAGCAAAGTCTATTTTTTCTTTCGTAATATTGCAACTATAATTTAAAGATAAAAATATCAAATGGGAGAAACGAAAGGTTATATTTTACAAGTTATCGGTCCCGTTGTGGATGTTCATTTCGAAAAGACAACGGAAGGCCCCATTGTGCTCCCTCGTATCCACGACGCAATGGAAATAACCCGGCCAAATGGAAAAAAACTGATCATTGAAGTTCAACAACATATCGGAGAAAACACTGTCCGTACGGTTGCCATGGACTCAACCGACGGGCTGAGCAGAGGAATGGAAGTGATCGCGTTAGGAGCTCCTATCAAAATGCCGGTAGGCGACCAGGTGAAAGGTCGTTTATTAAATGTGACAGGAAACGCTATAGACGGAATCAGCGAACTGAATCATCAAGGAGCTTTTCCAATTCATCGGGAACCGCCTAAATTCGAAGATCTGACAACAAACAAAGAAGTTCTTTATACAGGTATCAAGGTCATCGACCTGCTAGAGCCTTATCTGAAAGGAGGAAAGATCGGTTTGTTCGGAGGTGCCGGTGTTGGAAAGACCGTTCTTATTATGGAGCTGATCAATAATATCGCTAAAAAGAACAACGGTTTCTCCGTGTTTGCCGGTGTAGGAGAACGTACACGTGAAGGAAACGACCTGCTTCGTGAAATGATCGAATCAGGAGTTATCCGTTATGGCAAGGAATTCAAGGAAAGTATGGAAGCAGGCAACTGGGATTTGTCGAAGGTTGATACTGAAGAGTTATCCAAATCTCAAGCCACATTGATTTTCGGTCAGATGAACGAGCCACCAGGAGCACGTGCATCCGTCGCTCTTTCAGGTCTGACAATTGCAGAATCATTCCGTGACCTGACCAAAGAAGGAGAAACCAAAGATATTCTTTTCTTTATTGATAATATCTTCCGTTTCACACAGGCAGGTTCAGAAGTATCCGCTCTATTAGGCCGTATGCCGTCGGCAGTTGGTTACCAGCCGACACTTGCAACCGAAATGGGTGCCATGCAGGAACGAATCACTTCTACTAAAAAAGGTTCCATCACGTCAGTACAGGCAGTATATGTACCGGCCGACGACTTGACAGACCCGGCTCCGGCAACTACTTTCACTCACCTGGATGCAACGACGGTTTTGAGCAGAAAGATTACCGAATTAGGTATCTATCCTGCTGTTGACCCGCTGGAATCATCATCCAGAATTCTGGATCCGCTGGTAGTAGGCAAAGCTCATTACGAATGTGCACAAAGAGTCAAACAGATTCTTCAGCGCAACAAGGAACTGCAAGATATCATCTCTATTCTAGGTATGGAGGAACTTTCAGACGAAGACCGTCAGACCGTAAACCGTGCCCGCCGTGTCCAGCGATTCCTGTCTCAGCCATTCACCGTAGCCGAACAATTTACAGGGGTTTCCGGAGTCATGGTTTCTATTGAAGACACCATAAAGGGCTTCAATATGATTATGGACGGAGAGACTGACGATATTCCTGAACAGGCATTCCTGAATGTCGGAACAATAGAAGATGCTATAGAAAAGGGTAAACGATTAGCACAACAAGCACAGTAACATGAAAATAAAAATCATTACTCCTGAAAAGGTCTTATATGAAGGAGAGACGGAAAGTGCATCTTTCCCGGGTATTGCTGGATCTTTTGATGTACTGCCCCATCATGCTCCTTTGATAACAGCTCTTCAAAAGGGAGAGATTCTTTATGTTGCAGCTGGTAAACAGTTTAAACTTGACATTGACGGAGGTTTTGTCAAAATTCAAAACGACGTGCTGACTGTCTGTGTCGAAAAATGATTATAATATGAGTTCAAAACTAAAATTCAGACTTTATGGACTTATCACCCTGATCAATGTGATTGTAGGAGTGATAACAGGAGGCTTGCTCCATGAATTCTGGCCTCAGTATTATTTTGAATGGTTCCCGTCAATCCCATGTTTCTACTGGATTGTAGCCATTTTGATGGTTTTCTTCCTGGATCGCGTTCGAAAAAAGAAAGGAGACGTATCTGTTACGACTTATATGCTTGTCCGGCTGAGTAAATTCATGCTGGCCTGCCTATTTCTCATTTTATACGTACAGTTTATAGGAACTCATATTACCTCTTTTGGAATTACCCTCATGTTATTCTATTTCATTTATCTCATATTAGAGGTATACACAATCTATTTGTATGAAAAGAAAAGAATGAACAGAGAAAAACGAGAAAAAAATGAACAATGTAATCAATAAATTTTCAGGATGTATATTGGCATTCATCCTTTTGCTAAGCAGTTTTCAGTTAAAAGCTGAAGACTTCAGCGTTCAGGATGTCGTCTTTTCACATTTAGGAGATTCCTACAGCTGGCATATTACCAAAGTTGGAGAAACAGAACTTGTCATTCCCCTGCCTGTTATCGTTAAAGGAGAAGAAAGCGGCTGGCATATTTTCCTCTCATCCAAACTGAATGAAGGAAACAGCTACCAGGGATTCTCTATCGCACAGGAAGGCGAATACTCTGGTAAAATCATTGAAACTTTATCAAACGGAGAAATCAGCAGACCCATAGACATTTCCATGACGAAAGACGTATGCGGTTTGTTGTTAAGCTGTTTCCTTGTTCTGTTCATCATCTTAAAAACAGCAAGATGGTATCAGAAACATCCAGGCGAAGCACCCGGAGGTTTTGTTGGAATGATGGAGATGGTTGTTTATTATATCTATGATGATGTCATTAAAAAGAATGCAGGTGAAGCTTATACTAAATTCTATCCATACCTGCTGACATTGTTTTTCTTCATCTTGACAAACAACTTTCTGGGTCTTATTCCTATTTTCCCCGGAGGAGCAAATCTGACAGGAAACATCACAGTCACCATGACATTGGCTGTATGTACATTCTTAGCAATCAATCTGTTTGGTTCTAAAGAATATTGGAAAGACATTTTCTGGCCAAAGGTTCCAATTTATCTGAAGTGCCCGCTGCCAATCATGCCTTTTGTTGAATTCATCGGTATATTGACCAAGCCTTTTGCCTTGATGATCCGATTGTTTGCAAACATCATGGCCGGACACACAGTGATTCTGGCATTGACCTGTTTGATTTTCATGACAGTCTCAATGGGGGTTACAATCAATTACAGTATGACTGTTCTTTCCGTCGCATTCTGTGTATTCATGAATTGCCTGGAACTCTTTGTTGCTTGTCTGCAAGCTTACATTTTCACACTCCTTTCAGCTAGCTTTATCGGACTGGCACAAGTCAAGGAGTAAACAATATGACGACAAAATAAAACAATAATAATTAAAAAATTTAAGACTATGTTATCAACAATTTTATTACAAGCAGCTACAGTTGGTATTGGAAAATTAGGTGCAACAATCGGAGCAGGTATCGCCGTAATCGGAGCAGGTATCGGTATCGGATTAATCGGTAAATCTGCAGTAGAAGCAATCGGCAGACAGCCATCTGCAGCAGGCGATATCCGTACTTCCATGTTGATCATGGGTGCCTTGATTGAAGGTGTTGCCTTGTTCGCTATTGTTGTTTGTTTCCTTGGATTAAACTAATAAAACGAATAGAATATGTCATTACTAACGCCGGATTCAGGGCTTCTGTTCTGGATGGTTCTTTCGTTCGGTATTGTTCTGATTATTCTCTCCAAATATGGCTTTCCGATTATTATAAAAGCAATTGAAGATCGGAAAGCTTTTATAGAAGATTCATTGGAAACGGCTCGCAAGGCTAATGAACAACTTGCGAATATCCAACTTGAAGGTGAGAAAATCATTGCAGAAGCGAAAGAAAAGCAAAATGCCATTCTGCAAGAAGCTTTAAAAGAAAAAGAACATATTATTGATGTAGCTCATCAGAAAGCGGCAGCCGAGACTCACAAACAATTGGAAGAAGCAACCCGCCTCATCCAGGAAGAAAAGGAAAAAGCAATCAGAGATATCCGTACTGAAATCGTCAATCTGTCAATCGACGTTGCCGAAAAAGTATTAAAAGACAAAATTGCTAGAGATAATGCCCAGGAAGCTATCATCAACAAAATGCTCGATGAAGTGTCATTCAAGAAATCGTAAATTATGGATTTAGGAACTATTTCATCAAGATATGCCAGAGCTCTTTTCGATTCAGCTAAAAAGGCTGATCAGGAGACACCTGTGTATAACGATATGAAAATGCTTTTGCAGAGTTTCAAGCTCGCTCCTGAATTGAAAGAGGCTTTACAAAATCCGCTGGTCAATAGAGAACAGAAGAACTCTTTATTGCTACAGGCCGGAGGTGGACAAGTCTGCGATTTATATAAACGTTTTATTCAGATGGTGCTGAATCATAAACGGGAAGATTCCTTGTCGTTCATCGCATACAACTACATCACGCTGTATCGGAAAGACAAGAAAATCACAAGAATCAAATTCAGTTCAGCGAAAGAGATTCTTGAAGATACTCAAAAGCACCTGATTGATAAACTTCAGAAGGAAACAGGAGATATCATCGAATTTTCCGGAGAAGTCAAACCTGAATTAATTGGTGGTTTCTGCCTTGAAATTGGAAATTACAGACTGGACGCAAGTTATGCTTCCCAGCTGAAACGTATCCGCAAGCAGTTACTGCAAAGTAAATAATCGAGAGAATATGACAGATCGAATAAAAATAAGTGAAGTTTCTGATATTCTTCGTATGGAACTGGACAAGATCAATACAGATATCCAGATGGAAGAAGTCGGAACTGTTTTACAGGTCAGCGACGGTGTTGCCCGTATCTACGGACTGGACAATGCGGAAGCAAACGAATTACTCCGATTCGACAACGGAATGGAGGCAATCGTTATGAACCTGGAAGAAGATAATGTAGGTGCTGTTCTGTTAGGTCCTACTGATTTGATCAAGGAAGGAGATACGGTTACCAGAACCGGAAAGATCGCTTCTATCAACGTCAACGAGAACATGATCGGACGTGTTATCGATCCTTTGGGAAATCCGCTTGACGGCAAGGGAGAGATTACAGGCGAGACTTGCGAAATGCCTTTGGAAAGAAAGGCTCCTGGTGTCATCTTCCGCCAGCCTGTCAACGAACCGTTACAGACCGGTATCAAAGCCATTGATGCCATGATCCCTATCGGACGCGGACAACGTGAATTAATAATCGGCGACCGTCAGACAGGAAAGACTGCCATTGCCATTGATACCATTATCAACCAGCGTGCAGCCTACGAAGCAGGGGAACCTGTATATTGTATTTATGTAGCTATCGGCCAGAAAGGTTCAACTATTGCTTCATTAGTCAATACCTTGCAGGAAAAAGGAGCCATGGACTATACGATTGTTGTCAGCGCCACAGCTTCTGACCCGGCAGCCATGCAATATTTTGCACCATTTGCCGGAGCCGCTATCGGTGAATATTTCCGAGACAGCGGACGTCATGCACTGGTTGTATACGACGACTTGTCAAAACAGGCTGTAGCCTATCGTGAAGTTTCATTGATTCTACGCAGACCGTCAGGTCGTGAAGCATATCCGGGAGATATATTCTATCTTCATTCCCGTCTATTGGAACGTGCTGCAAAGATCATCAACCAGCAGGAAGTAGCCAGCATGATGAACGACCTTCCGGCAAGCATGAAATCACGTGTCAAAGGAGGTGGTTCACTAACTGCTCTACCAATCATTGAGACACAGGCCGGTGACGTTTCCGCCTACATCCCTACCAATGTGATTTCTATTACCGATGGACAGATCTTCCTGGAAACAGACTTGTTCAACCAAGGAAACAGACCTGCCATCAACGTTGGTATATCAGTTTCACGTGTGGGAGGTAACGCTCAATTGAAAGCGATGAAAAAAGTGGCAGGTACATTGAAAATTGATCAGGCTCAATTCCGTGAACTGGAATCATTCAGCAAGTTCAGTGGAGAAATGGATCCTGTAACGGCTTTCACTATAGACAAAGGGCGTAAGAATACCAAACTGCTGATACAGCCTCAATATTCACCAATGGCTGTCGAAAACCAGATAGCCATCCTGTATTGTGGAACAAAGGGATTATTGAAAGATGTTCCTTTAGAGAAGGTTTCGGAATTCGAACAGGTCTTTCTGGAAACATTACGTCTGGAACACCAGACAGATGTTCTGGATATATTGAAAAAAGGTATTATTAATGATGAAGTCAAAGGCATTTTGGAAGAGACAGCCAAAAAAATTGCATCATCTTACAAATAATGAAAAGCTATGGCATCACTGAAAGAGATAAAAGGTAGAATCAGTTCGATAAACAGTACGCAGAAGATTACATCGGCCATGCAAATGGTTGCATCTGCCAAACTGCACCGTACACAGTCGATTGCCGAACAAACTCTTGCTTATGCCGGTCAACTGGAAGAAATTCTACAAAGCCTGTTAAAGGCCAAGCCTGAAGTCAAAACGTCTTTCAGTCCACACGCAAAAGTAAAAAACATAGCAATCGTTGTTTGTGCTTCCAATACCGGCTTGTGCGGAAGTTATAATGCGAATGTCTGGAAATCATTAGAAAAGCTCATTCAGTCTTACAACAGCAAAGGCATGAATTTGCTGTTCTACCCTATTGGCAAGAAAATAGCCAAGGAATTATCAAAAGCGGGATATGCATATCAAGATGAATTTATTCAACTTGCCGACAAACTGACCTATCAGGAGGCAGCAAAATTCTCCAAGTTTTTGCAGAATCTATATCTTACCAACCAGGTGGATCAGATTGATTTGTTATATCACCATTTTCACAATGTCGCACAGCAAAAGATAACACATAAAATATACCTGCCTTTTGCAGTTGAAATAAAAGAGACAGAAACTGATAACGACAATTTCTTCTACGATTACATTCTTGAACCATCTGTAGAGGAATTGCAACAGGCTCTGTTTCCCAAAATGTTAGATCTGGAGATCTATACAACAATTCTCGACACCCTTACTGCAGAACATGCTGCCCGAATGACGGCTATGCAGACGGCCAACGACAATGCAAATGATCTTCTGCAGGAATTAACATTGCAGTATAACAAAACCAGACAGCAGGCTATTACAAATGAATTACTTGATATTATGGGTGGTACTATTAACTCATAAGACTTCGTATCGGAGATTGAAAATACATTAGTATGATCGGAATTTTTTCCGGTCCGAATTAAAGCTCAATTATTTACCCGGGATCACGAATCAAAATATTCGTTTTTCCGGGTAAATTTTTTCTTTACAATTAATCTTGAATCTCCTTGATTCGGAGTCTTAGGAAGTGTATAAAAATCGGGAGATCGTTATAAAGCAAGAGACAACTCCACTCCCACTTGCAAAGGCTTTCCTTTCTGGATGAAAGGATTTCCAAATGATTCGAAATAGAATGCTGAATATGACGTATTTGTCAAATTTCTACTCCATACCGTAAAGTTCACCTTTCCCTTTCGAACACCCACACATGCATTCAGGGTTGTATAGAAGTTCTGATGAATGTCATTTCGCTCAGACCAGAAGATTTTACCAGTACCATTCAGCTGTGCAGAAGCATAAAGCTGATCAATCCATTTTCCATAGATTGGTTTGCTGTAATGTAATCCAAGACTTGCAGTGTGACGAGGTGTGTAAGGTATGTAGTTTCCTTTAAAATCTTCCTTGCCATTATTATAATCACGGAAAGTTGCATGGGTATAACCATAATTCAAATCGGCCGTCAAACCAGTTGTTATCACCGTTTGAAGAGATGCTTCAACACCAAAACTTCTAGCTTCACCGGCATTAGCAAGAACACGTCCATTACCGCTATTGACAAATTTAGTGATCTGCAAATCCTGAATATCCATCCAGAATCCGGTCAGTTCTGCTTTCAAACGGCCATCAATTAATTCACTGCGAATACCAATCTCATAATTCCAGCTCTGCTCCGGTTTATAAGCAGCCACATCTTCTACCGGATCTGGAGCAACCGGTTTGTTTGGCATCATGGAAGCGAAAGCCGACATCATATCATACTTCATCTGAGCCTGCATCACGTCAGCCGACATCTGTACATTATATCCACCGGTCTTATATCCTTTCGAAACAGATGCATAGGAATAAGTTGAAGGGGTACATTCATATCGCAAAGAAACTTTTGGAAGAGCCTGCCAGAAATCTTGTGAAGCATGAACATCCAGCACTGTTGGCCCATACATCGATTCAAGAGGAATAAATAAATCTCCAAATCCAGCCGACATATTCATTTTGGCTTCCGACTGATATCCGATTTTCTGCTTTTCATAATCAAGACGCACCCCGGCTGTAACCGATAACCCATCGATAAAAAGATTATTATAAGTAGACTGATGGAAAAGTGCAACGCCAGATGAAGGAGTATCGAATGTTCCTGGAATATATAGTTCCTTATCTGTTATCTTCAGTGCAGGCATCTTTGGGTTATTGGCATTCTCTTTGATTTTGTCAAATACCGGCTGAAGGACCTCTTTAATACCGTCTTCCTTAAAAGTTACCGGTCCTTCTGTATGCAAATCATTGTAGAAACCATACAAACCAAAAGACCACTGATAATTATTATCAGTCATACTTTTCACAGCAACTTCTTCACTGAAAGCATGCTGATTCTGCTTCTGATTCAATGTAAAGATTGATTTTGGAGAGAAATCCTGATCCATCTTCATATTATCATTCAGATACTGATAACCGGTAGTACTACTCAACAGAATGTGATCAGTCTTATATTCCAACAGAAAACTTCCTGCAGCCATCGTACGACGATAAGAAGAAGGATCATTAATATTAACAGGAGCAACTTTTCCTGTTGAAGCATCGTACAAACCATACGGGAAAGCTCCCTGATCGGAGTAATCGGCATTTGCTGTAAAAGCTATTCTGAATTTCGGAGAGAAACGTCCTTCCAATCTTATACGTCCACCCACAGACTGTTCATCATCGGCCTTTTTGCCATTATATTCGTTGGTAAAATACCCACTGTTACGATCATAATAAACTCCAGCCGTAAAACCGAATTTATCCGAAACTTTTCCATAATGAGAAGCCTTCACTTTAAATTGTCCATAATTACCACCTGACACAGAAACTTTTTTTCCTTGAAAGTCAAAAGGTGAAATTGTATAAATGTTAACAATTCCCCCCATAGCATTTCTGCCATACAAAGTGCCTTGCGGACCACGTAGCACTTCTATACGCTGAATATCGGTCAATTCAAAATCAAAAGTACTTTTATCCAGATAAGGAACATTATCGACATACAGCCCTATAGATTGTCCACTACTACGAGCGCCTATACCACGCAGATAGATAGCAGATGTCAACTTAGCTCCGTAATCGGGCATATATAAATTAGGGACAAAAGAACTGATATCTTTTAATACATTTATCTGTCGGCTTCTGATCTGTAAAGGAGAGAAAACGCTTACAGCTCCGGGAAGTTTATCCAAATCATTTGTCTCTTTAGTGGAAGAAGTCAGAACAATCTCGTTGATATTATAAGTTCTTAAAGTATCTTTTGGATTCACAGGATCAATAGCCCATACAGACTCTGAACCAATCAGTGTAAGAATGAGCATAAATAAAGGCTTATTTTTCATTTATTCTTTGTATAGTTATCTTCAAATTCGTATGCAAAGGAACAATTTATTCTAAATAACATCAATCACTAGATGTAGTGATTTTTGTCAAAAAATGGGAAAACGACCTTCAAAACGAAATTTAAACAGGTTCGGAACTCTCAAATTTCAATTAAATAATTACTTTTGCAATCTGACAAAATTTGTAATATAATATCTAATAAAATGAGTTTAAGAATTATTGTTTTAGCAAAACAGGTTCCAGACACACGAAATGTAGGTAAAGATGCCATGAAAGAAGACGGAACAGTTAACCGAGCCGCTCTACCTGCCATCTTTAATCCGGAAGACCTGAATGCTTTAGAACAAGCTTTACGCTTGAAAGACACACACCCTGGATCAACAGTAACTTTATTGACTATGGGTCCTGGCCGTGCAGCAGAAGTTATTAGAGAAGGTTTATACCGTGGAGCAGATGGTGGTTATTTACTTACCGACAGAGCTTTCGCTGGTGCCGATACATTAGCCACTTCATATGCCTTAGCAACAGCAATCAAGAAAATTAAAGACTATGATATTATCCTAGGTGGCCGTCAGGCTATCGATGGTGATACTGCACAGGTTGGTCCTCAGGTTGCAGAAAAGCTAGGGCTTTCTCAGATTACTTATGCAGAAGAAATCTTGAATGTTAACGAAGATACTCATCGTATTATTGTTAAACGTCATATCGATGGAGGCGTTGAAACAGTAGAAGGTCCTTATCCTATCGTTATTACAGTAAATGGTTCGGCTGCTCCTTGCCGCCCTCGCAATGCCAAATTGGTTCAGAAATATAAGAGAGCTTTGGGTAATCAGGAAAAAGCCCAAATCAAGGAACTTAAATATGCAGACTTATACGAAACTCGTTCATATCTGAATATTCCGGAATGGAGTGTAGCTGATGTTGAAGGAGATTTGCAACAATGTGGTTTATCCGGTTCTCCTACAAAAGTAAAGACTGTACAGAACATTGTTTTCCAGGCAAAGGAAAGTAAAACTTTGACCGGTTCGGATAAAGATATAGAAGATTTGATTGTTGAACTGATAGCCAATCATACGATTGGATAAAAATATACCTATGAACAACGTATTTGTATATTGTGAGCTTGAAGGTACTACAGTTGCCGATGTAAGCCTGGAACTTCTTACTAAAGGCAGGAAGTTGGCCAATCAGTTGGGCTGCCAGTTGGAAGCCATCATTGCAGGAACTGATTTGAAAGATATTGAAAATCAGGTTTTGCCTTTCGGAGTTGATAAAGTACATATTTTTGATGCACCAGGGCTTTTCCCTTACACGACATTGCCTCATGCTTCTATTCTGATTAATTTGTTCAAAGAAGAACATCCTCAGATTTGTCTAATGGGTGCAACAGTTATCGGTAGAGATCTTGGTCCACGTGTTTCTTCTGCATTAACCAGTGGCCTGACAGCCGATTGTACTTCTTTGGAAATCGGTCCTCACACAGACAAGAAAGCAGGTAAAACTTATGAAAATTTATTATACCAGATTCGTCCGGCATTTGGAGGCAATATCGTTGCAACTATTATCAATCCGGAAAATCGTCCACAGATGGCGACTGTACGAGAAGGTGTAATGAAAAAGGAAATACTTGATCCTAATTATAAAGGAGATGTTATTCGTCATGATGTTGCCAAATACGTTCCTGAAACAGATTTCGTAGTGAAGGTAATTGATCGTCATGTTGAAAAGGCTAAACATAATCTAAAAGGCTCTCCTATTGTTGTAGCAGGAGGTTACGGAATGGGATCAAAAGAAGGATTTGACATGTTGTTTGATCTGGCCAAGGAACTTCATGCAGAAGTGGGTGCCAGTCGTGCTGCTGTTGATGCAGGTTTCTGTGAACACGACAGACAGATTGGTCAGACAGGTGTCACTGTTCATCCGAAGTTATACATAGCTTGCGGTATCTCAGGACAAATCCAACACATTGCCGGAATGCAAGATGCCGGTATCATCATTTCAATCAACAATGATGAAAATGCCCCTATCAACTCTATTGCTGATTATGTTATCAACGGTACAGTAGAAGAGGTTATTCCTAAAATGATTAAGTATTACAAGCAGAATTCAAAATAATGAGCAACTTCTATATAGATAATCCCAGCTTGCGTCACCATTTACATCATCCATTGATGGAACGCATTGTAGAGCTGAAGGAACGCGGCTATGCCGATAAAGATAAATATGATTATGCACCTCAGGATTTCGAGGATGCAATGGATAGTTATGAAAAAGTACTGGAAATAGTTGGTGAAATCTGTGGTGAGGTTATCGCACCTAATGCAGAAGGCGTTGATAAAGAAGGTCCATCTGTTGCCAACGGACGAGTAACTTATGCTTCAGGAACTCAGGAAAATCTAGAAGCTGTTCGTAAAGCAGGATTGATGGGTATTGCGATGCCACGTCGTTATAATGGCTTGAATTTCCCAATCGTTCCTTATATTATGGCTGCAGATATGGTTTCACGTGCAGATGCCGGTTTCGAAAACCTTTGGGGCTTGCAGGATTGTGCCGAAACTCTTTATGAATTTGGAAATGAAGACCAGCGTCAGCGTTATATTCCTCGTGTCTGTGCAGGAGAGACGATGTCAATGGATTTAACAGAGCCTGATGCAGGATCTGACTTGCAGTCTGTCATGTTGAAGGCTACATTCTGCGAAAAAGACAACTGTTGGTATTTGAATGGAGTAAAACGATTCATTACAAATGGTGACGCTGATATCCATCTGGTATTAGCCCGTTCAGAAGAAGGAACTCGCGACGGCCGCGGTTTGTCTATGTTTATCTATGATAAACGTAACGGTGGCGTTAATGTTCGTCGTATTGAGAACAAAATGGGTATCAAAGGTTCTCCTACTTGCGAACTTGTTTTCAAAAATGCAAAAGCTGAACTTTGTGGAGATCGTAAATTAGGTCTTATCAAATATGTTATGGCATTGATGAACGGTGCCCGTCTTGGAATCATGGCTCAAGCTGTCGGTTTGAGTGAAGCCGCCTATCACGAAGGTTATGCATACGCTCTGGACCGTAAACAATTCGGCAAGGCTATTATAAAATTCCCTGCGGTATATGAAATGTTATCAATCATGAGAGCCAAAGCTGATGCTTCTCGTTCTATGCTTTACGAAACTGCTCGCTTTGTCGATGTATATAAAGCGTTAGATGATATTTCGAAAGAACGTAAACTTACACCTGACGAACGTAAAGAGATGAAGAAATACAGCAAACTGGCTGATGCCTTCACTCCTATGGGTAAAGGTATGACTACCGAATTTGCTAATCAGAATACATACGATGCTATTCAGATTCATGGAGGTTCAGGTTTCATGAAAGATTATGCTTGCGAACGTCTATATCGTGATGCCCGTATTACTAACATTTATGAAGGAACAACTCAGTTACAAGTTGTAGCAGCAATCCGTCACGTCACAACTGGAACTTATTTGAATCAGATTAAAGAATACGATGCTATCGAATATAAGGAAGATTTAAAATCTCTTCAAGCTCGTCTTCAGGCTATGACTGCCAAATATGCGGAATTAGTTGAGACTGTAGCAGGTACAAAAGATAATGAATATATTGATTTCCATGCTCGCCGTTTAGTTGAAGCTGGAGCTCATTGTGTATTCGGTTATCTTTTATTGCAGGATGCTAATAAAGACGACAGTTATCGTCGCTCTGCAGAAGTTTACATAAAGTATGGCGAAGCTGAAATTGACAAGATTTATACTTTTGTCAACAATTTTAATCAAGAAGAATTAGCTTTTTACAGACATTAATCGGATATTTGTATTACAAAAACGAATAACATTAATAAAATTTAAAGCGATGGTATTAAGTTCTAAATTATCAGAAGCATTCAACTTTCAAGTAAATGCAGAAATGTGGTCATCTAATCTATATCTTTCAATGGCTATTTATTTTAAGAAAGAGGGTCTTAATGGTTGCGCTCACTGGATGGAAAAACAAGCCGAAGAAGAAATGGAACATGCCCACAAAATGATCGATTTCGCTATTGATCGTGGTGGAGAAATCAAAATCGGAGCTATTAAAGAAGTTCCAACCAGTTGGGATTCTATTCCTGAAGTATTTCAGCACGTTTACAAACACGAACTATATGTTTCTGAATTAATTGATAAAATGGTTGATATTGCAGAAGCAGATAAAGACCATGCTGCAAGAGAATTCTTATTCGGTTTCGTAAAGGAACAAGTTGAAGAAGAATCTTCTGCAAAAGCAATTTTGGATTCAATTAAGAACTATGGTGATCATCACTATGGTATTATTGATCATCAATTAGGAAAACGTTAATTTATTCTTAACTATAAGAAAAAAGGTGCATCGAAATGTATGTTAAAAATACATTTCGATGCACTTTTTTTATGATAAAAGCCCACTCTTTCTCCAATCCGGATATTTATATTGACCTTAAGTTTTTTTTGTATCTCCAAATAACATTATTATTTATGGTAAAAACTCATTATATTCCCTGCATACAGGTTTTACGGAGCTTTTTGTAAAATGATTTGCTAAAATATTGCAGAATACGTATTTATACATATTCCAGAGCAGGGATCTCATCCTTACAAAGAGAAGTATATACTAAACTATTAAGTATGTTCCATAAGACTGAAAGATAAAAGAACACATAAATCTCTTTCACATACCAAATAACATATTTTATGATAGAATATACTAGTTTCGAACACATTAATTATGTGCTATTTTTTAAAGAGAATGACCAGACTAATTCTTTTTTTCATACAAGATATATTAAAAAAAATTTATTTATCATAAAATTGTTTCCTGTTTAATTTTTGTTACTTTTGTATATGTTTATATTAAATACTATATCATGACAAAGAACGTATTAATTTGTGCCTTGGCTTCCTTAGGGCTAACGGCCTTCGCTCAACAAAAAGAGTGGCAAGACCCCAACGTTAATGCCATTAATCGTGCTCCAATGCACACAAACTATTTCGCTTTCGAATCTGAACAAGCTGCATTAAAAGGTTGTAAAGTATCTTCCGACAACTACATGACTCTTAATGGGACATGGAAATTCAATTGGGTAGAGCATGCCGATCAGAGACCAACAGATTTCTACAAAGTAGATTTCAATGATAAAGGTTGGGATGATTTACAGGTTCCTGCTGTATGGGAATTGAACGGTTATGGCGATCCTATCTATGTAAACGTCGGTTACGCATGGAGAAGCCAATACAAAAACAACCCTCCTTATGTTCCAGAAATAAATAATCACGTTGGAACTTATCGTAAAGAAATCGAAATTCCTGCAGATTGGAAAGGACGTGAAATTATTGCTCATTTTGGCTCCGTAACTTCCAATATGTATTTATGGGTAAATGGTAAATTCGTGGGCTATAGCGAAGACAGCAAACTGGAAGCTGAATTCGATCTGACTAAATATTTACATCCCGGAAAAAACATCGTTGCATTCCAGGTTTTCCGCTGGTGTGATGGAACTTATCTAGAAGATCAGGACTTCTTCCGTTTCTCAGGAGTTGGTCGTGATTGTTATTTATACACTCGTAAAGCAAACCGTATTCAGGATATTCGTGTAACTCCAGATTTGGATGCTCAATACAAAGATGGTACATTGAACATTGCATTAGAGTTGAAGGGAAAAGGTACAGTTGATTTGAAATTATTAGACAAAGCCGGTAAAGAAGTTGCTACTGCCAAAGTAAATGGTTCCGGCAAACAAACTGCTACCATGAATGTAAGTAATCCAGCCAAATGGTCTGCTGAAACTCCATATCTTTATACTCTTGTAGCAAACTTTACAGATAAAGGAAATATTACTGAATCTATTCCTGTTAAAGTTGGTTTCCGTAAAATTGAATTGAAAAATTCACAAATCTGGGTAAATGGTCAGGCTGTCTTATTCAAAGGAGCCGACCGTCATGAAATGGATCCAGATAACGGTTATGTTGTTTCCAAAGAACGTATGATTCAGGATATCAAACGCATGAAGGAATTAAACATTAATGCTGTTAGAACTTGTCACTATCCTGACAACAACTTATGGTATGATTTATGTGACCAATATGGTATATACGTTGTTGCAGAAGCCAATATCGAATCTCATGGTATGGGATATGGTGAAACGACATTAGCGAAGAATCCAATATATGCAAAAGCACATTTGGAACGAAACAAGCGTAATGTACAGAGAGGATTCAACCATCCTTCAATTATATTCTGGTCATTAGGAAACGAAGCTGGTTTCGGTCCAAACTTCGAAGCCTGCTATACCTGGATCAAGAATGAAGATCCTAGCCGTGCCGTTCAGTATGAACAAGCAGGAACAAATGAATTCACAGATGTTTATTGTCCAATGTATGAAGACTATGGAGAATGTGTAAAATATTGTGAAGGTGATGTTCAAAAGCCACTTATTCAATGCGAATATGCTCATGCAATGGGTAATTCTCAAGGTGGTTTCAAAGAATATTGGGATTTAGTTCGCAAATATCCAAAATATCAAGGTGGATTTATCTGGGATTTCGTCGACCAATCTGCTCGTTGGGAAAAGAATGGTAAAGAAATTTATGGTTATGGTGGTGATTTCAACCGTTATGATGCTTCAGATAATAACTTCCAGAACAATGGTCTGATTAGTCCAGACCGTGTACCTAATCCTCATGCACATGAAGTAGCTTATTATTATCAAAACATCTGGATTAAACCTGTTAATCTGGAAAATGGAGAAATAGCTATCTACAATGAAAACTTCTTCAAAGATTTAAGTAACTACTATGCAGAATGGAAACTTTTAGCTAATGGTGAAGTTTTACAGACAGGTATTATCAACGATTTGAATGTTGCTCCTCAAAAGACTGTTAACCAGAAATTGAATTATTCTCTTGAGAATATCTGCAAATGCAAAGAAGTTTTATTGAATGTTGCATTCAAATTAAAGAAATCAGCAAATCTTCTTCCTGCAGGATTTTCTGAAGCTCATCAGCAGTTAGTTGTTCGTGAATATAAAGCTCCTAAAAACTTATTGGCTGAAAAGAAAATTGCTCACAACTATACTTCTACTCCAGTTGTGGAAGATAATGACAAATATTATTTGATTGTAAAAGGTCAGAATTTCCATTTGGATTTCAAACGTGATAATGGCTTCTTGAGTCTGTATGATGTAAACGGTCTTTCTGTTTTGAACGAAGGTGCTCAGTTAACTCCTAACTTCTGGCGTGCTCCTACTGATAACGATATGGGTGCCAGATTGAACAGAAAATATATTGTATGGAAGAATCCTGAAATGAAATTAACAAGCTTAGAACATAAGACTGAAAATGGAATCATCGTCGTTACAGCCAAATATGATATGCCAGAAGTCTCTGCAAAATTGAACCTGACTTATCGTATTGATAAATATGGAGCTATTGAAGTTACTCAGAACATGACTACCGATAAGAGTGCTAAGGTTTCAAATATGTTCCGTTTCGGTATGCGTACTGAATTGAATAAGGATTTAGCTAACATTCAGTATTATGGAAGAGGTCCTATCGAAAACTATTCAGATAGAAACAACTCAACTAATATTGGTAAATATGTTCAAACTGTTGACGAACAGTTCTATTCTTATATTCGCCCTCAGGAAACAGGTACTAAAACAGATATTCGCTGGTGGAATCAGACCAATAAGGGTGGATATGGCATCCAGCTGGTAGCAGATGCCCCATTCTCTGCAAGTGCATTACATTACACTATTGAATCTCTTGATGATGGCCTTGATAAAGGACAGAGCCATTCTGAATTAGTTCCGCAGACTGATTATGTAAACTTCTGTATTGATAAGAAACAAATGGGATTAGGCTGTGTAAACAGCTGGGGAAGACTTCCTCTTGAACAATATATGGTTCCTTATCAGGATTATGAATTCAAGTTTGTCATCAAACCAGTTCAGCATGCTCTTTGGTAATTAATAATCAGAATATTGATAATTGATTTTATCAAATAAATATCGGGGATAAACGATTCTTTTATAGATTGTTTATCCCCGATTATTTTTCTGTCTGTTTATAAATGAAATTAAATTAAGATTTGTTAACTTTGGAACATTATTAAAAAACACAATATCATGATTAAAAACATTTTAATCTGTGCATTTGCCTTAGGTATAACGACAGCTTTTGCCCAGCAACAAGATGAATGGCTCGATCCCAATGTCAATGCCATTAATCGTGCACCAATGCACACAAACTATTTTGCATATGAATCAGAAGAAGCTGCTCTAAAAGGATGCAAACTTTCATCAGACAATTACATGACTCTTAATGGAACATGGAAATTCAATTGGGTAGAACATGCAGATCAGAGACCTACTACTGATTTCTACAAAGTAGATTTCAATGATAAAGGATGGGACAATATGCAAGTTCCTGCTATTTGGGAATTGAATGGATATGGTGATCCTGCTTATACAAGTTCAGGATATATATGGAAAAATCAGTTCAAAAATAATCCTCCTTATGTTCCTATAAAAAACAATCACGTTGGAACTTATCGAAAAGTCATTGAAATTCCGGAAAACTGGAAAGGACGTGATATCATTGCTCATTTCGGCTCGGTCACTTCCAATATGTACCTTTGGGTGAACGGTAAATTCGTCGGCTATAGTGAAGACAGCAAACTGGAAGCAGAATTTGATCTGACACAATATCTTCATCCTGGTAAAAACACATTTGCATTCCAGGTTTTCCGCTGGTGTGATGGAACCTATCTGGAAGACCAGGACTTTTATAGATATTGTGGAGTAAGCCGTAATTGCTATCTATACACTCGCCGATCCAAACGAATAGAAGATATTCGAGTAACACCCGATTTAGATGGACAATACAAAAACGCAACACTAAACATTACTCTTCAATTGAAAGGTAAAGGTCTTGTTGATCTGAAATTACTAGACAAGACTGGTAAAGAAGTTGCCAAAGCACAAGTAAATGGTTCTGGAGAACAGAAAATAACTATGGATATTAATAATCCAGCCAAATGGACTGCCGAAACTCCCAACCTTTATACACTCATTGCCAATTTTACAGAAAAAGGACAGACTACGGAATCGATTCCCGTAAAGGTAGGCTTCCGTAAAATAGAAATAAAAAATGCACAAGTTTTAATAAATGGACAACCAATTCTGATAAAAGGCGTTAATCGCCATGAAATGGATCCAGACAATGGATATTATGTTTCAGAAGAACGTATGATTCAGGATTTGAAACGAATGAAAGAACTAAATATCAATGCGGTAAGAACGTGTCACTATCCGGACAACAATTTATGGTATGAACTTTGTGATAAATATGGAATCTATCTGGTCGCTGAAGCAAATCTGGAATCACATGGTATGGGTTACGGAGAAAAGACATTAGCTAAAAATGATTTATACGCCAAAGCTCACTTAGAACGTAATAAAAGAAATATCCAACGTAGTTTCAATCATCCATCTGTAATTTTCTGGTCTCTTGGAAATGAAGCTGGTTTTGGTCCGAACTTTGAAGCTTGTTACAAATGGATTAAAAATGAAGATCCTAGTCGTCCAGTTCAATATGAACAAGCCGAAACGAATGACTTTACAGATATCTATTGTCCTATGTACGACAGCTATACAAGAGCAGAAAAATATTGTAACAGCAACATTCAGAAACCAATGATTCAATGTGAATATGCACATGCAATGGGTAATTCTCAAGGAGGTTTCAAAGAATATTGGGATCTTATTCGCAAATATCCGAAATATCAAGGAGGATTTATATGGGATTTTGTTGATCAATCTGCACGCATGTATAAAAATGGAACAGAAATATATGGTTATGCCGGTGATTACAATGCTTACGACCCTAAATTCAGTGCCAACTTCCTGGATAATGGACTTATCAGTCCAGACCGAGTACCTAATCCTCATGCTCATGAAGTTGCTTATTATTATCAAAATATTTGGATTAAACCGGTAGACTTGAAAAATGGTATAATCAGTATTTATAATGAAAACTTTTTTAAGGATCTTGGCAATTACTACGCTGAATGGGAACTCGTAATAAACGGAGATATTTCTCAAACCGGAATTATCAATGATTTGAATGTAGCTCCTCAACAGACGGTTAATCAGAAATTAAATTATTCTCTTGACAATATATGTGACTGTAAGGAAGTATTATTAAATGTCGATTTCAAATTAAAAAATTCATGTAATCTTCTTCCTGCCGGTTTTTCTGAAGCTCATCAGCAACTCGTTGTTCAGGAATACAAAGCTCCTAAAAACCTGTTGAAAGAAAAGAATATTGCTCATAATTATACTTCTACTCCAATTGTGGAAGACAATGATAAATATTATTTGATCATAAAAGGTCAGAATTTCCATATCGACTTCAAACGTCAGAATGGCTTTTTAAGTCTTTATGACGTAAATGGTCTTTCTATCTTGAATGAAGGAGCACAACTGATACCAAACTTCTGGCGGGCACCTACAGATAATGATATGGGTGCTGATTTGCAAAAGAAATATAGAGTCTGGAAAGATCCTGAAATGAAATTAATCCAGTTGAACCACAAGACAGAAAATGATATCATCATTGTTACTGCACAGTATGATATGCCGAAAGTTTCCGCTAAATTAAGTTTGAATTATCGTATCGACAAATATGGTGCAATTGAGGTTACCCAGAATATGACAACCGACAAAGGTGCTAAAGTTTCAAACTTATTCCGTTTCGGTATGCGTGTACAACTGAACAAACAATTAGCAAACATCCAGTATTATGGAAGAGGACCTATCGAGAACTATTCCGATAGAAACCACTCTACCAACATCGGTAAATATGTTCAAACAGTTGACGAACAATTCTACCCTTACATTCGACCTCAGGAAACAGGAACAAAAACGGATATTCGCTGGTGGAATCAAACGAACAAAGGAGGCTGTGGTATCCAGCTTATAGGAAGTACTCCTTTTTCCGCAAGTGCATTACATTACACAATCGAATCACTTGATGAAGGTCTGGAGAAAAATCAGCACCATTCTGAACTTGTACCACAAACTGATTTTGTAAATCTTTGCATTGATAAAGTACAAATGGGATTAGGATGTGTCACCAGTTGGGGAAGACTTCCTTTAGAGCAATATCAATTACCTTACCAGGATTATGAATTCAAATTCGTAATCAAACCAGTTCAGCATGCTCTTTGATAATTAATACTTATTATCTAGTAATATAATTATTAGGGATAGATAATTTCAAATAAAAAATTATCTATCCCTAATTTTATTTTATTC
>JAHHQS010000199.1 GCA_020026285.1 Parabacteroides sp. | reverse complement strand
TAGAGCATCTGACTGTTAATCAGAGGGTCCTTGGTTCAAGTCCAAGAAGAAGAGCCATAAGAGACACATTTTAAAATGTGTCTCTTTTTTTATGCCTAGACTTTTCAACAATCAACCATATCTTTTCAACATTTAATTTCTTTCAACAGGGTTTTCGACAGGTTTTTCAACCAATTTATCAACGGATATATTGATTTCAACAATCTTTTCAACAATTAACAGAGTTATCAACCGATTTATTAACAGTTTTACACTACCCTATTTCCACTGATCTATATTATTAACAAGTCTTTGTTTTCTACATGTAATCGATTTATCTAAAAGCAGATTACCCAATAACCTATCAGAAATATCATTTTTTAAAGAAAAGTTATCATCTGAAGAAATATGAATTAAAATTAAATTCAGATTTTTGTATAAATTAATCTGATAAAATATTCCATTCCACCAGAATGAGTAAGCTAGCAGATTTTTCTTTTTCTGAACATTTACTAAGTACTCATATTTGAAAAATATAAAACCATGAAGAAAAAACTATTATTACCCGTTTTGCTATTGATCGGTTCAATTATTAATTCAAACGGAGAAAATCTACCAACTAAATCAACCTTTAAAACTCCCAAGTGTGATTTATATGAAACTTTCAAAAATCCCGACGCACAATATCGGCCTTTTGTCAGATGGTGGTGGAACGGACTAAAAATTGACAAAAAAGAAATAGCTCGAGAATTGGATTTAATGAAAGAGATTGGTATTGGTGGTGTGGAAATCAATTCAATCAGATTTCCCGATGGAGCAGATAGTTTAAATTTCAAATCAAAGCCCTATTTATCAGATGAATGGGCTGATATGATTGCATTTACGGCCGAAGCATGTAAAGAACGAGGCATGATCTGTGATATGATTGGCGGTTCCGGCTGGCCTTTCGGCGGGGAATTCCTATCAAGAAGTCAACAATTACAAATGCTTACTGTAGAAACCGTTAAGATTAATGGAGGTAATACAGGTAAGGATTTCAAAATTACCAAGGAAGAATTATATTCAAGAGTGAATCCACCTATTGCATCCAAGAATAAAAAGCCATTAAAAGAATTGGAATATATTCGTTTAATGCCTCTTCATGTAAATGACTTTACAGAAGGAATTTCATTCGACTCACAAGTCGGAAAGGAAGTAATTAATATTCATATTCCTGCAGGAGAACATGTTATTTACTTTTTTGTAAAATTAACAGGTTACATGAATGTTATAAACGGTGCACCAGGAGCAAGTGGCCCCGTATTGAATCACTTTAATAAAGACGCAGTTATTACGTATTTATCCAAGTTATCCGACAAAGTAAAATTCAATAGTAATCGAATGAAGGGGAAAGTAAGGGCTACCTTCGTAGACAGCTTCGAATTGGAAGGAGCAAACTGGTGTGATGACATGTTGCAGAAATGGGAAAAATACTTCGGTTATTCTTTATATCCGTATTTACCTTATATCATCAAGAAGATAGGTCACATGGGAAATCCTCTTCCCGAAGATTATGGTTGTGTATTTTCGGAAGAAGTTAAAAAGAACATCGAATATCGAGTCCGAAATGATTTTGAAAGATTTCAGATATATCTTTTCCAGGAGAATTTCATCAACACATTAAATAAATGGTGTAGAAAGAATGGCGTGAAATCGCGTGTTCAAGCTTATGGTCGAGCCCTACACCCATTGGAATCAAGTATGCATATAGACATTCCTGAATGTGAATCCTGGTTATGGTCGGATGTAGGGTATAATTTCCCTGAAAACAAGGCAATCGGAGGTGGACATGGTTTCTCATGCAATAACAAATTTACAGCTTCCGGCTCTTTGCTTGCCGGAAACGGTAAAGTAAGTTGCGAAGAACTGACTAACACAGGTAATATTTATCAGACAACTTTAGAGGACATAAAAGTAACCGGAGATATGAGTAATATTTCAGGAGTGAATCATTCAATATTACACGGATTCAATTACAGTCCACGTGAAGCAGGTTTTCCCGGCTGGATTCAATATGGAGATTATTTCAACGAACACAATACACTATGGCCATACTATCATTACTGGATGGATTATAAAGCAAGAGTCAGCGCTGTTCTCCAAAACAGCATACCTCAATCAGATATTGCAATACTTCCCCCTCTTGAAGACATGTGGTCTGTATTAGGACAACAAAGAGATCCATTTCCTCAAAACATTTTTCCGGCCTATGCACACGACTTATGGCAGAATCTTCACCAAAATGGAAATGGATGCGATTACGTCAGTGAAAATATCCTTCAACAATCCAATATAAGAAATGGTAAATTGTCTTTTGGACCCAGAACTTATAATACATTAATATTACTGGATGTAGAAAGTATGGATCCAAGAACGGCAGATGCTATCAGTAAGTTTGTTAAAAAAGGAGGGAAAGTTATATGTGTCGGTAAAAAGCCTCATCAAAGTATTGGTTTTGCCAATTATAAGATAAAGTCTGCTGAAGTTGAGCGTATTTTCAATCAGCTATTCGATAAATATCCGGAAAAGATTGTTAATATCCCTGCTCCAACTTTACCTCAGACAGAATGGTATGCCAAAGTTCAGAAAGAACTCAATATCAAACCTTATGTTTCTGTAAGCAAACCTGCAAAATGGATGTTTTATAATTATTATAAATCTGGAGACAAAGACATTTTCTTCATTACAAACTTCAATAGACGGGCTAGCTATCAAGTAGATTTAAACTTTATAGATAAAGTAAAAGACAAACAAGCATGGTTGTGGGATGCAGAAACAGGAAAGAGATATCTTTTAAATCAAAAAGGAACTTCTTTATCATTAAGATTCGGACCTGCAGAATCTAAAATCATTGTTTTCGACGAACATAAAGATGGAGAAGTATATAAAGCCCTACCTCTTGAACCTGAAAAGACACAACGAATAGGTAATATATGGAAAGTACAAGCTAATCATGTTGATAAATCAATTAAGGAATTCGAAATTGACAGCTTAGCTGATTTCAATAAGACTCCTTTTGTCTGGGCCAGACATTTTGCCGGAACATTAAGTTACACTACTACATTCAAAGTTGAAAATCCAAATGCATTCCATGTCATTAACACAGGAGAAGCGAGAGGAGTTATTGAAGTGTATTTAAATGGAGAAAAACTTGGAACAAACTGGTATGGCGAAGCGATATTTGACATTCACTCCAAATTAAAATCAGGAGAGAATCATTTAAAAATCAATGTCATTACACCTCTTGGCAATTATGCAACAACTATAACCAAACGTTATGCCCAGGCTATGAGAGAAATTGGACTGGAAGGACCTGTAAGAATTTATTAATCCAAATATAAACTATAAATAAAAATCCCCGTAAGTGAAGTGCATCCAAAAAAGTTTTATGTCTGACTTTTGGGGTACACTTCACTTACGAGGATTTATTTTATCTCATCAAGAACAAATAAAATCAGTTCTTATCTCTGTTCATACGTTTACGTTCCAATTCATCCAAAACGATCTTACGCATACGCATACTGTTTGGTGTAATTTCTACGTATTCATCAGATTTGATATATTCCAATGCATCTTCCAGACTAAATACTGTTGGAGGAGCCAAAGAAACCTTTTCATCAGAACCAGAAGCACGCATATTTGTCAGTTTCTTTGATTTAGTTACATTTACAACCAAATCATTTTCTTTTGTATGCTCGCCTACAACCTGCCCAGCATAAACTTCTTCACCTGGAGCAATAAAGAAACGACCACGTGACTGCAAGTTATTCAATGCATAAGCATAAGAATTACCAGTTTCCATTGCAATAATAGAACCGTTTGTACGACGTTCAATATCACCCTTCCAAGGCTGATATTCCAAGAAACGATGCGCTATAACAGCTTCACCAGCAGATGCAGTCAATGCAGCGTTATTCAAACCGATAATACCACGGGAAGGAATAGTAAATTCCAAATGCATACGATCGTTCTTGCTTTCCATCATCGTCATTTCACCTTTACGCTTAGTAACCATATCAATGATACGGCTTGCACAATCTTCTGGCAAATTGATAGTCAATTGTTCTACAGGTTCGCATTTAACACCATCAATCTCCTTAATGATAACCTGTGGCTGACCAACCTGCAATTCATAACCTTCACGACGCATAGTTTCAATCAATACAGACAAGTGCAATACGCCACGACCATAAACCAACCATGAATCAGCTGAATCAGTTGGCTTAACTCGCAATGCCAAGTTCTTATCCAATTCTTTTTGCAAACGTTCATAGATATGACGAGATGTTACAAATTTACCATCTCTACCAAAGAACGGAGAATTGTTAATTGTAAACAACATAGACATTGTAGGTTCGTCAATTGCAATCGTAGGTAAAGCTTCTGGAGTTGTAGCATCAGCAACAGTCTCGCCAATTTCAAATCCATCAATACCAACCAATGCACAAATATCACCGGATTGTACAGACTGAACTTTAGTTCGTCCCAAACCTGTAAATACGTCTACTTCCTTAATCTTAGCTTTAACCTGACTTCCATCACGCTTGCACAAAACGACATCCTGTCCTTCACGGAATTCACCACGATGAACACGACCTACGGCAATACGTCCAACATATTTAGAATAATCCAAAGAAGTAATCAACATCTGAGATGGACCATCCAATACTTTTGGTTCAGGGATATGTTCAATGATTGTATCCAATAATGCAGTAATATCTGTAGTTGGCTTTTTCCAATCTTCAGACATCCAACCCTGTTTTGCAGAACCATAAATAGTAGGGAAATCCAACTGATCTTCTGTAGCATCAAGAGTGAACATCAAATCGAAAACCATTTCCTGAACTTCAGAAGGACGACAGTTTGGTTTATCTACCTTATTAATAACTACAATAGGTTTCAAACCTAGCTGAATTGCTTTCTGAAGCACAAAACGAGTCTGTGGCATCGGTCCTTCAAAGGCATCAACCAACAAAATACAACCGTCAGCCATATTCAACACACGTTCTACCTCTCCACCAAAATCGGCGTGTCCCGGAGTATCGATAATATTAATCTTATAATCCTTATAATTAATAGACACATTCTTGGCAAGGATAGTAATACCTCGTTCTCGTTCCAAATCATTGTTATCAAGGAACTGATCTGGTTCAGCCTGTCCTTCTCGGAAAAGCTTACCTGCTAATAACATCTTGTCCACGAGAGTAGTCTTCCCGTGGTCTACGTGTGCGATAATCGCAATGTTTCTTAATTTTTGCATCGAAGACTAATTTATTCGCTACAAAAGTACTACTTTTATTATTATGTATAAGAAATTAAACATACAAAAAATAAAAAAAGAATGTAAATTCATTGTTTTTCAAAAAGAAAGGCCTATCTTTGCACTCGCTTAAATAACATAGTATTAATTTATTAAAGTAAAGAATCATGTATTTAGATTCAGCAAAGAAAAAAGAACTTTTCGAAAAGTACGGTAAATCAGCAGCTAACACAGGTTCTGCTGAAAGCCAGATTGCATTATTCACTTTCCGTATCTCTCACTTGACAGAGCACTTGAAAGTTAATCACAAAGACTTCAACACTGAAAGAGCATTGAAGATGTTAGTAGGTAAACGTCGTCGTTTGTTAGATTACTTAATCAAAGTTGATATCGAAAGATATCGTGCAATTATCAAAGAACTAGGTATCAGAAAATAATTATTTCTATATAAAGTTCAAATAAAAAGGTTATATCTTTTGGATATAACCTTTTTTATTTTAAATAATTCAAGAATCTATCCTATTCATAACGAACAGCAGTTCCTGCTGCTGTTACCATCAACATACTTCCTCCACTTCCTACTGTTTCATAATCCAAATCCACAGCTATAACAGCATTAGCTCCTAAGGATCTGGCCTGTTCAGCCATTTCATTCATCGCGGTATCCTTGGCTTCGCGCAATACTCTTTCATAAGCACCAGAACGGCCACCAACAATATCACGTATTCCTGCAAAAAAGTCTTTAAAGATGTTTGCACCTATAATTGTTTCTCCTGAAACAATTCCATAATAAGCAGTAATACGTTTACCTTCAATGTTGTTTGTTGTTGTCAATAACATAATATCCTTAATTCCGCAACACTTTTTTATGAACTAATTTTAAAGCACTGAGT
>JAHHQS010000198.1 GCA_020026285.1 Parabacteroides sp. | reverse complement strand
GTATTATTTTAAATATGAATCAAAGTATGAAACATGACCGATTTGACGAATCAAATTATCCTTATGAAACATTGCAGAAATTCGGATTAACCAGGGAAATGATAGAGGATTTACCAATGAATGTTTTGGATGATCTTTCAATGGGATATCGCTCTCCAGTTCTACCAATAAAGGTAACGGATGAAAACGGAGAAGTTGTCTCAGGACGTTCTCGTTTTGCTTTTATTCCTTCAGATAACGGAGGGATAGATGTATTATTCTATCCTGCTTTGAAAAATGCACCTATAGAACAATTTAATGAACAGCAGCAAAATCTTCTCAAGGAAGGTAAGGTAATTATCGCTGAAGTAACATTGCCTGAAGGACAGAAGACTAACGCCTTTGTACAAGTGGATGCTGTAACTCATCAAGTTCTCACAGCTCCAATCTCAATCATAGAAAGCAATCTTAAAGTGCTGGCAGACGCTGCGCATCTTGGATCAACAGAACTTAAAAGTGTTCAAAATGGCAAACCCCTTACATTCATTCTTGAAGATGAACCCGTAACCATCGGAATCGACCTTACCGACAAGGTCGGAGTCCGAATCTGTGAAGGAGACGAACAAATATGGAGTGAACAATCAAAAAAAGATTGGAGCAAATACACTTTTGGGTGTTACGGCTGTTGGGTAACAGATAGTGAAGGTAATCATGATTATATACCTGAAGAAAGTTACACTGACGAAATCTGGGATGAACAGAGAAAAGCCGGACTACGTAATATGTCATCATCCATTCATAAATAATTAAATAAGCTAAAAAAACATGGAACACGAATATTATTCAGAAGATATCCTGATTGAGAAACTTGAAAGCGGTGAATACACCTGGTTAGATTATGTGAATCATTTTTCTCCAGAATGGCAAGAGGAGTACCAGGAATATTGCAAAGAAAACAATCTTGCCATTGATGATGAATCTGCTCAAGAATTTGTCCACTATAAAGACGAACAACTTGAAAACGGAATGTCTTGTGGTGATGCTTAAAATCTAGTGTTATGACAATTAGAAAGAATACAAATCCCCGAGACATGGACTTGCAGCCAGAATTACGTGATATATTGATGCGTAATGGGATGCAAGCTCATGTGGTAAGCAATGGAACTGCCTATCAGTTGATTGTACAAGGACACGATTCTCCAATGCTTACTTATAATCTAACACAGAAGCAGATGTTGGCTCTTACAGACTGGGGAACAAATACGGCCAACAAAAAAGCGTATAATGTATTCACTAGTATAGTAGGCAATAATTTCTATATGCCCAAAGATTTTGTCCACGCACGCAATGCTAATGGACGTGTAGCTATGGGATTACATGGCTATCGTATTGGCATGGGTGAATATGGCCGTGAACGATTGGGATTACCTTTCCCTTTTTTAGGATGGACACCAAGAAACCAAATGGGATATCATCTTAGAAGAGTTGGCGGTGAGCTGTTTTACCCTCAGTCTCCTATAGTAGCTGAAAGATGGGACAAACGTATGAAGCCAGGCGAATTGCAATCTGGTGGTTATGGGTTTTACTATAAAGGAAATCAGCAAATTGCACAGGATGGTGCAGTAGCTAAACAACCTAATTTATTACAAGATCTTAAAAATATAATCCCTCCCCTTGTCACAAGGCCACGAAGTGAGGAACCAGCAAAAGCCTATAAGGATTTGATAGCTTCACCTGTTTATTTCTCTAATGAAAAGTGGGAGGAATGTCTTGCTTCGCATGGAGTAATCATAGACAAGGAAGCCAAAACTCTAACTATTCAGTCCCAGCAAGTAAATGCGGATATGGTTTATGATCTTTCAGACAGTGAAATAAAAATATTGAGCAGCAGTTCAATAAAAGAAAATTCAATCGAACAAAGATTGGGTATCCTCAATTCCGTCATAAAAGATGACTTCTCTGACAGACTTGATCTAAATATGCTTAATAATACCAATCGCGTTGATCTAGCTTTACAGCCACAGATTTATGAGGATATTGAGCGTAGGTTGTCGGATGAAAGGAGTAATTCGCAACCAGTTCAAGATGAATTTATGGGTGAAGCAAATATTCTTGATGATAGAATCTACGAGAATGCAACTTGGGTTGATGGTAAAGATTTGGCCAATATTAATCCAGAAAAAGGCTGGTATCGAGAAGATAATCATGGACACGAAGTGCAAGTCGATGAAATCATGGTACACCCTACAGAAGTCAAAGACACTTATAAAATGACTGCTGTTGTAAATGGTGAAGCAATAAGTCATGAAATAAGTAAAAAGCAATATGATAAATTCCTTGCAGTTGATGATTATCATAGAATGAAACTCTTTTCGAAGGTATTCAATGAGGTTGATATGAAAACGAATCCTGAAGCCAAGTCGAATATTGGAGCTAGGATATTTGCTGCTTTGACGGCCGGCACAGCTGTAACCGCTGGAGTTATCCATGGCTTGTCCCATCAAGGTCCAGAGGTCTATTGTGAGCATTATGCAGGACCTCGTCCATATTTCAAACCTGGAGTCGATAGTCCTCGAGACGTGGCAGCTCGCGTTTTTGAAGCTGAAATGAATAAAGAAATCAGTGATATTAGAATGGGAAGATGATTGACGGAGAATATACATATGAAGATTTTTTGCAGAAGCTATCAATGCATGATGTGCTATCTGATGCAGGTTATAGTCTAAATAGAAGGGACGGATTACGCTATCCAGCGTATATTAGACATGATAGCAATGGTATGCGAGTACGAGGCGATAAATTCATTATCACGCCCGGTGGACAGTGTTGTTTCCAACCTCCTGTGCAAAAGGTCTTCAATATAATTTCATTCATCAAGGAACATCCAAATCTTTTTGTTGACTATAAACCAGGAATGTCAGGTGATCTATTGGTTAATTTAGTCTGCAACAGACTGTTGAACAATCCGGTAAGTATCAGACAATCTGATTACTATTCTCATATAAAACAACCTAAACCTTTTAATGTAGAAGATTATGAAATCCATAAGTTCAATCCGCTAGAGCGAAGTACACAAACCAAATTCTATCCTTATTTTGCAAGCAGAGGTATAGATTTATATACTCAATATGCCTTCAGACGATTTTTCATGTTAGCAGCAAAAGCAAGAAGTGATGGAAAGGTATATACAAATCTTGCCTTTCCACTCTTTAAACCTACAGACAAAGATCAAAAGGTTATCGGTTTTGAAGAAAGAGGACGTGCTCGAAACGACGGAGTTGCAAGCTATAAGGGAAAGGCAGAAGGAAGCAATTCTTCCGAAGGACTTTGGATTGCGAACCTATCTGGTAAGTCTCTAGATAAGGCTGATAAAGTTTTGTGGTTTGAAAGTGCGTATGACGCCATGGCCTACTACCAATTATGCCGTTTAGAGGGGAAAAGTAAAAAAGCAGTGTATGTTTCTACGGGAGGTAATCCTACTCAAAAACAACTTATGGGAATGTTGGAAGCTGCTCCGTCGGCCAAGCATCATTTATGTTTCGACAACGACAAGGCCGGAAGGAAATTTGCGATCAATTACGCTTACACTCCTCCCCCAGAATGGAGAGATTATGTTAATAGTATGACAGATCCACAAAACAGATTGAGTGGAGAGGCAGATTACCTTCCTGAAACAATTTCTCCTTTATACTGTAAGGCTGAGAATACTGAAATCGAATATTATTCTTCTCGTTCAAGTGGTCTAGTATGCAAAGAAGACTTGGAGGATTTAAAGAATGAAGCACAGCAGGCATTAAACGTGTACAGTAAGAAGATACATGAGTTCCTGCCCATTCGAGCGAATTTTCTCTTTGACACTGCCCCGAATGGTATGAAAGATTGGAATGATGCTTTATTAGCTAAAATCAAAAACGGTGAAGAGAAAGAAGTGACAGAAACAGAAGAACTTAAAACCACTGCATTTCGCAGATAAAACAACAGATTATGCATAACACTGAATCTAACCATAAACTCGTATTGAAGCCAAAAACAGGACAGTTTTTCATAAATGAACTGCCCTGGCTCATATTATGTCCCGTTGGAATTATATGTGGAGGGATAGAAGGCAATCCATTTGCTGATGTTGTACTAGCAGCTTCGTTGTTATTTATACTTCTGTTGTTATATCGTTTTGCCTATTTAAGGCGAATTCGATATTACATTGGTGAAGAGCAACTTATCTGTGAACATGGAATCTTTCATAGGACCATCAGTTATATGGAACTTTATAGAATTGTAGACTTCCATGAACATCAAAGTTTCATGCAACAGCTTTTCGGTCTTAAATCAGTTACAATATTTTCAATGGATAAACAGACTCCTCGCTTGGAACTCCAGGGGTTGGTTAATTCAAAAGACGTAGTATCTATCATTCGTGAAGGTGTAGAACTTAACAAACAAAAGAGATGTATATATGAGATCACCAATCGCTAAACTGCTTTTATTTTTTTTAATTATTGCTTCTTCTGATGTTTCGGCACAAATTGCTGCATCCAATCCAATGGAATGGGTAGCTCTTGCTGAAGGTAATGAGCTTCTTAATTCGGAATTACAAAAGCAGATTAATGGACAGACAAAAACTGCAACCTTGCAGAACACTATTGCTGCAGAATTCACTAAAATACATGAATGGGAAAAGAAATATAACAGTTATCTCAAGACAGCAAATGGTTATGCATCTTCGTTGAAAGCTTGTTCCTATTTGTACGATGATGGAGTTCGGATTTTCATCACTTTGGGAAAACTGAAAAATGCCATACAGAATAACTCTCAAGGAATAGTTGCAAGTATGGGCATGAACAATCTTTATATAGAAACTGCTACTGAACTTGTTTCAGTTTTTACGATACTGAGAGATGCTGTTGCTAAAGGAGGAAAGGAAAATATGCTTACTGGTTCAGAACGATCAAAAACTCTTTGGGAGTTGAATGACAGATTAGCCTTGTTCTCACGTAAACTTAATCTACTGTACATGAGTATTCGATATTATAAGATTTCTGATGTATGGAATAATGCGACAGAAGGCATGGTAAATAGGACGAATGGTGAGATTGCAAATCTTGCCTTGAGTCGTTGGCGAAGAGTGGCTGCAAATGCTAGAAAATAGAATTGAAATGAAAAAGATACTGGTTTGTTTATTTCTTATGATATGCGTCAAGAATGTCATGGCACAAAATGATCCTGTTCTTTCAGGGATGATACTTGCATATACAGAAAAAGCAGAGAAGACTTTAAAGAATCAAGAGGTTGCTATGTTGCTGGAGACTACAGGACATATTTGGACTAAAGAGGAAGTAGAAGCAACAACAAATATCCAAAAGGAATTTAATACTTACCTCGATTCTTTTAATTCAATCATTTGCTATGCTGCTCAGACATATGGTTTTTATCATGAAATTACAAGATTAACTGAAAACATGGGTGCTTTGACAAAGCAATTAAAAGACAAGACATCCAATGCTATAGCCGTTGCACTCTCCGCTAAAAGGAATAAGATATATAGAGAAGTAATTATGAATAGCGTGGAGATAGTCAACGACATACGTATAGCATGTTTATCAGACAACAAAATGACAGAACATCAACGTCTTGAAATAGTCTTTAATGTGCGACCTAAATTACAACTTATGAATAAGAAATTGCAAAGGTTGATAATAGCCGTTAAATATACGTCTCTAAATGATGTTTGGTTGGAAATCAGTGAGGGTTCACTCCCCAAAGCTGATAAAAAAAGTATAGTTCAAAATGCGAAAAGGCGTTGGAAACAAATTGGAAGAAATGTAAGACCTTAATATTGATTTGATATGGGATTTTGGAGTTCATTATTGAAATATAGCGGTACTGCAGCAAAAGCCACAGGCAAGTCTGTAGGGAATGCAGTATTAAACCCTACACGAACTATTCAAGGAGCTGGAAAGGCAATGAAGACAGCAGCTATTGGTGCAGGTGCTGGTTATGTCGGATGGGAAAAACTGACAACCGATAAAAGTGTTGTACGTATTGTAAGCGATGCAGTTGTAGGTGAATCTACAACTGATAAGATTTCGGAAACTACGGACGACATAAAAGCTTTAAAAACAAAAGCTGGAGAAGCTATTGATACAGTCAATCAAGCTATGGGAAATATGGATTCCAAGTGGAGTGGAATGTCCAACTTCTTCCAAGGCTTGT
>JAHHQS010000197.1 GCA_020026285.1 Parabacteroides sp. | reverse complement strand
ATGGAACAAATCTACAAAGCAAAGGAGGGAGAATAATGCCTGCATATAAGGACGAAAAAAGTGGAAAATGGTTCGCTTCATTCTATTACAAGGATTGGGACGGACAGAGCAGAAAAAAGCTGAAAAGAGGTTTTGAAACGAAGAAAGAGGCAATTACTTACGAGAGAAATTTTACGGTAAAGATGTCCGGTTCACTCAATATGCTCTTTGAAGATTACTTTGAACTCTATAAGGCTGATGTCATAGGGACAATCAGGCTAAATACTTGGATGACAAAAGAACATATGATAAGGACAAAGATTTTACCGTTTTTCAGCGGTATGAAAATGACTGAGATTAAGCCTGTTGTAGTCAAGAAATGGCATAATGTACTCTTAAATATTGAGAATGCAGAAGGTGAAGCATATAAGCCAACTTATCTTAAGTCTATTCACGCACAGCCTAGCTGTATGTTCAACCATGCGTTTAAGTATTACGGATTAAGACAAAATCCGTGCAAGGTAACAGGTAGAATAGGGAAACAAAAGAGTGATGAGGAAGTGGAGTTTTGGACGAAAGAGGAATACTTACAGTTTATAGAAGCTGTTAAAGATAAGGATATTTCATTTTATGCTTTTGAAATTCTTTATTGGACAGGAATTCGTTTAGGGGAACTCAGGGCATTGACAAAAGGGGATTTTGACTTTGATAAAAAGACAATGCGAATCAGTAAATCAGCACAGAGAATTAACGGAGAAGAAGTTATAACAGACCCGAAAACCCCTAAAAGCAAGAGAACAATAATGCTTCCTGATTTCTTAATCAGAGAGCTTCAGGATTACTTCCTTAAAATCGGATACTTTTCAGAGGATGAGCAGATTTTCCCTAAATGTAAAACCTATTTCAATAAGGAAATGGAAAGAGGAATAAAAAAGTCGGGAGTAAAGAAAATTAAGCTTCATGCACTAAGACACAGTCATATATCGCTGCTTATAGAAATGGGATTTACACCCGTTGATATTGCGGCGAGAACAGGTCATGAAAGTATTAAGGTTTTGATGGATTACAGTCATATGTTCCCGAATAAACAGTTGGATATGGCAGATAAGCTTAATAAGGAGGGAGAGTACAGTGAAAGCACCGAAATTTCCAAGCTATGATGAAGCTGTCAATCGTAAAAAGAAAAAGACTAAAAATTTGCTGAGTAAAGAAGAATGGCAAGCGTTGGAAGAAGAGAGAAAACAAAAGGAAAGGGATAAAGGCAAGCGATTTGCAAATCACAGAAAAAAAGATGTAACCATAGCATTCAGAACAAATCAAAAAGACAGAGAGCTTATTTTCAATAAGATTGCGATGTCCGGACTTAGCAGACAGGATTATATGACAAATGCAATCCTTAATGCTCCTATAAAGGTATTTGCTACAAGGAATGTCATAGACAATTGTAAAAGTGCGTTACAGGAAATTCTATCGGAACTGAAACGAGTAAAGCAGTATGGAGAACTGGATGCGAATTATAGGCATGAACTTAGGATGATTATTGAAATAATAGAAGCGGCAACACAAGAAAAAAGCCTTTAGCCATAAAGACCAAAGGCAAGATGAAAGTACAACTTGGTATTTCATCCCTGACAAGATTATTTTATCAGGTTGTACTTCCATTAGCAATAAAAAGATTGGAGGTTACGATGATAAACAGTGAGAAATATTCCGCAAGAATTAAAAAACCGTAGACAATGGTTATGGTTTAAAAAGATAATAAATGTGGATAAGCATGGAATGGAAAAAGTCATAAAGATACCAGTAAGCCCGATAACATTGAAATCGAATTCTTGGAATCAAAAGGAAAACTGGGCAGATTTTGAAATAGCAGTTAATAATTTGAAAAGTAGTGGCTGTGACGGATTGTCTTTTGTACTGAGCAAAGATAATCCGTTTGTGTGTATTGACTTGGACAATTTAGATAATAAAAAACAGGAGATGTTTATAAATGACTTTAACGATACTTATATAGAAATATCACAATCGGGAAGAGGGATACACATTTTTGTGAAGGGGAGAATAGAAAAGAATTTTAATAACCAACTTGAGAAAGTGGAGATGTATCAAGAAAACAGATGTATCGCTATGACAGGTAATGTTTACAAATTTAATGATTTTGTTGCAGACAAAGTTATATTGAAACAAAAAGAGTTGGATAAATACTACAGGCTATTTTGTCCCAAAAGAAGTGTCAGAGAAGTTATTAGAAAATATCAGGAAGCTGCTGAATGTGTTCCTGACAGTAATACGGTTATAGAAACAATGTGCAGGTATAATGCAAGGGCAAGAGCATTGTTTGAAGGCTCATATAGCAGCGGAGATGCCAGTAAAGATGACTTTTCATTGCTTCTTTTTCTAAACAGTTTTACTCACGGAAATGCAGAAATGATGAAAGAAATATTTTTAAAATCTGCACTTAATCGCATGGGTAATCGCAGCAAAAGAAGAACAGAAAAAGGATACATGAGATATTTGGAGGACAGCATTACAAAAGCGATACAGGGAGGAAGTAAGAGATATTGGGATTATAACTATCACAGAAGTAAAGGAGGATATTCGCTTGAATAATTGGCTTAAATTTGATGATGTGGAGCTAAGCGATTATATAGATCGTGAGCTTGAAATCACAGATAAGGGACAAGTCAAAAGTACAACAACCAATCTTATAACTGTGTTAGTTAATCCCTGTTTTTGTAAAGAACAAGATATTTTATCAGGATATATTTTCTTTGACACTTGCAGCAGAACAATTCGTTTTTACGGAAAATTAAAAGGAGAAAAAAGTACTGATTTAGAAATGCGGAAATGGAATGATCATATGACAAATATCCTCGGTGTTGAAATCGAAAGAGAATTCGGAATTAAGTATTCTAAAAATCGTATGGAAGATGCAGTTCTCTTTGTTGCTCATAAGAGGACAATCAATTTACCGACGATGTATATGGAATCGTTATCCTATGACGGACAAGAATATATTTCAAAACTGCTACCCAAATATCTTGGAGCAGAGGATACAAAATTAAATTCTTGGATTATGAAACATATCTTGGTCGGCATGGTAAAAAGAGCGTTTAATCCCGGATGTAAGTTTGATGAATTGATGGTTCTTACAGGTGTGCAGGGTGTTGGGAAAACTTCATTTATTGAAAAACTGGCACTGTTTCCTGAATGGTATTGCTCATTAAACAATATCAAAGGGAAAGATGCGGTCAGCAATTTGGTGGGCAAAATTGTAGTTGAACTCGAAGAATTTGTTGCTCTTAGAAATGCGAAAAGTGCAGATGAAGCGAAACTTTTTATCTCGGCAAGAACAAGTACAGTAAGACTTCCTTATGAAAGATTTTCAACAGATGTCAAACGAAGTTGCGTTTTGATTGCGACAACAAATGATGCTACATTCTTGGGAGATTTCTCGGGAGAAAGAAGATATTTGCCTGTAAAAGTGAACAGTGAAAAGATACAAATTCCGTTGATGTATGATCCTGAAAAATTTCCTGTATTGGAAACTATCACAAGAAAAGAACATGCAGAAATATTGAACAAGGATTTTGAAGGAGCTATTGCAGAAGCGGTATATCTTTACAAAAACAAGATGCATGATTTCTATTTGCCGAAAGAGTTAAGAAGCGATTTGGATTATGTCATTCAAACGCATAAGAGCGAAAACAGGCATGTGCAAAACTTCTTGGACTTTATGGAATGGAAGATAACAAAGTCTGATACCCCTAATTTATTATGTTCCGCAGAATTTACAAGCAGGTATCCCGAAACAAATGAAAAGGTGTTTTCAGAGCTGATGGAAAACGAGATGGCTGGCGAATGGACTTTAGAGCCTAATGTGAAAAGCAAGAAAGTAAGGATTGACGGAATTGTAAGAGTAAGTAAGAAGTTCTATAAGAGAAATGCAATCGCAGACTTTGTTGAAGTTGAGGATGCTGAAATACCGTTTTAAGAGTTTTGAAAAAGTCCGCTACCGCTACTTTGCTACCCGGCTTAAAAGGTAGCGAGGTAGTGGTAGTGACAACTTTCAAACTTTAATAAAAAAGCAGAGAAAATATTGAGTAGCACCGGTTGTAGCAAAAGACTACTATTTTTCTGTGATAGTTGTAAGAGATTATTAGTAAAAGTATGAATTACAGGTAGATAGCAAGCATATACTTTTTGACCACAGTCGAAAAAGTAGGCTTGTAAGCTGAGATTCCAGCTTGACCCAATTTTACCCTCGCCTAATTATCTCAACAACTCAAATAAATTTTCGTTGGAGATAATTGGCTGGGGCAGACCCTAGGGAGAACCCTAAGACCCCGAAGAAGAAAGGAGATGTAAAAAATGTCAAAGAGTGTTAATCGAAAAAATAATTGTACCGTTCATTTTATGGTAAATGAAGAAGATATGAAAGAACTGAATCGAAGATTTGCATTAACAAATTTTAAGAATAAACGAGAATTTTATAGAGATGCTATCTTTAAAAACAAGATTATCAGCATAGATATATCTGGAGAATTTAGAAAAGAATTAAGAGAATTGACTTCTCTTGTAAGTAGAAATTCAGCAAACCTAAATCAAATAACAAAACATATAAATAGCACAGGAGTTATTTACAAAGATGATATTGAAAGCATTAAGGAAGCTTTGAGAGGAGAACTACTTTTCCTATCAGAATTTAGAGAAAAAGTTTCCGACTATATCATCAATCGGGTGGTGGGATAATGGCTGTAACAAAGATACATCCCATTAAATCAACACTGAAAAAAGCCATAGACTATATTTGTAATGGTGATAAAACCGATGATGAAATTTATGTTACAACCCACCTTTGCAGTAGAGAAAATGCGTATAAAGAGTTTGAACTTACCAAGAAACAATTTGGATCAAGGACAAAAACTTTAGCCCATCATTTAATTCAATCTTTTGTTCCGGAAGAAGTCAGTTTTGAAGAAGCTCATCAAGTTGGAATTGAACTTTGTGAAAAGATTTTAGGTGGTAAATATGAGTATGTATTAGCTACTCATATTGATAAAGAACATATCCACAATCACATCATATTTAATTCCATAGATGTGGATGAAGGTAAAGTTTATCATTCCTATTACGGTTCCTACATGAACATCAGAAATCAAAGCGATAGACTTTGCAAGGAGCATAATTTATCTGTCATCGACCAAGAAACACAAAAGGAAATCAACGAGATTAAGCAAAGAAAATTTGTGAATTGGTATGATTGGAATGAAGATAAAAAAGGAAAAAGCTATAAATCAAGACTGCAATTTGATATGGATAGAGTGATTCAAAAAGCAATAAACTGGGAACATTTTCTTAAAATCATGGAACAATATGGATATGAAATCAAGTTTGGCAAGCATATAGCTTTCAAACAGAAAAATCAGCAGAGATTTACCAGAGCGAAGACGATTGGAGACAACTATACAGAAGAACGGATTAAAGATAGGATATTGAATAAAGACAGAGAACTTGGCAATATCATCGATATTAAGAATAACAAAAAAGCAAATCAGAGCAAAGGATATGAGCGTTGGGGTACGAAACATAATATGACGACCGCATCAGGTACGATGATAGCAATTCGAGATAAGGGCTTTCATTCAATGACAGAGTTGAAGTCTGAGATTAAGAGATTATCATCCCGAGCAAATCAGCTTAGAAAAGAGTTTAGAGATAAGGAATTTGAATTGAAGCGAATTAAGGAAATTACGAAGCATCTGCAAACCTGCATCAATAAAAAAGCTCATTACGATGGATATAGAAAAAATCCAAATGACAAAATCTACATGATGATGAATAGAAAAGATGTGGAAGCCTATCAGGAAGCTTTTTCGGAAGTTGAGGTTTTCATAAAACAGTTCCCGCATCTTAAGAAAGAAATATTAGAGGGACTAAAACGAGGCGATGGAAAGTCGATCTTTAAAAATCTAAATCAACATTCTAAGAGCTTACACAACATACAGAAAAAACTTGCAGAAGAACATGATAAGTTACAGGAGATGCGTAGCGAACTTGATAGGCTTAAAGCAAACATCGATCAGTACCTTGGACGAAACGAGAAACCTAAAAAAAGCATTGTTCAGCAGATCAAAAGAGAATTTGAAAAAACTCCAGAAGTAAAATCAAAATCTCGAACAAAGGATATGGAACGATAGAGGTAATGCACATGGCAAATTGAAATTTGTCATGTGC
>JAHHQS010000196.1 GCA_020026285.1 Parabacteroides sp. | reverse complement strand
TTTCTTTCAATTGAAAGAATAAATATGAAAAAGTTTTCATATTTTTGTATATAGTGTCTTTTAAATTAAAAAAAGATAGTTATAGGTTGGTTTTAGTTAAAAATAAACAGATATGGATTTTAAAATAGCTGTATTAGCAGGCGATGGAATCGGACCGGAAATATCAGTGCAGGGAGTAAATGTAATGACTGCCGTTTGTAACAAGTTCGGTCATAAAGTGAGTTATGAATATGCTATCTGTGGAGCAGACGCGATAGATAAAGTAGGTGATCCTTTCCCTAAGGAAACATTTGAAACCTGTAAGAATGCGGATGCTGTTTTATTCTCAGCAGTAGGCGATCCGAAATTCGATAATGATCCCACAGCAAAGGTTCGTCCGGAACAAGGATTGCTGGCCATGCGTAAGCAGTTGGGGTTGTTCGCCAATATCCGTCCCGTACAGACATTTAAGTGCTTATTACATAAATCTCCATTACGTGCCGATTTAGTGGATGGAGCGGATTTCATGTGTATTCGTGAGCTGACGGGCGGTATGTATTTCGGAGAGAAATATCAGGACAATGAAAAGGCTTATGATACCAATATGTATACTCGTCCGGAAATAGAACGAATTCTGAAGGTCGGCTTTGAATATGCCATGAAGCGCAACAAACATCTGACGGTTGTAGATAAGGCAAACGTGCTGGCATCTTCTCGTCTGTGGAGACAGATTGCTCAGGAGATGGCACCGAACTATCCGGAAGTGACGACGGATTATATGTATGTGGATAATGCAGCCATGCGTATGATTCAGGAACCGAAATTCTTCGATGTAATGGTTACAGAGAATACTTTCGGTGATATCCTGACCGACGAAGGGTCATGTATCAGTGGTTCTATGGGATTGCTCCCTTCTGCATCAACTGGCGAAAGTACTCCGGTATTCGAACCGATTCACGGTTCATGGCCGCAGGCAAAAGGCTTGAATATCGCAAATCCGTTGGCACAGATTCTGTCAGTAGCTATGTTATTTGAATATTTTGATCTGAAAGAAGAAGGAGCATTGATTCGTGAAGCGGTGAATGCTTCGTTGGATGCGAATGTCAGAACTCCTGAAATTCAGGTTGAAGGCGGAGCCAAATATGGAACGAAGGAAGTGGGTGAATGGATCGTGAATTATATTAATGAAAAATAAGTTTTAGTTTTTAACATACATGATGTATGTTAAATGAAAAGCAGGAAGATTTTATATTGTCTTCCTGCTTTTTTCTATCATGAAGGTATTATTCTCTTATACCACCAAAAGCATTACTTGATCGTAATATGCTTACGTTCGAAAGGATTTGGATAAGCAGAAATCCATACTTCCGGACTGAAATTCAAATTTTCTTTATCATACCCCATCACAAATACTTCGATTTTCTTATTCTTCATTGATTCATCTATCGGGAAGTAATAAGTATAGTTCTTGGAAGAACGAGCTGCCAGAAATTCCCATTCGTTACATGGATAAGAAACGGCTCTATCAGGAGCTCCGACCAGTTTTCCGTCGACTTTCAAAGCAGCATAAGCACCTTCCACTCCATGTTCGCCATTGATGGCAACCGAAAGATAACTGTCTTTGGCTATTTCATCGAGGATAATCTCTTTCTTCCATACAGCCTGAGCTTTCATGGTATGAGCAAACAGATTGGAAGCTCTGAAGTTTTGTGAATTGCAACGTCTTCCGTTCGAATAGACTTCCACCTCGCGAATACATCCTGGAGCACCTCTGAATTTCATATAGCGCATCTTCTCCTGAACCGGAATAGACATGGTTAAATTGGATAAGAACGTTTGGGTTTTCCAGCTTCTCAGGTCTGTTGATATTTCAATCTGATTACCTTCTTCCACTTTCAGAGGTTCGAATTCGAAGAAATTACCAACTTTTATCACAATACTGTCCACCATTATTTCGCGTCCTAAATCCAGACGGAAACAGCCTCGGTTGATTCGCTGATCTCTATAGCGACGACTTGGCCAGAAACCTGTATTCATATCACCGTCGAACAGATATTTGTCCCAAATACCGCGATTTATGAATGCTTTCTGATTAAAGAAAGCATCTCGTGCAGCTTTAACTTCCTTGATCTTCGTTTCGCCGGAACGTTTTAGAGAACGAACTTCCAATGCATTGTTATCGGCTGCAAAAACAGTAGCATCATATAAAGCTTGTTCTTCACCAGTCAGATTACTTTTATCCAGTTTACCTAAAAAACGATGAGGAGGTTTATTTAATTTTTCTCCCGGGAAAGAAATCCTGACTTCTTTCCCTGCTGATAAATCTTTATTCTTGACTCCTTCAAGGTAGGCGTCACCTCTTTTCAAAGCAGATTTGTTTAACTTGACTGATACGGTTTCGCCCGGCATACCTAGAACTTCCATTTCAAGTGGAGTATCTTCCTTATCTTTGATAACTTCGAAAGCGGAACCATATAATCCGGCATCCGAAACCTTGCTGTCAACAGAAACGGATAGTAGAATAGAACGGAAAGCAGGAACTTTTACCTTTACCTGATCTCCATATTGATAAGTTCCAACAATTTGTTCGAAGGGATGATAGATTCGTACTTGAACTTTTCCTCTCTTGGTCAATCCTATCTCCTTATCGAGATGGATGGTACGAGTCTCTTCGTTCCAGCTCAGATTACGCATAGTAATGAAACGGGTTTTGGCATCTCCTCGTGAAACGGCCGAACTTCCGTATGATTCCGGTAGTTCCATACCTTTGATCAGTATATTACCATATTTGCGATGTAGGTTATAGATTCTGGCCAGCTTTGAAAATTCTGAATCTGCCAGTAACCAGGGATTACCGTATATTTCGGGAGCTAATATCAATGAGCGGTTAAAAGCTTGCAGAATCAAATCATCTTCCCAATAATCCAGACAAGAGGAGAGGCATACTCCATGATCTTCTGTCAGTCTCAGAAGCTGAGGAGTCAATCCTCTATCTAAATTTCCTACCCGGTGATGATTGGCTGTTACATTATTTCTGGCATGAACATCTACATAAGTTTCCATTCCTCCCCAAAGGAAAGTTGTTGCATATGGTTTGGACTTCTTTAATCCTAAGCGATGATTCAGTAAAATCAGATCGGGAGAATATTTTCTACATTCTTTCATCATCTGGATGAATTCATCTTCCTTATCCATTCGAAGAGGACCGCAGACGGCATCGAATTTGAACAACGCCCATTCATAGTCTTTACATAACGAAACCATTTGATTTATTCTTTCAGTAGCTTCTTCCGGAGAATCACCAAAACCGTCTGGTCCTCCCCAGACTCCTAATCGAGTCTGTATTCCTTTAGCTTTCTGATAAACTTTTCCCAGACCTTGCGGAAATTGAGATTTGAATCGGTCGGATTTGGTAGAGCCATAAAAACCTTTTCCATCAATTAGTCCGGCATCGAAAGCATAGATATCCAGAATCATTCCATATTCATCGTGCAGCCATTTAAAAAAGTCAAGATTGATAAGAGTCTGTTGTTCGGTAGCTCCTTCATTCGTGTTATTAATCCATGAAAAGTATTGGGCTTTAGAAACCGTGTTTTCATCCGCTCCAGGAAAAATCTTATCCTGAGCCTGAGTAGTAATGCCTCCTAAAAAAGATAAGGCAACTCCAAAAAGTATTTTTTTCATTTTGTGTTGTTTTTGATGATTAAGATTTAAGATCGTATCGTATCGACTGATACGATTCATATAGTATAAAATACAATATTCATTATTTTTTGTGATATATGCAAGAAGATAAGTCTGTTTTATATCTCGTTAATGGATTTATCAAGGAATAACCTGTTGGCATATAAAAGAAAAGACCTGTTTTCCCCTTCAGAAATACAGATCTTTTTATTGAATACTCAGAAATTTGAAATTCTATATGGATACGTTTTACTTACACATTTTTAGTAATTCATCGATCACATCCTGATCATATCCCATTTCCTGCGCTTTTAATAAATCATTCCTGGCAGACTCCTTTTCATACTGAGCTAATTTTATTTTACTTCGCAATACATAAAGTCCGGCATTGGGGGTTCCTTCAAGAAATACTTTGTTGACATCGTGTAAAGCTCGTGCGTTCTTTCCCATCATAAAATACAAATCGGCTCTGCCTTCATAAAGAATCATATCATGAGGCATTTTGTCAATCAGATAGTTATAAATCTTTTCACTTTCCACAAAATTACCTCTGGTCTTTTCCAGAATAGCATATCCCATACGTGCCAGAACCGATTTCTCATTCAGTTGCAGTATTTTGTCGAAATCACTTTCTGCAGCAACATATTTCTTTTGAGCCAGGTAAAGCAGTCCACGGGCATAAAGCGATTCCTGATGTTCTCCATCAGTGATTAATAAAGCCGTATAGTCGTTGATCGCTTTATCTATCTCACCTAATTCAGTATAAAGAGAAGCTCTATTCTCCAGAATAGTCACACTTTTGGGATGTCGGCTTAATGCAGCGGAATACGAAATCAAGGCCTCCTTCTTTTTGCCCTGACGGCGCTGTATTGTTCCTAGATTACACAATAAAGCAAAATTGGCAGGATTACCCGGTTCTTCTCTCATTGCATTTTTAAGTGCTTCTTCTGCTGCAACTAAATCATTTTTATCAAAACAATCACAACTTTTTTGAATCCATTCTTCGTAAGTCTGTGCGGAAAGCAGTCCGTTACAACAGAACATGAATAAAATAGCAAGAATTATATTTTTTTTCTCCATCACCCAATTTATGAATAATCAAGTGCAAAACTACAGATTTATTTTGGCTATTTCTTCATTGTATCAAATATTTAAGGCTTTAAAACATATTCTAAGGTATATTTAATTCAGCAGAATGATTACGGGAAGAGTCTGTTATGGCGAAAAACACTTTTTACAGTGTCAAAAAATCATATTATCTTTGTATTTCAAATAACACTATAATAGCTTAAATAATTATTAATTATGATTTTATTAGACTCTTTATTGGCAGGAGAAAAACTGTCTCATTTCTTGGAAATCTTGATTGATGGAGGAACTGCTCTTGGTTTGACATTGTTGAAAGCACTTGCAGTTTTTGTTATTGGTCGTTTTATTATCAATTTTATCAACAAACTGGTACATAAAGTATTGATGAAAAGAAATATTGATCCTTCTATCAAGACTTTTGTTGGTAGCTTGGTAAATATTTCATTGTTAATTCTGTTATTGATTTCTGTTGTTGGTGTTTTAGGTGTACAGACATCGACCTTTGCTGCTCTTTTGGCTTCTGCCGGTGTTGCAATTGGTATGGCTTTGAGCGGTAATCTTTCAAATTTTGCAGGAGGCTTGATTATTTTAATATTCAAACCTTATAAAGTGGGAGATTTGATTGAAACTCAAGGTCTTATTGGCGTTGTTAAGGAGATTCAGATCTTTCATACCGTACTTGTAACTGCTGACAATAAGATGATTTTTATTCCAAACGGTTCTTTGAGTAGTGGTACAGTAACTAATTATTCAGCTTTGGATATGCGTCGTGTCGATCTTACATTTGGGGTAGAGTATGGTACTGAATTTGAAAAGGTAAAATCAGTTCTAGACGATATAATCTCGAAAGATGCACGAATCCTGAACGAACCGGCAGCTCCTTTTGTTGCATTGAATCAATTGGCTGATAGCAGTGTAAATTATGTAGTTCGTTTATGGGTTAAGAGCGAAGATTACTGGGGAGTCTATTTCGATATGAACCGTGTCGTTTATGCTCGTTTCAATGCTGAAGGTATCGGTTTCCCTTTCCCTCAGTTGACTGTTCATCAGGTAAAGGAATAATTTGAATTAAAGAAATCAAAAAGTTAGAGAATTGATTGTTTTTCCTGCTTATTGCTGGAAATCAATCATCTTTTCTAACAATATATTTCGATAAATAAGAGGTTTTAGAAAGAAAATGATGGTGATTTAATAGAAATCTCGTACTTTTCTTCCAAAACGATGCAATGTTTTTATAAAAAGCCGGAATGAATTTCTGAAAACAATGGAGCTTTTCAGTATTTCATTCCGGCTTTTCTGTGTTTATAAGATCTATTTTGAACAGAATAATAGATAGTATCAATTAAACAAGATCTTTTGTTTAGATATATTTATAAACTATCCGATTATGTATTTTGTTTTATGTTTAAATATAAGATTTCCGAATCTTGTGATAATGTTGTTATAATATTGTTTATTAAGAGATTATATTATT
>JAHHQS010000195.1 GCA_020026285.1 Parabacteroides sp. | reverse complement strand
TAAATTCTGATTTATCGCACTGTTGATATTCATTTTTGATTCTAAATTCATAAGAATGTCAGCTATTCTGTTTTGCTCAGAGAGTTGCCATTCTTGAATTTGGATCGAACTTAACGCAACGTCAAGTTGAAGGTTCTTAATGCCAGATGTCTTCCCTTCAAAATTAAAAAAGACGTTGGCATTATATATATAATGCCAATAAAGATACACAAAATACGGATTCCAACCTTCTTTCACTCTAAAGGCTATACAGAAGTTAGAGCATACAACATTTACTTTCTCGGAGATTAAGTCTTCTGATATATATACAACACGACCAGTTGATTGTGTTGGACTTCCGCCTGACTTTTCAACAACAATATCTCCTACTTTTAGAGTTTTTTCTGCTAATGCTTTATCTGAAACATAACGCTTAGGTATGTTTGAGAAATCATGTCTAATTATTGGAACAATATCAGCACCTCTTATGCAATATACTTCATTTGGTGTTTCATCTGAATACTCTTCGTTACCCCAATCGCCTGATATAAATTCGTTTATTATAGTTGCAAATTTCATAATCTATTAATGTAATTCTGATTGTTCTTGATTATAAGTTGAGTCCCTTAAAAAAAATCTATTTCCCCTACCTTTCAGAAATATCTGTTAGGTTTATACAGGTAAAAACACACCTTTTTAATGGACTCAATATTCAAGACATTAATCCTTAGTCATTAAAATGAAGACTTTTTAGCTGCTTCAATATTTTTGTCTCAAGCTCATGACTTTCGGAAAATTGTGTTGTCAATTTTTGTTCGTAATCAGCCATTCTCTTAGTAAATTCATCAGCCGTAATATCTACATAGTCAATCTTAATATCAAAATATTGACCTGCTGAAAAGCTGTATCCCTTTTCTTCTATATCTTTCAAAGAAGGTGTTACAGAGAAGTTTTCAACAACTATCTTATTTCTAAAAGTTTCAACAATCTGTGAAATTTCTTCTGTTCTTAATTTTGTTTTTTGGTTGCCATTTTCTTTGATTGTTTCACCAAGTTTGCTTGCGTCAATCAATACAGGATCATCGACACCTGACTTATCAATGAAAATGACGCTCACATTTGTGCCTGTGTTTGCAAAGATATTACTTGGCATACTTACTACACCACGTAAAAAGTGATGGTCTATCAAATGCTTACGAATCTTGAAAGCGATACCAGATTTTGCTGTGATAAACCCTGTTGGTACTACAATAGCAGCTTTACCTCCATCGGCCAAAGTGTAAAGAAGGTGTTGGAAGAAGCAAAGATAAATCTCCATTCCGCTTTTGTCCTTCTTTAGGATGTTGGGTATTCCTGCAAAGAATCTACCTTTGTACTTGTCGTTCTTCAAATCTTCATGGAAGTCAGAGAAATCCAATTTAAAAGGTGGATTACTTACGATATAATCGAATTTCCTAAGTGAACCGTCTTCATTTCTATGGAATGGATGCTTCAACGTATTACCCTGAATAACATGGGTTAATGAATGGCTCATATTGTTCAGAATAAGATTTAACATCATCATGGTTGATGACTTATCGCTAATATCCTGAGTGTAGACAGTACAGTTCTGTTCACCAATGGCATGAGCCAAGGCTATAATCAAGGTACCAGTTCCGGCAGAAGGGTCGTGACACGTCTTACTTCTCAAATCTTCATTAGGATCAACAAGAAGTTGAGCCATAATTGAAGCAATTGAGTGTGGTGTATAATATTCAGCGTAATTACCACCGCCATTAGCATTGTAGTCCTTTATCAGATATTCGAAAATTGTTGAGAAGAAATCATATCCGGCAGCAAAGGCATTCTCAAAGGAGAAACTTGCGACATTGCCAATCAATGAACGACAAAATGCGTTTTTCTTTGCTGTTCCACCTGATACAACGTCTGATATAGGCTTCATGATGGAAATACGTGTATCATCCTCGTTCAAAATATAGAAGATTTTCTCATTTGCACTGGCAATGCTTTCCAAAGTTGAATCATACAACTGTGCAAAGTTATCTTCATTCTGACGTTTGGCAAGAAATGGAATTAAATGCTCTTTATTCAATATGATGGTATCAAACATCATATCACACATTTCCTCATATTCGTCTTCGCTGAGCTTATCTATTTCTTCATAAAAATCTTCTGCTTCAGCTAATTCTGGCATAACTTTTTTAGCTTCATAAACGAACTTATCATTAAGGAACTTATACAAAAACGTTTCAACAATAACTGTATATTCATTGCCACTTCCAGCCAAACCATTGTTGGAAGTTGTACTTTTAAGTCTGTCAATTAGAGCATAGGTCTGCTCTTTCAATTCTTCTATATTCATTATAATTATCTTGCGATTTGGTATTCTCTGTTTATTATATCACTCACATAAATTCGTACACTTCTATCCGTTTTTATTTCTACATCCTTGAAATTACGGGTCACGTAAGTCAAAATGTTCTTTTTGAAGTATTCAGGTACTTCCAATATGGCTTGGTTATGAAAATAGACATCATCAACATCTTCCTTTATCTGTAAAAGGATTGCTGTCATTTTTTCCTTTTCCTCAGTCCAAACATAATTACGTGGAGTAACATTTCGCTGTTTCTCATCTTTGTCTTTTTCTTTCAGTCTTTTTTCAATCCTGACAAACTTTGTATCACCATGATATTTAATAGCTTCCAATGCATCTTGTTCGTTGATACGCTTGATTCGCTTCAATATATCATTGACATTCTCAACTCGCTTGTGCATATTGAATTCATCATGTGATTCCATTCCCTTCTTCTGGAATAGTCGCATAAACTCTTCTAATATTGAACGGTATTCAGGATCGTCTGTATCTACGCAGGCTTGAATCTGCCGTCTTGCATGTTCTACAGCTTGCCTGTATTGCTCTTGTATTTCCAATTCTTCTTCACCACGTTTGACAAATGAGAACTCGATATTTTCAAGAGCTGTATTTAAGAGTTGCTTGACGTTATTTGTATCTTCGGAATTTTCGATGAAGTTAAGCAAATCCAAGCGGTTCTTAGAAGCCTTTATAAGATTTTGAATCTCTGATACATCCACCACCGAATCAGCATCAGACCCCTGAGAAATAAGCATATTCTGCATACTTCTCAAACTTTCAAGAGATTGTAGTACATTTCGTACAACTTCTCTGTCATCTTCCAAGTTCAACTGACGGGAGAATATCTGAGGATTGCTTAAATCATATTTCTGAAGTACTTCTTTTGCTGACGCCACTTTCTCTTTAGCTTCCTCTAGTGTCACAAGAAGTTTATCCGTATCAGCAAAATTTTCATTACCAACTTCATTTTCTAGTTCGTGCTGGTAATCCTTGTTGGTCTTGCTATACTCTTCCTCGATATTAGCGAAGTCAACTACATGTCCATACTTTAATTCTTTATACGGTCTGTTTACACGTGTCAGAGTTTGCAACAAGTTGTGTTCCTTGACCATACGATGCAGATACAATTTTTTTAGTCTAGGTGCATCAAATCCTGTTTGAAGCATTTGGAACACAATAAGTAAATCAACCTTTCCATCCTTAAACAGCTCAATCCATTTCGCTCTTGTTTCTTTATCGAAACTGTCATAAGTTATAAGCGCAGCACGATAACAGCCTTTTTTGCAAGGCTTTTTCTTTAGTTCAAGTTCGCTTGCGCTTATGCTTCTATACACGTATGAACCATCTTCATCTGTATAGTTATCAAGTTCATCTTCCGCTGCATACTTTTCAAGGAACAATTTGTACATAAGCTGTGCTTGTTCCTTACTGTTGCAGACAGCCATAGCTCCAAGAGTTTCATCGTCATTCCTGACTCTAAACTCATGTAAATCGTTTATAATGTAATCAAGCAACGGTTGTACATAACTCCTAACCTTGTATACATCAACATCTTTCAGACTTCCTTTCTTTACACGGATGCTGTTCAATGCCTCTTGTAACTTGATTTTATAATTAGAGGAAATATCCTCACGAATCAACCTCAAGGTGTAACCATCCGCTATGGATGCGTTGTAAAAATAGGTATGGATATAATCTCCAAAAATGTCTTTTGTATTATATTCTTTACTGATGATTGGTGTACCTGTCAATGCTATTTTAATGGCATTTGTATCACTTGAAATTAGGTTCTTCAAGAAACAACCGTCAGGACTGTAATTTCTATGGGCTTCATCAATGAAGTATATTCGCTGAACCTTCACATTATAGGCATTCTTAGCCAAGGCTTTGGAATCTGTTGAGAACTTTTGAATGTTCACTACAGTTATTTCAGGTTTGCCTTCTGTGTTCTGAGTGGTTAGACCGCTGCTTATGATATTTGCGAAATCCTCCTTTGTCTGTACTGAATTTACTTTCAGACCTCTGTATGTAAATTCTCTTTGAGCCTGAATCATCAAGTCCAGACGATCCACAATAAAGAAAAATTGTGGAACGATGCCTTTCTGAGAGTAGTAGTCAGTTATATGTTTGACGTTGTAATACGACAAAGCCGTCTTTCCACTTCCCTGTGTGTGCCAAATTATTCCTTTTGTCTTTCCAGACTCCAGAGTCCGTTCTATTGCCTTTGTAGCAAAGACTTGGGGATAACGCATAATGTGCTTTTGTAAGCCTTTAGGGTCATCCACATAAGCGATACCGTATTTCAATAGGAAATAGAATCGTTCGTAAGAGAACAGACTGTCACAAATACGTTTGGTCGGAGTATTTGAAAGGCAGTTCGTCTTGTATTCACTGCTGTTTTTGTATTGAGGAACGTTATTATCCCTCAATAAAATCTCTTCTTGCTCTACTGTTACAGTCCTGATGTGTTTGGCGATAGGAAAACTGTCTTGACCTTCTTCTCTGAAACAGTTGTATTTAGTGGTTTTCTTTCCAATTGTTGCATAAAAAGCTCCCTGAGTAGGAGTTACTTCGTTGTTGTCGTACTCCATATCATTACTGAATACCATAATCTGTGTCAGATTTAGGTAACGACGGAAGGCAGGGGTGGTAAACCTTGTCTTCATTCGCTCTGTTTCAGCCTGAATGCCTTTATGATTATTTTCCTTTTTTACTTCGATGAATGCCAAAGGTAAACCATTTACGAAAATCGTAATATCAGGTCTGAAATTATCACCATCTTTGCTACCACATGTCATTTCTGTGGCTACCTGAAAGGTATTGTTTCGATAGAAGTTTGTAGGAGATGATAAATCAATGATACGTTCTCCTGTATTAAGCAATATCTCATTATAGAACTGACGTCCTAAGTCATCATTCATCAATGATTTCTGTATTTTGCTTAACATCTTCTGGGCAGCATCGCCCTCTGCTGACGGATTTAACTTGAAATATGCTTCTGTAAAATAATCACTTAATATATTAGTTAAAGGGTCACTAATGGTTTCAGGAGCATTTACATATTTCGTTTTCAATCCCTTTTGGGAAACATAGTTATATCCCATGCTCATTAAGTGCATGAGTGTAGGGAATTTAACTCTGCTGTCTTCACTAAATTGTGACATGCTTCTATGATAAGAAAGAAGCCCAGATGTAGCACCCTGAAGGCCGACCAAAGCCTATTGTGACTACATAAGAGCTTCTTGTATTTCTTACTTGTTTGGGTCATTTTGTCAGGGCAAATGGCTTCTACCACTCACGATTGCAAACTTACTCAAAATTTTTCAGAATTTTTACTTTTAAAACCAATATTCGGAATTAATTTATTGTTCTTTTATAATAAAAACGCATATTACAAGCCATGAAATGGCTATAATTGTAATTTATTCAGGAACCAATATCCAGTTTATTAATGGTTTCAATCTTTGTTTTTTAAGAAGTAATATTTGCAAACTTCTGTCATGACAAAAGTTTGTTGTGTCATGACGTTAATTGAGGAACATCCCTAAACAATAGCTTTTTGTGCTTACATATATTTCTAACAGCTTATAAATCATTTTTTAATAACTCATTATAACGGCACATAAATTTCATAAAGGTCCTAATTTGTACACATATTGATAAATAACGTACAACATAAAAGCCACATAAATATAAATAGAAAATTCCAAGAAGATAAAAATGAGTTCATGATACAGAAGTCATGTAAATATATGTGTTATTGAGAAATAAAATAAAAGACAGATTCCGCAATATCACGATATGTTGTACAATTGTTATATCCACATGTATTTAATATATCTGGTTCTATTAAAGCCAATCCATCTTCACCTTTATATATTCCTCTATAATTTAATTTATAG
>JAHHQS010000194.1 GCA_020026285.1 Parabacteroides sp. | reverse complement strand
GGTTGTTGGCCACGAACATTTCTAAAATAGTCATAATTAAATAGAATAGGAGTACTGTCTGGATTTTCAAAATGTTGTCTTGTGAATTTCGTTTGACCAAGGATTTCTGTATTAATTAGTTTAGTCTTTAATTGTTTCAAATCTATGTTTCTGATGAATAAATAAACTTTATCTCCTTCATCAATTAATTTTACTTTTGAATCAAAAGAAGAATCAACCAGTTTGTTTTCTTCTTTCTCAAAAGGTAATGCAACTCCGTAATAAACATTGCTTTCTACCATCATAGGATAAGCTGTTTTGTTGTATCCAGCCAGTCCGAAACGACGTTTCCCTATTTCTTTCTATTGCTGTCCTATAAAACATTTTCGAGCGACGAAAATAATTTCTTATAATCATAAACTGGTCACATAGCTGTGAGAAAAGTGTCTCTATTCTTTTGAATCGATACAGAAATAGTCTTCACTGCCATTTATCTCATTCACAATACGCTCCCTGATTGCATTGCAAAGAGATGAGGTTTTCTTACGCCTGTCATTGTATTGTCTATGGGAGATAAGATTGGGAATTTCCTTTCTATACTCCTTCAATTTAGCAAGCAGCAAGGATTCACTGTCAATCCCCATTGCTTCTGAAGTCATATTTAATGCAATTACTTCAAGATTCGAGAATCGTGGGACAACACCTCTTCTGGAAATATTTCCTGATTACTAAATTTCCTGACACTTGCTTGCATATGTTTAGGAATTTTGCGAATATTACAAATAGGTTGTGCATAGCTTGATTGTAAATTAATAGTTTGATAGCTTCTAATTTATTAATAATCAGTAATATGTGCAATCTTTTATACATGCATATTTTATCATTTTTATTCCGCCAACAGGTATTATAAATAAAATCGCTGCATAGACTCTTCTTCTAGAAGTTTTCCTATACAGCGATCTTTTTTTAAGAGACTAATCTGCCTCACCTTAATTTAATCCTGTGTGTACATAAACAATATTAATTCCAACCAGGATTTTGTACTAATTTAGGATTTTTATCCATTTCTGACTGAGGTACAGGGAAAAAATAATTCTTAGTAGAAAAGACCCTATTCTCATAAGGGACTCTGCGATAAAATGCATTTTCATTATTTTCGTCATCACTCAATTCTGTACCGAAATAATTCATACCATAGAATTTTCTATTCAACATTTTTTCGCCCTCTTTCCAGCGACGGATATCCAAATAACGAAGACCAGATTCACCACATAATTCAACCCTACGTTCACGGTGGATCAAATCACGAATTTCATCTTGTTCGCCTTTCACGCGAATCTGTCCTTTTCCGTTACCATACAATGGAATACCTGCACGCTCACGGATTAAATTCACGTATTTCAAGATATCTGGATTTCCGGGATCTGTCTCATTCAAAGCTTCCGCATAGTTCAAATAAGCCTCTCCCAATCGATAATTGATACTTGGACGATATGGATGCATACCGTTTCTACTGTCATGATCAGGATGCACATTCTTTCTATTCAGATATCCATTCTGTGGTGCATCGTGAGTTATACCTCCATCATACTCATTCAGCATGAAACGCGTAGTTCTACCCTCTGTACGATACCAACAACGATTATATAAAACTGAAATATAGAAACGAGGCTCACGATGACAATACATATTATAAGTTCCTTTCTGAGTTATCATTCCCTTATTAGCTATATCGTTATTATCCATCGCTTCAATCCATGCGGTATTTCTAAATTCCGCCTCTGTAGAGAACCCTTTTTCTACATAACCTGATTTCTCATTAATTATCGGTTTAGAATAATCATTATTCACATAACCTATAATTGGAGGTAGTCCGTTTTCCATAAAGAACGCATCAACCAATGCCTGAGTCACACCGTATCCTCCATTTCCAGAACAACCACGTGGAGTACAATGTGAATTAAAACTCCAATGATTCCAATCTGGACGAGCAAACAAGATTTCTTTATTTCCTTCGGTCTCCTTTTTCATAAGCATATATTGAAGAGATTGGAAAGCATCAATAGTACCATCTTCATTATATACTTTATACAGGTCCTTACCAGCTGCATGTGCTGCTGTAATCAAATCCTTACTAGCCTGCGCTGCACGTGCCCATTTCTTCGGGTCATAACTTTGACTAAACAAATGGACATTATTCGAGTTAACATGGTCTTTGTATGTAGGATTACCATTTAACAAAGGACTTGCCTGATATAATAACAAACGAGCCCTAACAGCTAAAGCCATCAACGATGTTGCACGCCCAAATTTAGTAACAACATCATAAGATGGAGGCAAAGCTTTAGACAACGCCAAGAATTCCTGATCACACCAATCAATAATAGAGTCGACCGGAGCCTGAGTAACCATAAGTTCCTCTTCAGAAGTATTCATGTCGATAAGTTTGTCTGGATTAAAAGGATATGGACCAAATGTAAAAACCGCTTGAGCATAATAATATGCGATCATAAAACGGGCCTCTAATTTCATCAAGTCTACTTCTTCCTGAGTAACCAACTGTTCATTATTAGGCCTTACATTATCGATAAAGATTAATGCTGAACGCACTCGTTTAGGAATAACATTCCACCAATCATGCTCCTCACTTGAACTCGGGTTCCAGTTACCTTCATTTTTTGAAATAACATCCCATCCGAACTTAGACCAATGAATAGAAGGATTCATATCATCGCCCAATGGACCTTCCTGATGATTATAATTCCACTGGCTTGGAATACTAGTATAAAGTCCAGCCAACCAGTCTTCCGTACGCACCTTATCTTTAAAAACCATCTCTAAAGTAAGCATATCATCCGGCGCTTTATCCAAGTAATCTGAACAAGAACTAAACGCCAACATTCCTCCTAACAAAAGAGGTAAATATTTTTTCATTTTCATCATCTTACGATTTGATTGTTAAAAATTAATATCAAAACCAACAGCCACTGATTTCATTATAGGATACCTTAATCCATTAGAAGCACCGATTTCCGGATCCCACATCTTGAATTTAGAAAATTGTAACAAATTGTTTCCTGTCACAAAAACACGAGCTCTCTGTATGAAGCTAGGTAACAAATGTTGTTTAGAAAAACTATACCCCAATTCTATATTCTTCAATCTCAACATGCTCATATCTTTTAGCCACCAAGTGGAAGGGTGAATATTATTCTCATTTTTGGAACTAGACAAACGAGGCCAGAATACATTCTGACTTGGATTATCCTCCGTCCAGTGATCCTTATAATTATCATAAATATTAGCCATACCAGATCCACTACCAGGAATGAAATCTGGTCCACCTATTAAACGATATGTTTTACCATTGCCTTGAAAGAAGAAACCAAAATCAAACTGTTTATATTGAATATTAGCACCAAAACCATATACTAGCTGAGGATCTACAGTCCCTCCGATAGCAGACTCATCCAAATAATCAATTTTACCATCTTTATTCACATCGACATATTTGATATCTCCAGGGCGTACCTTATCATTGAATGTTGGCACAGGAACACCTTCCTTTAACACTCCATTCTCTACATCAGCAAAATCATCGTTTGTAAACAGGCCATCATCAATTAAACCAAATATTTGATTAATAGGCTGTCCTGTACGTGCACGATTTGTCCCTCTAATTCCGCTAGGTTCATCCATTTCCGTTATCTCACTCTTTGCATAAGTAAGTGTTCCCCTAACCATTACAGACAAATCTTTTGAAACTTGTTTATTGATAGACAAAGACATTTCAACACCTTTATTGTTCGCTTTACCGTAGTTAGCATAAGGCATTTGAATAAAACCGGCACTAGATGGAATATTTGTTCTTTGCATGAAAATATCATATCGATGATCAGAGAAATAGTCTATTGTAAAATCAATAGCATTCCACAATCCTAATTCTAATCCGACATCAAATTTTTTCACTTTCTCCCAAGTCAAACTATTTGAGCCGACTAATCCTTCCCAACGTCCTGCACGGTGATAGTTATTATCAACACCCCAAGTATAATCTCCGGTATCTCCAATTGTTGTCAAATAAGGGAAGCGCGATCCTAATTGATCATTTCCTACCAATCCCCAAGAAGCTCTAATCTTCAAATTTGAGATCACATCTTGTGTCTTTTTCATGAAATCTTCTTCTGAAATAACCCAACCAGCTGCAACAGAAGGGAAAAATCCAAATCGATGCCCTTTCGCAAAATTCTCAGATCCATTATAACCAAAATTGAATTCTGTAATATATCGATTATCATAGGTATATGATAATCTTCCTGCAATACCTTGGAAACGGAACGGCAATTTATCACCCGTATTCAAATGTCGTTGATTATACATAAACATTCCAGAAACTATATGTTTCCCAAATGTTTGATCATAAGATAAAAGCCATTCTAAATAAGTAGACTTTCTACCGAAATCAGAATCTTTCTCATATCCTAGATACTCTTGTCCATATTCGCTAATCACTAGATTCAAGTTTCCATTCTCATCTCGACTAGTGGCTGGACTGTAATAGTCTGGTCTTTTTGATCTCACAATCCAAGAACTTTGACTTCTATCAAAAGAGAATGTTCCTTTAGCTTTCAAACCCGGTAAAATGAACTTTAAATCTTGCTCTAATGTAAATAACGATTCTATTTTAGAGTCACTATAATCCGCATACCCTGTTTGAGTAGTCAAGGCCCAAGGATTCGTACGATTTTTCACTTTTGGGATCTTTCCATTTGAGTAAATAGCTGGATGCCAATGAGGCGGAGTATTAAAAGCTTCTGAAAAGATATTATCAAAACTCTCAGACGTTCTGTGTCTGTCTTGCAAATATCCACCTATATTTATTCGGAATAATGTAGTTGGAGTAATATTTACATCAACATTTGAACGGACATTATAACGAGATAAAGTGGGTGTAGAATTCCACTCATAACTTTTATCTCGAGTCATGATACCACGTTCTCTGTAAAAAGATCCAACCAATGAGTAACGAATAATCTCACCACCACCAGATACATCCAGATTGGCACGTGTATTATTACCCCACTCTTCTGTAACCTCATCAATCCAATTAACATTCGGATAAAGTTCTGGGTCATCTTGTATCTTATAATGATTCAAAGTCTCATCATCATAAGGTAGAGGTTTTCCTTCATCCTTCGCTATTTCATTTATTAAACTGATGTAATCATAAGATCCTGCGAATTTAGGCATTTTACCCAGTTTTGTAAGGCTTTGTTCTAAGCGAACCTTAACAGATGGTTTTCCCACTTTTCCTCGTTTCGTATTGATAAGGATTACACCATTTGCACCTCTTACACCATAAACCGCACTTGCTGATGCATCTTTCAAAATAGAAAAAGACTCTATTTCGGCCGGATCAATTGTGTTCAAATCACGCTCTATACCATCGACCAACACTAAAGCACCGTTCTTCCCTGTAAAAGAAGAGATTCCACGAATAAAGAAATCTGAATTATCATAACCTGTTTCTCCTGACCTTTGAGCTCCAATAATACCAGACAACTGTCCAACCAAATTATTACTCATAGAACGAGTAGTACCCACTTGTAATTTTTTAGGATCAATTGTCGTGATTGATCCTACAACAGATACTTTCTTTTGCTTACCAAAACCAACAACTACTACTTCCTCCAGATTCTCTACATTTTCTTTCATCTCCAGATTGATATTAATCTGGCTTCCTACAACCACTTCTCTAGGTTCAAAACCAACATATTGAAAAACTAATATGGATTTCTTATTAGGAACTGTCAATGTATAATTTCCATCAGTATCTGTTACTGTTCCTATAGTTGTTCCTTTTACGAATACATTCACACCTGGTAGAGGTATACGTTCTTTATCACGAATAGTACCATTTACTACAATTCCTTTTTCCTGATTAACAAAAGAAATATTCAAATTTGTTTCATATGTATCTGACTCATGTTTACTTGCTTCAACTACTGAAGAGCTATATAGAGCCAGAACAAGTATTAAATTTATTTGTTTTATCATAACATTAGTGTCTCGTTAAAATGAGACGAGTAAACAATTAATCAAATAGCCCGGATCAAGGGGTCATTTAGCTCTTTGACACATTAGTGTCCACTTAAAATCGTAAACAGTTCTTTGACATCATTGAAATTACCCTTGTCGGACAAGTCACGTAAGAGAGTTTTGTCAGTCAATGATATGCACATCTTTTTACACATAGATGTTTATCAAATTAATTCCGCCA
>JAHHQS010000193.1 GCA_020026285.1 Parabacteroides sp. | reverse complement strand
TAAAAATATTTGTTATTCAAGTAAAAATGGCAATTGTGCCATATCTGTAATGATGGCATCCGGAATGGATTCATCGTTTTTTTCATCGTTATTCCATCCTATACCTTTCAGCCAGACAACCTGACAACCGATCGATTTGGCTGGTATAACATCTTTCGTAAAGGAATCGCCTATAACTAGAACATTTGAAGCTGGAAATCCTATAGCATCAACTCCTAACTGATAGATAGCAGGATTGGGTTTTCGTATACCGACAACTGTACTTTCGATAATGGATGAGAAATAATCGAATAGATTAAAATCTTTCAATATTGTTTCAATATTGCCATAGAAATTTGAAACCAGTACCAGTTTATAACGTTTTGACAAATCAGCAATAATTGGTCGGGTTATTTTTAATACATCAGATACATGCTGATAGGCGCTGTCGGCAATCAGATTTGCATAATGATTTAATACAGACTTGTCTTTTGTCAGTTTTCCTTGTCCTGACAAAAACTTCATTTGTAATTCTAATTTGATGCGTAATACATCGAGAAAATTATATTCCGGACGAATATAAGGATATTTACCCAATGTACGTTCGCCATAAACAAAGGCTTCACGAAAACTGTGTTTATCCACCGGAATCTGATGAAGTTCATACTTCTGCCAAAGGACTTCAGCCCAGTGAATACTATTGGTATCAATAGTTCCTCCGTAATCGAATATGATTCCTTCTATTTTGTCTGTTCTGATCATCATTCCGTTTTTAGGTCTCAAGTATTACAAGTTTGAATATTTTTGATAAAACTGCTTACTCATTGTTTCGTGCTTATGATGCATATATATGTAAATAAAAGTCATTACAATTATTTCGAAGAAGAAATACAACCAAGGTTCTCCGATAAGCAATGATATATATAAAGCGATTGCACGAGTATTAAATGTAAGAATATTCGTATATTTCATCAAAGGTTTGCTAGCAGTACGAAATTCATCGCGTAACGACTGAGGTATTTCCTCTCCATACTTTTGGCGAACCAGATTATAGAATTTTTGGAAATTCGGAGATAGACTTTCCTGTTTATGTGTATAGTTTCCGTAGAAATAAAGGAATAGTTTCCAGAAAAAATCATTTTTCCAAGAGAGCGAATGAAATATTTCACGTTGCTGTTTGAAATTATCAAGTTCACTTCCGTTTTTCCCTTTTAGGAAATATAAATGAATGTTTCGATAATAATCAGATAAAGTACACTGTTTACTATGACAAACAATACCGGCAAAAACAGCAATCAACCAGATTGATATCCCCCAATGATAATCTGATAAGAATGGAATAGGTTGCTCTGTTAATCGAAGACAGATTGCTAGGTAAATACAGAAGAACCAGATATCTCCGGCAAAGCCATCAAGAATTCTTCCCCATTGAGTCTTTTTTCCAGTCATTCGTGCCAGTTGACCATCGGCACTATCGTAATGATTAGCCCAAATTAGCAGAAGAATACCGATTAGAGTATGAGTCATGTCTGGAAAATAAAAACAATATCCGGCAGCAATTCCTAAAATAATAGAAAAGATCGTGACGACATTCGGATGGATATTCAATTTCTGAAAAAAAAGAGCCCATACATAGCCAAAAGGACGATTAAAATAAATATCCAGAAACTCTTCTGTATCCATGGACTTGAACGAGGCCTTCAACCCTTTTATGATAGACTCATTACTCATCTCTATTTATTCTTTTTAAGACCAGATTATAAATACATTCTGCTATTTTAATTCCAGCCTTTTCGCGGCAGCGGGCAAAACTTGGCCAATCATTAAAATCAATAATAACAATTTCTCCTGAAGGGAGTACAATACAGTCTCCTCCATAAATTGGTACATTCAGTAAACCAGAAATCTGGTCGCTATATTTCTTTAATATATCCAGATTGAAAGGATAACCTTTGGCCTTTCCATTAATCTTTTCGAGTCCGAATTTACTATGTGAACAAGAATCCGGATAGAACCAGTAAAAAAAATCAGTATCCTTTACTCCATAGAATTTAATGAGATCACCTTGTAGATGTTCATTGATTACAGCTTCTGGTATTCCTCTTTCATGGAAATCTTTCATTATAACATTCGCTTGTTCCTGATTGGTTGCATAAGCAACATCTTCTTTAACCAAGGCGTGAGACTCGGCTCGTTTGAACCAACAAGGGAAAAAAGTTCCTGGATAAGTCTTGTCTGAACTAAGAAAAATACTTTTCGGATGTGGTATTTTGTTCTGAATCAATAATTCAGTCATTGTTTTATGAACACAGTTATCAATACCATAAGCTGAATTTATAACTAAAGCTCCTTCATCTTCCAGCCTTTTCAGCCGATCCAGTGTTGACTTGTCTCGTGCCATATCGAAGATAATACTACCCGTGATTTCTTTGGTTACAAATTCCTGCTCCGTATAAGTTGAAACTTTACAATCTGATTGAATAAGAGCTTGTGTCACAATATTGAATATGGCGGCATCATTATCCACGTGATTAGGTGAATATTTACAACCTCTACTGACTCCTATGATAGAAATTTGTGACATATCAAACCCTTTTTTGTCTTTTTTTATTGGTTTCTAATAGTGTTATTTTAATATTGCGAATATTTTTAGAAATGTGTTATTTTATTGTTAGTCTAAACAATACTTTTATTTCTTCTCTTCATTATGATTTTTACAAGATTCGAATTCTTTATATTACAATCTCTAAATACAAAGATCCTATGCAGATTGTAATTCCATAACCATCCAACAAGTAATGAAACTACAATCTTACTAAGTATAAATACATCTTCTGCAAAAGAACCTAAAGCTTCTTGAATCCATCGGGTATCTTGGATGGATTCGGTGAGAATATAAACACCTAAGGTATTCAAACCGATGCTTCCTATCCAGACCAGTACGTATTTAATCAATACGTATTTCTTTTTACAATCTTGTGCTTTGAATGCCCAGAAATAGTTGACAGAACAGTTGACTGTACCACCGGCTAAAGCTCCCAAAGTAGTAGCCGCAACATAATACATGTCAAAAAGTTTGGCTAATAAAATAGTAGTCAAAAAATCAGTCGCACTTGAAATCTGAGAGGAAAATTGGGCTCTCATGAATGTGAAGAAACTATCTTTCTTGAACAAATGTATTTTGGGATACCTTTTTCCCTCTGGTAAAAAACGAAAACTCATATAATGTTTTTATATCATTTATAAAGACTCATTTTAAGCCTTTTTATTTGTATTTCTGTCTCCCATTTCTGTTTAGATTCTATCCTTGAATATAACTGTTATATTTATTATAGAATCGTTGGAAGAAACCACATTTCATTAGAACTTTTTCAAAAAGGAAAATTCCTAATAATGCACAACCGATTCCTAAAAGAACATCAATCACATAATGGTGACTCGTGTAAACTGCAGTCCACCATATTCCGACCATAATGACGGAAAAAATGGAAATAACCCATTTATTACAGCGTCCTATAATTGCATAAGCTAAAGTTACAACCATATATGCTGCATGTAAAGACGGAACAGCTGCAAATACGTTTGAATTTCTTCCATAAATTCCATTGAATATATTACAACCCAGTAATTCGTCAAAACGACCTAGACCTGCTACATTTCCTGGAGTATCAAGTATGGGTTCAAAACCATAATTCATTGCGTACCAAGGTGGGGCTGCTGGATGAATATAATATCCAACAAAGCCAATCAGGTTTACAAAAAGGAAAACCAACGCAAAATGTAAATATAATGAACGCTTTTTTTGGAAAAATAAAATCAGTCCAAAAAGCATAGGTACCGGAACCCAACATAAGTAAAAGACTCCTGCAAAGAAATCGGCAATACTACAATTATGTTCTGCAAAGAATTCGCATGGAGTTAATACTTCCGTACCCGACGAAATACCGAATAGAGCTTTCTCTGCTTCATAAAGACCTTGGACGTCTATCGGATTTACCATATAATTGGGATATAGACGCATCCAGTCATACGATGCACCAAATAAAGCGAAAGGTATCAGTGCTACAGCTAATTTTCGGGTAGGAACACTTGGAAAAAATAATAATAGGAATAATCCTATCATTAGAATGTGTTCAGACCTGATACTGGCAAGAAGACCTGTGACAGTTAGGAATATACCAATAAAGAGTATTGTTAAAACGGACTCTCTTTTTGTCGGTAATTGAAATTTAAACATCTTATCAATAGTCTGAAAAAAACAGATTACTTATTCTTCAATAATTTGCGGCAATGGTTGATGCGTACAAATGCAGTCCAATTTGCTAATACAGCGATGATTGCTAATGGAACAATCAGAATATAAAAAGGATCGAATGCCTGACAATCAGAAAATATTCCACAGAAAATAGCTCCTAATGATGCTAAAACAACACGTTCCGGACGTTGCATCAGACCAACTTTACATTCCAAATCCAAACCTTCTGCACGAGCTCTGACGTAACTTACCATAATAGAGCCAATTAAAGCAAGGAAAGAAATAATTGATCCCCAAACATAACCATGTAGAATCAAATAATAGAATAAACCGAATAAAGTGAATAGTTCGCTATAACGATCAAGTACAGAATCGTATAAAGCTCCAAATGTTGATTGCATATTACCAACGCGTGCAACACGTCCGTCCATCATATCGAACAAACCTGCAAAAAGAACTAATGCACCTCCCCAACCTACATAGGCCAATTCTCCTTTGTGGTAAATAGCAGCATAAATGAAAATTGCAGCAGCTATCATATTCAGTACCAAACCTGTTGTTGTAATAAAGTTAGGAGTAATTCCTACTTTGATCATCCCTTTTACAATTGGATTTATAATCTTATAAATCAATTGTTGTAATGTGTCTCTATAATTCAACATTATTTTAATATTTTAAATTTATACAAACTAATAATTATATCCAGTATCTTACAGCTAAAAGGATTATTACTGAATAAATGCCAGAAAGAATATCATCCATCATAACACCTGTTCCACCAGGTAAATCTTCCATTTTACGAATACCCAAAGGCTTGAATATATCAAAAAGTCTAAATAAAGCGAAAGCGGCAATCATGTAATACCATAAGTTGTCTGATGGAACAGCAAGCAAAGGAATCCATACACCCACCATTTCGTCAACAACAACACGCGATGGATCTTCACCCCAATATTTTTCCAATTTGTTGGCAGACCAAATACCTAATATGGTAAAAAGAATAATTAAAGCTAAAGTGAAGTAAAAAACATAAGAGTAGGGTAATAAATATACCGCTCCCAACCAAATAATGGTGGCTAATAAAGCTCCGGCTGTTCCTGGAGCAAAAGGAGAAAATCCTGATCCGAATCCAGTACCAATTAACATTGGTAAAAAAGGAACCTGTTTCATATAATTATTTACTTTTTTATTTTCTTTCATTCAAAAAAATTTCAGCTTTCTTTATATCATCAGCATGATCCACATCCAGAATCTTACTGAATGGATAAGCTTTAGTTTTAAACCATCGGCAACTAACTGCCTTTGAAAATTTCTCATTCGTGACAATCCTTTTTTCATACATTCATTCAATGTATGGATTGCAGCAGGAGTCAGACAATAGATTCCTCCAGAAATATAATGACACTCAGGAGTTAGATTGTCGTAAAATCCTGTAATATTAAATTGATTGTCGGTTGAAATATAAAGAGGCTTTTCGTCATCGATAAAATCTGTAACAGCCATATATCCATCATAATCAGACTTTTTGAATGCCTCTATGAATTCAAGGAAGTCATCCTCGCGAAATACGGTATCTACAGTTGTCAGACAAAACTTGTCCTCATCTAGATATTTGCTTAATTCATAAAAACTATGCATGGAGCTTGGTGTCGTTTTTATGATAACTTCTAATGGTACGTTACTACGTTGTTGAAGTTCTGCTAAATGAGCTTTGGTTAATTGGCTCAGATTATTAATGATAATAATAATCTTATCAGCACCGCTTTTAATAAAAATTTTTATCAGGCGGTCTACCATAGCAACTCCATTGAGTTGGATTAAAGGTTTGGGTAAGGTAATTCCTTCTTTTGAAAGGCGAGAACCTTCTCCTGCTGAAATTATAGCGAAATTCATTTTATACAAAAAATATCTAGTATCAGACTAAAAATAGTGTGATATTATATCTGTTAATATTTTAACCCAATATTCCGGTATTGTATTTGATATTCATTTTTTAAGAAAAAGAATAAAATAATACCGACTTTTAACCTTTGAGGAATTATTTTAAACGAGTTTATTAATCA
>JAHHQS010000192.1 GCA_020026285.1 Parabacteroides sp. | reverse complement strand
GAAAAACTCCCATATGAATTTATATAATAATTTAATAAAGGCAAATAATCTTCTAATGATAATGAAGAAGATAAGTTTCCTTCCCTTTGTGAATTCAATACTATTTCCATTTTATAGTCAATAAGATTAATATTTCTATAGATTACTACCTCCAATGAAACTTCTAATTAATGAAGTTGACGGAATATCTTTATCAGATACAGGCGTAAAGTAGTTTAAGAATTTCTTCAAACGATGTGCATCACTATATTCAGGACAATTTTTAGGAATAGTCATTAATATTTGTTCTGCATGAGCACGAAGGACTGCAAATTCAAGGATATAGGTTGAATTGAACATTACATCAGCATTCTCTTGGAAAGAATAAATCCATTTCACCTCAGCTCTACGAACATTGGGCCAGTTGGCAATAGATTCCTTAGCAGTAAATGCACCTTTATTATAATCTCTCATAATTCGTCTCAACAAACGATTGTCACTTGTTGGAATACAATTATGATCATCCAAAGAGATACTTGTAATCGTATTAATGAAAATCTTATATTTGGATTCATCAGGAACCCTGTCCGTCAATTTAGGATTTAGAGCATGAATACCTTCTACCAAGAGCACCATTCCTTCTTCCAATTTCAATTTCTTTCCGTTCATTTCACGGATACCGGTTGTAAAGTTATATTCAGGAACTTCAACAGTTTCACCGTTCATTAACTTAATGATGTCATTCTGCAAATATTCATGGTCAACAGTATCAAAATTATCGAAGTCGTAAGAACCGTCCGGTAATTTCGGAGTATCCAAACGATTTACAAAATAATCATCTGTTGAGAATGAAATCGGACGCAAACCACAAGCCTTCAATTGAATACTCAAACGTTTACAAAACGTAGATTTACCACTACTGCTCGGTCCAGTAATCAAAACAATACGCAAGGGTGTTCTTGAATTGACACGGCGATCAATTTCTTCTGCAATTTGAACGATTTTCTTTTCCTGTAATGCTTCAGCCACTTTAATCAAGTCAGAAGCCTCTCCCCTTGCACAAGCTTGATTAACATTACCTACGTTTTCAAGTCCCATTATCTTATTCCATTTGATACTTTCAGAAAAGACTTCAAATGTCTTTGGCTGTTCAAAGAAAGGAGCTAATTTTTCCGGATGATGTCTGTCAGGAACTCTTAAAAGCAAACCTCCACGATACATTGTCAAGCTCCATACCTTCAAGTAACCTGCACTGGAAAGTAAAGCATCATAATAATAATCAGGAGTATCACCCAAAGTGTAGTAATTTACATAAACATCATTTACTGTTTCCAAAAGTCTCACTTTGTCATAGTATCCTAATTCAGTAAACAGTTTAACTGCTTCTTCTTGTCTCACTTCATAACGACGGAAAGGAAGATCAGCATCCACAATCTGCTTCATTCGATTGCGCACCATTTCCAATTCATCAGGAGTAAGAGTTGTATTGTCACCTTTGTCAACAGTACAAAAATAGCCTTTAGAAATTGGACGGCGGATATAGACTTTACTCTTTGGGAAAATATCTGTCAAGGCTTTAGACAGCAAAAAACATAGCGAGTTACAATAAACACTTCTTCCCAAATAAGTACGATAATCCAAAAATTCGACCTGTCGGTTGTTAAAGGCTCTATATTTTAGGCCTTGACTAACATTATTCACCTTAGCTGAAAGGATAGGATAAGGTTGGTCAAATTCAAACTCAGGAAGCATATCCAACAAAGTTGTTCCTTCAACAAATTCTTTGGTGGTTTTCGTATTTACACAATAAATTTTTATCATATCACTTAGGTCTTGAATCGTTGAGTAAAAGTAGTTAATTTTGATAAATTAAACATCATTAAACGACACTTTTTTAACATTGAAAGTTAAAACCTAATGTATTTAGGAAAATTTTACTTTCTACAATTATTGAATTATTCCTACCTTTGTATATATGCAAGATTTCGCGAATATATTAGAAAACTGGTACAAGTCAAATGGTCGCTACGATTTGCCGTGGAGAAATGTCACAGATCCCTACTTAATCTGGATTTCTGAAATTATTCTTCAACAGACACGCGTAGCCCAGGGAATGGATTATTATAAACGATTCATTGAACACTTTCCAAATGTGTTCAGCCTTGCAGAAGCAAACGAAGACGATGTCCTGAAACAATGGCAAGGTCTTGGATATTATAGTCGCGCACGCAATTTGCATCTGTCAGCCAAAATAATTGCAGAGAGAGGAACGTTTCCTACCACATACGAAGAAATCCGACAATTAAAAGGAATTGGAGAATATACCGCATCTGCCATTTGTTCCTTTGCATATCATCAGAATTATGCCGTAGTAGATGGTAATGTATATCGTGTACTCTCCAGAATTTTTGATATTCATAGCCCTATTGATAGCACAGCAGGTAAAAAAGAATTCAATCTATTGGCAAATGAATTGCTGGACAAGAAGCATCCACACATTTACAATTCAGCCATCATGGACTTTGGGGCTATCCAATGTACACCTAAGTTACCTAATTGTGAAAGATGTCCTTTCAACGGGAAATGTTTGGCATTCCAGAACAAGACCATTCAAGACCTTCCTGTAAAATCAAAAAAGGCCACAGTCATTAATAGATATTTAGTATATATCTATATTGAAGATAATGAAAAGATACTTTTACGACGCAGAGGAGCCGGCGATATTTGGCAAGGTTTATACGAGCCATATCTGTTAGAATTTGAGACTCCTCCAGAAGAAAAAGAAGTGTTAAACCGAATTGCAAAATTAACAGACGACACAAGCTGTATTCAAGTCGTGGCAAAAGGGCTCAAACACATTCTCACACATCGTATTCTTTGGGTTGACTGCTACAGACTGACAACAAAACAAATTCCTCATTTTAAAGGATTTATAAATGTAAACAAAGAAGATAGGGACAACTATGCCACCCCTAAAATTGTAACAAAGATCTTCAAGTCAATTGATGGCGAATAGCTCAATAGATTTATATATCCAAAATCGATATAAACCATGCTATTATTAGCACTATTAAAAGGTCCGAACATCCTCATTTTTAGGTATTTTTTAAACTAAATTAAACAAATTAGGTATTGCAGAAGTCATATTAATATGTGATATTTGTATTAAAATTTCTAACTTAAAATAATTAAAAATGAAGACAACAGGTATTTTCTTTGGCTCTACTTCAGGAACAACTGAAGATATTGCACAACGTATTGCAGCCAAACTTGGCGTAAATGATAGTGATATTCACGATGTATCTAATGCATCTGTTGCAGATACTGAACAATATGAAGTTTTGATTCTAGGTACTTCAACTTGGGGTAGCGGTGACTTGCAAGATGATTGGTACAGCTTTATCGAAGAATTGAAAAGTCAAGACCTTAGCGGAAAAATCGTTGCTTTGTTCGGTTGTGGCGACTCTTCTTCATTCAGCGATACATACTGCAATGGTATGGGTGAACTTTATAGCCAACTTCAAGGCACAGGTTGCAAATTCATCGGAGCAGTAGATGCTGCTGGTTATACATTCGATGAATCTACAGCTAACGTTGATGGCAAATTCGTAGGTCTTGCAATCGACGAAGTTAACGAAGACGACAAAACTGACGAAAGAATCGAAGCTTGGGTTGCTGCAATCCAACCTGAAATTGCTTAATTCATAAGTATCAATTCGAAAAAGATAAAGGAGTATCAAATGATACTCCTTTTTATATATCTATTTATAAAGACGAATAAAAAAGAAGAGCCTCCCGTCGAGAGACTCTTCCTATATAACAATCTAAATAATTTGCTTATTATTTAATTCTTTTGTAACCATAAACTGCACGATCTCCAAGTTCTTCTTCAATGCGAAGCAATTGGTTGTATTTAGCCATACGGTCAGAACGGCTCATAGAACCAGTCTTGATTTGGCCACTGTTAGTAGCAACTGCGATGTCAGCGATTGTAGCATCTTCAGTTTCACCTGAACGGTGAGAAGTAACAGTTGTATAGCCATGACGGTGAGCCATTTCAATTGCATCAAGGGTTTCAGTCAAAGAACCGATTTGGTTAACTTTGATAAGAATTGAGTTAGCGCAATTTTCTTTGATACCTCTTGATAAATATTCAACATTAGTTACGAACAAGTCATCACCAACCAATTGGCAACGTTTACCGATACGTTCAGTTAATTTCTTCCAACCTTCCCAATCGTTTTCAGCCATACCGTCTTCTATAGAATCGATAGGGAAATTATTGATTAGGTTTTCAAGATAGTCAACTTGTTCATCAGATGTACGTTTAACTCCTTTTTCACCTTCGAAGATAGTGTAATCATAAACACCATTCTTATAGAATTCAGATGAAGCACAGTCCATGCCAATCATAACATCTTTTCCAGGTTCATAACCTGCAGCTTTGATAGCAGCGATGATTGAATTCAAAGCATCTTCTGTTCCATCCAAAGTTGGAGCGAAACCACCTTCATCTCCTACAGCAGTGCTCAAGCCACGATCATGCAAAACTTTTTTCAAAGCGTGGAATACTTCAGCACCCATTCTCAAACCTTCTTTAAAGCAGCATGCGCCTACAGGGCGAATCATGAACTCTTGGAAAGCGATAGGAGCGTCACTGTGAGAACCACCATTAATGATGTTCATCATAGGAACTGGCAATACGTATGTATTTGTTCCGCCAATATATCTGTATAGAGGAAGTTCCAAATAATTAGCAGCAGCTTTAGCTACAGCCAAAGAAACACCTAAAATAGCGTTAGCACCTAAATTTGATTTAGTCTTAGTACCATCTAAAGCCAACATAGTGTGGTCGATACCAACTTGATCCAAAGTTGACATTCCAATCAATGCAGGAGCGATGACTTTATTGATATTATCAACTGCTTTCAAAACACCTTTACCGCCATAGCGTTTTTTGTCACCATCGCGCAATTCCAATGCTTCGTTTTCACCAGTTGATGCACCTGATGGAACAGATGCACGACCCATAATACCTGATTCTAGCAAAACATCAACTTCTACTGTTGGATTACCTCTTGAATCCAATATTTCACGTCCAGTAATTTTTTCTATTCTCATAGCTTTTCATTTTTAACTATGCAAATTTACGCCGATATTCACTATCCTAAAATAACCAAAAGTTGCTATTTTAACGTATAAAAATACCCTATTATAGGCATACTATCCCAACTTGGACATGAATTTTGCACAATCCACTATAAAACGTATATGTTTACCCTCGCCAATTACTCCCTTAGAATCCTTGGCAACCACCGAGAACGTAAGTTTACGTCCTTCTACCGCTTCAAGAGTAGCAGTAGCTGAAACCGCCTCCCCTAATCCGGAAGGTCGGTTATGTGAAATTTCCAATAAAGAACCTACAGTAGTAGATCCAATGGGTAATTCATGAGCAACTGCATTCATTGCAGCATTTTCCATCAATGCAGCCATAGACGGAGTTGCAAACACTTCCAAATCACCGGAGCCCATTGTCTTGGCTATATTTTTCTCTGAGACAATTGTATTACTGGTAAAAGTCAATCCTGTTTCCATTTTCAAAACATAAATTATAAACTAGTGCAAATATAAACATTTTAACTCTCTCTAAATATTAAAAATGTAGTCATTGAAAATTATTATACGTTTTGGTCATTTTTTTCAGCAAAAAGATATTTTTTCAAATATTTCTAATTACTTTTGTAGGAATATTCTTTGGAATAAATACAAATAACATAATTAATAACTCTAATATAAGTCAGAAAATTAATATGTTAGACTTTATATACGAAAACGGCCTGACAGGATTATTTATTGGAATCAGCACATTTATCATTATTGGTGTGTTCCATCCAATTGTAATTAAATCAGAGTACTATCTGGGCACTCGCTGTTGGTGGTTCTTCTTAATATTAGGTATATTGGGAATTATTTGTTCACTACACATTCAAGATGTGATAATATCTTCAATGTTAGGTGTATTTTCATTTTCTTCTTTTTGGACTATTCTTGAATTATTCGAACAACGAGACAGAGTAATCAAAGGTTGGTTCCCAATGAATAAAAAAAGAGAACCTGAATATAAAAAATATATGGAAAAAAAGGCAAATAATGCTAATAGATAAAACTGTATTATTATAAATGTAAAAGCTGAATTCCTATATTAAGCGTAGTTGATATGCTTTTTGCTAATATTCCACACATTATAATGATAAGATTTTACCAATTTTAATGCCAAGTTTCAATCATTTTTACCTTTCAGTAGATATTGATAGAAATGGCCTATTTTATAATTTTGCATTTTACCACAAGTAACTATGTTCAAATTGAGACTTTATATTAAAATAACAATACTATTATTATTGTTTCCATTTTCAAGTCAAGCAGAAATACTAAATGATACATTCAA
>JAHHQS010000191.1 GCA_020026285.1 Parabacteroides sp. | reverse complement strand
TAATAAATCTCGTGGAGGATCAAATATTTCCACTTTTCCTAATTCATAGGCGTATGCTGTTTTGCACCCATGAAAATATTCCCGATATTTTTTTCTGCTAATGCCCGCGTTACTTTTAGTCTGTTCCCATAAGGTAGAGGGAGCTGCACAAATAGTGCCTAGTATTTCAACTTTTGCCACCACTTTCATTACCGGAGATGTGCTATATACAAGTAGAACAGAACTGTCACTTCGTGCTAGCCGTTTACGATATTCATATTTTTTTGTACCAGCCAATATCCTATCAACATATTCTGGTTTTATTGATAATAGAATCGCCTTCAAAATTAAATCCTCATCATTCTACATACTTAATTTCCGTCTCAGAATCGTGCATAATCTGATTATATTGTTCATCACTCAATTTCATAAACGATCTAGGTCCCCCTGGAGCACACACAATGTCATGGTCCCAAAGGTAGCCCAATGTTAATCTTTTGCTTAGGCTTTTGACAAATATGAATTTTAAAACTTTTAAATTACGCCTATGATCACGCCAAAAGCCTTTCAATTCTTCGGTATAAAAGACGCTTCGATTCTGACAGATACTAAGCAGTTCCTCCTGAGAATGAATATTGCTAATAATTTCATCCACCATAGCGACTGTTGTAACAACCGAAGTATATTTTTTATTTGAACCTTCGGGGCCTGTTCGATAAAACAGAATTAGATCACCGGGCTTTACACCATTTCCGGGGGCCCACGAGATATAGACCTTTTGTAATGCATATCTATGAGGTTCTCTTCCGAGAAAATCAATTTTATTCTCGTTGTTCAGTTTGGAATCCGGGAGTAGTGTGGTGTGATATTGTGGAAAAATCGGCAAAATATACTTGTTGCAATCATACTGAATGTTGGGAAAGTTTTTGCGAAAAGAAATATTATGATCAAAATCTTTCATCCTTTTTACTAAAACTTGTTCTTCTTTCCCGTTTCCAATTTTTACTCCATATTCAGTGAAGCCCCACCTTTTCAGTAATGCAGCCAAAGCGGACAGTTCTTCTCTATCTGTATAGAGTGTTACATAAATTTCGTCAACATTGCGTTGTAAGGCATTGTCAAAAATAATTTTAACAAAACGCTCACCCAACCTAAATCCGGTAGATTCAACTTTAAATGTTCCTACTTTTAATCTGCGCATCGGTTTAAAGGGCGGAACAATATCTGAGTAATTCTCATCGACACCTTCTGTTTTTAAGTAGAGGAATCCCAGTACTTTTCCAGCATCCGTATTACATATGTAAGCTTCTTCATCGCACTTGCGAGCAAACCACTTATCAAATCCTGGATAAGCGATACGGAAACTGTCAAAAAAAGAATCGGTTAAATCAACATTTCCGAAATAGGTTTTTTCAACGGCAAGCATTTTATATTCGATGAGACTTGGGTTTTCAGCCGTCGCTGCACTGATAAATGCATTTATTGAAAAAACTCTGTCACTCAAACCTAGCTTTATAGCTTTATTTCTTAGTCTCCGATCCTCCGTGATTAGTATGTCAACTCTGTTTGAATATACTTCAAACAACAGGCAATCATCAATCCTGTCATTTTGCGATTTTTCCGGAATTCCGATCAATTCTAAAAAAGAATTGTCTGGATCCTTAATGGTTTTGATTACCTCATATGATTCCAGCTTTACCGAAATAGCCTCTTGCGTTTCTGGATCTCGATATTTTTTTATTTCGGATACAGAGTATGGATGGATTACTTTATCATATTTTAACTTATCCAACCATCGAAAAAGGTGGCCAATACTATAATTGGAAACACGCTTGTTTTCTCTATGGATGATTATATTTGTGTCAAGCAAAACTCTCATAATTTTGGGCCCCTTTCTATATAAGATAAGCAACTCGTAATATCAGTTTCATCAAAAAGCATATGATGAATATACAGATTACAATTTATGCTTGTAGCAATCTCATGTGCCTTTTCATGTTCTGCTTTTTGTAAAAGTAAAATTTGACTTTCAGAATACTCTTTTTTATCTCGCACCGACAAATTTTTTATAATTTGTGAGGACGAGGTCTCCAGCAAAAGTATGGTTTCTATTTCCAGATCATAGAACACCCTACTCGGCAAAGTATCAACATTACCATTTATGTCAAATATGCAAAAATGTCCGGCAAGAATAATACTAGGGGTCGATTTCAGAAGTTGCTTGACTTGTGAGGCCAAAATATTCTGATTAGCATCTTTGTCCCTAACCGCTTTATTTGCTCCATAAGTTTCACCGTTGACTGCACTAATGAGATCACCGGCAGAAAAATCGGGAATTTTTAATGCAGTTGACAATTTATTACATAATGTGCTTTTCCCTACACCATAAGTCCCGGCAACAAATATCGTCCCCATATGTATAACCCCCGTTTAACGATCCTTTATTGTATATATTTTACATCAAAATTAAGTTGGAGTCTAGCGTGTTTTGGGCAAATATCTTGTGTTCGGGCCATGTTGGCCCGAAGTCGGGGCGGTCTGAATGGGTCGCCCCTTTTCATGGAAGGGAGGGATGATTTCTGGCTACCACAACTTTGTTGCAGCGCCATGCGGGCGAAGGTGTTCAACATCAAGCAGATGGCCGCCGCACTCGCCTATATACAGGACAATGGCCTGACTGATTATGAGCAGTTGGCGCAAAAAGCCACCGAGGCAACCGACCATTTCCATGTACTTTCCGAGCAGATCAAGCAGACGGAGCAGACCATGAAAACCAATGCCGGGCTAAAGGCCGCAACGGTTCAGTATGCCAAAGCACGCCCGGTCTTTGAGCAGTACAAGGCTGCAAAGTACAGCCGGAAATTCCTTGCGGAGCATGAAGCGGATATTGAGCTGTATCGGGCGGCGCAAGCGGAAATGCGCCGTTTGCTGGGCGGGGCGAAGCTCCCGAAAATGGATGCGCTGAAGGAGGAAGGCCGTAAGCTCACGGCAAAGAAAAAGCGCCTTTATGGAGAGTATCAGAAAGCGCGCTGGGATATGCAGGAGATCGTCACCATCAAGGCAAATATTGATACTCTGCTGGGCTACACCGAGCCGGGCAGAAAGCAGGAAAAGGAGCGTTGAGGTTATGAAAACAAGGAGCAAAGCGACGCGAATACTTCGGGCCATGTTGGCCCGAAGATACGGGTTTGGGGCGAGCCCCAACAAGCAGCGTCCGGGCCTTTGTGGCCACGGAGGCATTGCTTGCTACTTAGCGGCACCCCGAAAATGGCGCAAAAAACAGAGGCCCTTATTCTGGAACCTCCGCTTCTCTGGCTTTCTTGAGCCCTTCGGCTGTGGCCTCCATGACAACAAGTTCTTTCTCGTTCATGGAGTTTAGGAGCACATCAATATGCTTTCTGCAAGGACTTTCCTGTTCGCCTCCGTCCGTATGAATAAACTGGTCAACCGAAATGTCAAACATGGTAATGAGCTTTACAAAAAGGTTGAAACTCGGATACTGTCCTTTGTTCTCGATATTCATAATGGTACGGGAGTCACGGTCTACCAATTCCGCAACATAGGCTTGCGTCCAGCCCTTTTCCTCTCTGGCTTTTTTTCAGAGCCAGCCCGAGCCCATGAAAGTCAAACTTTCTTTCAGTTTGGTTCATTCTCATATCACCCTATATCATTGTGCATTTCGGGTTAGATTATGAGAATGTAATGAAATTTGATGTAAAGTAGTATTTTATTTCAAGAGTTCTTATTTCGAAAAATTGACAAAGAGGGAGAATCGTGTTATTATTAAAAAAATTATCTCCAAAGGAGAGCAAAATATGAATTTTCATTTAACAGATCAACGCAAAAAGAAAATCAACTCTGTACAATCCATTCCGATGAAACATTGTGCAGAGTATAGCGTATAAAGAGCGCATTTAGATTTCATCGGGAGGCCAAGGGGGGTATTCTACCCATTTTATTGTGTTGGCTTTCCGTGTGATTAAAATGTGTGCGAGGCTATGGACAATGTTTTGTCCATGGCCTTTTGTTTTTGCGTTACCATGCCAAAGGCAGAAGGCAGATACCGTTGCGTATCTTTGCTTTCTGCCTTTTCTTTTTTCCAAATATATTAAGAAAGGTTTTTTAAAAATGAGCTTATTAGAAATTGAAGGACTAACACATTCTTTTGGTGAAAACCTGCTTTACAAAAATGCGGGATTTATACTGAACAAAGGGGAACACATTGGGATTGTCGGACAGAACGGAACCGGCAAAAGCACCCTGATTAAAATTTGCACAGAACAGATTATACCTGATAACGGCCGCATTATTTGGCAACCGAATATTACGATTGGCTACTTAGATCAGTATGCAGAAATCGACCATACGCTCACAATGAAAGAGTTCTTAAAATCAGCTTTTGCGAAATTGTTTGAGATAGAAGCACAAGCCATGCAACTATATGAAAAGGCTGCCGATGGAGATATGAAAAGTCTGGAACTTGCTGCCTACTATCAGGAGTATCTTGAAACACATGACTTCTATTCCATTGATACTGCAATCGAGCGTGTTGCAAATGGTCTGGGGCTGCTTGCGATTGGTCTTGGCCGCCCTATCATCGAAATGAGTGGCGGCCAGCGAGCAAAAGTGATTTTGGCAAAACTACTGCTTGAAAAACCAGATGTATTGCTATTAGACGAGCCAACAAATTTTCTTGATAAAGACCATGTTGCATGGCTGGCAGAATACCTATCTTCTTTAGAAAACGCTTTTTTAGTTGTTTCCCATGATTTTGAGTTTTTAGACAAAATTGCAAATCGTATTTGCGATATAGATAATGACACAATAACAAAGTATTACGGCACTTATTCTGAATTTCTGCGAAAAAAGACACTGCTGCGTGAAGATTACATTCGTCAATACTCAGCACAACAAAAGGAGATTAAAAGAACAGAGGAGTTTATCAGGAAAAATATCGCTGGACGAAAAGCGAAAATGGCAAGAGGGCGGCAAAAACAGCTTGATCGAATGGACAAAATGGAAGCTTTGGAACAGAAAGAGATTATCCCCCATTTTCATTTTCCTATTTTACCGCTGACAAATACGGAGCATTTACAGGTCAAACACCTGGCAGTTGGGTATCACTATCCAGTTCTATTGGATATTGATTTTAGTATTAAGGGCGGTCAAAAAGTTGTTATCACCGGCTTTAATGGAATTGGGAAGTCCACTTTGCTCAAGACTTTAATTGGGCAAATCCCGTCCATGCAAGGTCATTTCAAATTTTCCGAGCAAGTTGCCCTTGGATATTTTGAGCAGGACTTGATATGGGATGAACCTGAACAGACACCAATTCAAATTGTTTCCAATGTCCATCCCGATATGGTAATAAAGGATGTTCGGAAACATTTAGCTCGGTGTGGGATTTCCAGTAAACACGCGATGCAAGCTATTGGAACATTAAGTGGAGGTGAGCAGGCCAAAGTGAAAATGTGCTTGCTAACACTGACCCCTTGCAATTTTCTGATTATGGATGAACCTACAAATCATCTGGATGTTCAGGCAAAGGATGCACTGAAATCAGCTCTTATGGATTTTAATGGTACGGTGTTGCTTGTATCACATGAAGAAGCATTTTACCGTGATTGGACACAACGGATTATTAACATTGAGAAAAGATAAAAAAACAGTGAAAACATTATGAAAACTCCTGCCCGCCTGACGGGAAAAGAAAAAAACGTTGCTGGGCAGGTTGATTTGGTGCGCTTAAATTACTTGGGTTCCAGCATGAACAACATCACCGAGGGCGTAATTCGTATCGATGAGATTATGAGCGAAGTCCCGATTGCAGAGCCGAGCGCTCCCAAAAAGCCGGATGGATATGCAATTTTATTCGATCATGTTTCTTTATCTTATGGTGGAAAAGACAGTCCGCTTGTTTTGAAAGATGTTTCTTTTGAAGCCAGACAAGGCCAGATTACCGCTTTAGTCGGGCCGTCCGGTTCAGGAAAATCTACGATTGCACAGCTTATTCCTCGTTTTTGGGATGTTCCGCAAGGAAAAATCCTGATTGGCGGTGTTGACATCCGGGACATAAAAACCGAGGACTTAATGAATACGATGTCCTTTGTATTTCAGGATTCTTTTTTGTTCTCTGACACACTTTACAATAACATTGCAGTAGGAAAACCCAGCGCAATAAAAGAAGTGTATGCTGCTGCAAAAGTGGCCCAGTGTCACGAGTTCATCGAAAAACTACCGAAAGGCTATGACACACCGATTGGTGAGGGCGGTGTTTATCTTTCAGGCGGCGAAGAACAGCGTGTAGCCGTTGCCAGAGCCATTTTGAAAAATGCCCCTATCCTGATTCTTGACGAGGCCACAGCATACGCTGACCCGGAGAATGAATACCAAATGCAGTTGGCTCTACAAGAACTGATAAAGAATAAAACCGTTCTGATTATTGCACACCGGCTTATTACAATCAAAAACGCAAATAAGATCGAGGTTATCAACGAGGGGAAAATTGAAGCAGAGGGAACCCACGACGAGCTTTTGCAAAAGAGTAAAACCTATTCTGCTATGTGGGATGCCTATACGCTTTCCTCTGATTGGCAAATTTCAAAGAAAAAGTCCAATGGTATTAAGTCAAGAGGGTGGAAAGCAAAAAAATCTAGGAGAAA
>JAHHQS010000190.1 GCA_020026285.1 Parabacteroides sp. | reverse complement strand
CTATAATCCAGCTTATTTATTTCTAATTAAATAATCTTCTGAATTTATCAAAAAACTTTTCCTTCATACTCTTATTGGGTTGAAAGTTAGGAGAATTTTCCAAACCATTTAACATTTCCTTTTCAGAAGGAGATAAATTTTCAGGAATATAAACGCTTACATTAACCAACAAATCACCTGTTCCATAACCATTGACAGAAGGAAGACCCTTATTTCTTAATCTAAGGACCTTACCAGGCTGTGTTCCCGGCTCAATTTTCACTTTTACTTTACCATCAACAGTAGGAACTTCAACTGAACCACCCAAAGCTGCCTGAGGAAAACTTAGCAACAGATTATAAATCAAATCGTTTTCATCACGAAGCAATTCCGGATGTTCTTCCTCTTCAACCAAGATTAACAAATCACCATTAATTCCACCATGGCGAGCAGCATTACCCTTTCCACTCATAGAGAGCTGCATTCCTTCTGCAACACCTGCCGGAATATTAATAGTTATTACTTCTTCGTCACGAACGATACCTTCACCATTACAATGAGTACATTTATTCACAACAACTTTACCTTCACCACCACAAGTCGGACAAGTTGACTGTGTTTGCATTTGTCCCAAGATTGTATTAGCAATTCTTGTTACAACACCTGATCCCTTACAAGTTTCACAAGTTTTTGTACCATTGCTTCCTTCAGCACCAGTTCCATGGCAATGAGAACAAGATACATATTTCTTTACCTTGATTTTCTTCTCTACACCATTAGCAATATCTTTCAATGAAAGTTTCACTTTTACTCTCAAATCAGAACCTCTGTTTACACGACGTCCACTACGCTGGCCGCCACCGAAACCGCCAAAGCCGCCAAAACCGCCGAAATGTCCACCAAAGATATCTCCAAACTGAGAGAAAATATCATCCATAGACATTCCTGCACCAAAGCCGCCACCTTGTGAAGCGCCACCGACACCGGCATGACCGAACTGATCATATCTTTGTCTCTTCTGTGGGTCACTCAAAACATCATAAGCTTCAGCTGCTTCTTTGAACTTTTCTTCAGCCTCTGAATTTCCTGGATTTTTATCCGGGTGGAACTGAATAGCTTTCTTACGATAAGCTTTTTTTATTTCGTCTGCTGATGCATTTTTATCAACACCAAGCACTTCATAGTAATCTCTTTTAGCCATAATCGTAAATTATTATTCTCCTACGACAACTTTAGCGTGACGAATCACTTTTTCATTTAGAGTGTAACCTGTTTGTACACAATCCAAGACTTTTCCTTTCATATCAGCTTCAGGAGCAGGAATTGTTGCAATAGCCTCACTATTGTCCAAATCGAAAGGCAGACCTACAACATCCATAGGTTTTACACCCTGGCTAGCTAAATAAGAAATAAACTTATTATAAATTAAATCGACACCTTCTGCAACAGCAGCCATATCTTCCGCCTTATGAATATTCTGCAATGCACGTTCAAAGTCATCAATGACAGGCAACAGTTGAGTCAAAGCATTTTCACCACCATTCTTGATTAACTCACTCTTTTCGCGTAATGTACGTTTACGATAATTGTCAAATTCAGCTCTTAATCTTAAATGAGAATCATTTAATTCTTTATATTTCTTTTGCAAATCATCCTGTTCATCGGCCATATTGGCAGCTTCGTCAGATGTTTCTGACGAATTATCACTTTCTGTCTGCAAATTTGTCGCTTCTTCATTCACGACATTCTGTTCTTCTTGTTCAGAAGAATTTTCTTTCTTTTCAAATTGCTTGTCGCTCATATTATATATATTTTTATTTTTATCTGATTATTAACAACTTACCAGGAACCATCAACTCTATTTTCCTGATAAGGGATATTTTATAACTATCTTACTATACTTAATAGACACAAAAAGACTGCCAAAGTCTTATTTATAAAAAAATGATTCGAATATAAAGAAGTAAAAATAAAAACACCAACTACTTTTTATAAAAAAACAAGCCACCCCTTTTCACAAAGGGGTGGTTCTAGATATATTAACTATTAAAAACCATAAAAACGAGGGCAAAATTTACTTCAAAAATCATTAGATAACACCCTCTGCTAATAAAAACATAACTTAATAATATATATCTTAAAAAAACAGCTTAACTATTTAGTTGAACTTTTTGTTTTTTTAGGAGCTGCTTTCTTTTTATATTTATCCAGTTCTTTCTGTAAAGAAGCAATTTCCTTACCTTGATTCTGAATTGTTGTAAGCAATGAATTCAACTCTTCATTATCAATATCCTGAGGATATTGAGCTTTCACCCTTTCAATAAAGTCAGACAACACATTCATATAATTATTAAATGCATCGTAAGCATTATCATAAGGACTAAAGCCACCACTACCCATATGTTTCGTACTCATATAATAGAAATGGTCACTACTCTGCAAATAGTACCAGTCCTGACGAATTCTACGCAAATCACACAAACGAACCCTTTCCCCTATTTCACAGATTTTTTTGAAAGCTTCCTGTTGAAGTACGTTACCCAACCAAGAACTACAGTCACGTTCTTCATCAACCCATGAAATTGGATAAGGAACAGAAATACTGTCAACTGGTTTCAACAAGGTAAATATTTCAGATGGAGTTGAGAAGCTGATTCCCTTTTCAGCAGCATAACGAGGCAAAGCTTTGAAGAATTCAAAAATACCAGTTTCTGCCGGATGTAACGAGCCCAAAACTTCATAATTCATAAACAGGTTGATTACCTGTTCAGATTCTGGAGTCTCAGCAATCCATGAAATATATTTATCAGCAGTTAACGGATATTCATTCCAGCTATAATCACTAAAGCGATCCGACAAATCTTCACTGAAGCGATCATTCTTCAACAACAAATGAAGTTTAGGTTGAACACTTGAAGAATACATATAATTAGGACTCTTCCACCCCAAAATATGTTTAGCACCTTCTGTCAGCATTCCTCTATAACCTTTTTCATATACATATTCAGAAATTTCATCTGAATATATCAATTCCGTATTACGAAAAACTTTTGGTTTGACACCAAACAATGTCTTAATTTTGTCTTCCTGCTTGTCAATCTGATGTTTGAATTCTTCAGGATCTCCTAAAGAAGACAAAGAATGAGCATAAGTTTCAGCCAAGAACTCAACATTACCTGTTGCAGCCAATTCCTTGAAAGAGTCAATTACTTCAGGAGTATAGATTTCCATCTGTTCCAAAGCGACACCCGAAATAGAAAAAGCCACTTTGAATTTATTACCGCTTGATTTTATCATTTCCAAAATCGTACGATTAGCTGGCAAATAACATTTTTCAGCTATTCGACGCATGATTTCTTCATTCTGAAAATCATCATAGTAATAATGATCATTTCCTATATCAAAGAAACGATATCTTTTCAATCGAAACGGTTGATGTATCTGAAAATAAAAGCATATAGTTTTCATAATTATTTCAATTTATTAGTTTTCTGTTCGAATTTGTTTTACTTATTACCTATAACCATATCATAAATACGACGAACTTTCTGTCCGGCATATTCCCATTTAATGTTATCCACTTCTTTCTTTCCTTCCACTTTCAAGAATTCGTGCATTGCCGGATAAGTAATAATTGAATACATAGCATCAGCCAAAGCTTCGATATCCCAATAATCAACTTTTACCGCATAATTCAGAATCTCCGCACAACCTGACTGTTTGGAAATAATAGAAGGAACACCACACTGCATAGCCTCAAGCGGAGATATACCAAAAGGTTCCGATACAGAAGGCATAACATAAACATCACTCGCTTTCAAGACTTCATAAACCTGTTTACCTTTCATAAAGCCTGTAAAATGAAAACGATCAGAAATATTACGAGAAGCAGCCAGACGAATCATCTGATCCATCATATCGCCACTACCAGCCATAACAAAACGAGCATTTGGAGCCTTCTTTAAAACTTTAGCTGCGGCTTCAACGAAATATTCAGGTCCTTTCTGCATGGTAATACGTCCCAGGAAAGTAATGATTTTATCTTTCACCCCTTTCTTATCCTGAATAGCTAAAATTTCAGGGCTTAAAGGTTCAACCGCATTATGAACAGTTGTTACCTTTGCTGGATCCTGATGATATTTTTCAATGACAGTCTGTCGGGTCAGATTACTTACTGTCATTATATGATCAGCATGATCCATACCATTTTTCTCAATATTATATACGTCAGGATTTACATTTCCACGACTTCTATCGTAATCTGTTGCATGGACATGAATAACCAACGGTTTTCCTGTAACCTGCTTGGCATGAATACCTGCCGGATAAGTCAACCAGTCGTGAGCATGGATGATATCGCAAGGAACAGTTCTTGCAATAACGCCTGCCACAATTGAATAATTATTGATTTCTTCCAACAAATTATCCGGATAACGTCCGGAAAATTCCAGACAACCAAAATCATTTACATGACGATATGAGAAGTCTGCATATATATTATTTCGAAAATCATAATATAATTGCGGATCCATAAACTTACCAAATCGCTCTCTGACCTGATCCATATTCACATCACGCCAAACGATAGGTACATTATTTACTCCTATAATCTTTAGGAAACTTTGATCCTCATCACCCCAAGGCTTAGGAATACAAAATGTGATATCCATATCAGGCTGCATAGCCATGCCACGTGTCAAACCGAAACTCGCAGTACCTAAACCGCCTAAAATATGAGGGGGAAATTCCCAACCAAACATTAATGCTTTCATATATGTATTATTTATTCGGCGTTATACTTCTTCAACATTTCTTCTATTCTAAGAATAGCAGCCACATTCATTGTAAAAGAGATTGCTCCTCGTCCAGTAAATGGAGGATTTCCGTCAAATGTTTCAGGAATAGTACCAATACAATGGTTACTCATTTCTTCCTCCATACTAATCAACATACGTTCTGCAAAAGCTACTCCGGATCTGCCGAATACTCGAAGATAAGCTTCCAGATATACACCCAACAACCAAGGCCAGGCTGTACCCTGATGATATGCAAGGTCTCTATCTCTTTGAGGGCCGTTACAATAAGGACGGTAACCTTCGCTCTTAGGACTTAATGAACGAATACCCTTAGGAGTAAGTAATTCTTTAGTTACTATATCTACAACAGCACGTTTCTGAACTCTTGTTAATGGTGAATATTGTAATGCTACAGCAAACAACATATTCGGACGAACACTCCAGTCGACGAACGAACCATTTACATAGTCGAACAGATAATTAAATCCATTCACAAATGTATTTGGGAATGAAACTTCTATAGCCGAAATCAAATTATTGATTCTTTCACTAACTTCACCGTTATTCATTTCACGATCGAAACACAAGGCATTGTACCATGCTGCGTTAAACTCTACGATATAACCTGAACGTGGAACAACCGGATGACCGTCACACTCTGAATTCATCCAAGTGATAGCCTTCTCCCGTCCACCTTCAGCAAACAACAGACCACTATCCATTACTTTCAATCCAGGATGCTTCTGATCTATCAGATAATTAACTGCCTCATCTACAAAATCCTTGTATAATTCACAGGCCCTGTTCAGATTTACATATTTAGCATATTGCTGAATTGCCCAGATAGCCCACAGGATTACATCCGGCTTCTCTATTTCCTTGATCACATTATCCAGAACGCCATCTTCCATGTAAGCTCTCACAGCAGGCAAAGCTGTTCCCATGATCTTTTCAAAGCGAGCAGGATCATCAATTGACAAGGTAGAACCAGGAGCCGCCAGGAACAAGTCACGAGCGCGAACTTTAAACCAAGGATAACCGGCCAACAAGTACGCATCTTGTTCTTTCGGACGGAAATAAGCCTGCTGAACTGAATTCTTCAAACAATTATAGAAACTGGTACGTGGAGTACGATTGGCAACTTCTGATTCATACAATGATTTTAATCGAGTTGTTGCAACCTGACTGTCACCAGCGCTAAATACGATTGTTTCACCTTTTTTAATTGGAACTTCAAAATATCCAGGAACAAAAAGATCCTCTTTATAAGGATAACCTCTTTCCTGTTCTTTAGAATATTCAATGCCATAATACCATTTAGGATCGTACACAAAGTTTACCTTCTTGTTAAATTGCATAAACAAATCCGGGTAACCTGCATACAAACACATTTTAATACCATTTGGTACAACAGTATAATCCTTGTTAATATTATCATTAGCATATGTCAGATTCTTAACACTACGGAACGCCAGGAATGGACGAAAACGTAATGTTGTAGCAGAATGTGCATCTTCAAGTGTATACTTAATCATGATTCGATTATCATACATTGAAAACACCTTTTCTTTCGAGAAGATTACACCACCTACACGATACACGGTACGAGGAACTGTATCACAAGTATACTCGCGAATATACTTATGTCCTTTCGGGCTATAATTATTTTCCCCGTACTTATGCAATCCCAAATTGAATTCCGCACCATGCTGTATTACTGTTTCATCCAAAGATGATAGCAAAACATGATTATCGTCATCAATTGCCGGGACAGGCATAACTAATAATCCGTGATATTTACGAGTATTGCAATCTACGACAGTACTACTATGGTAAGCGCCTTGACGATTGGTTCTAAGAACTTCACGAGTTAAAGACTCTTGCAAATTGATCATAACTGTCTTATCAAATTTAAGATAACTCATAAGTATATTAGTTTTTAAGTTTTTATTTGTGCTTTTCTTTTTGATTCGTTATTGTGTATCAA
>JAHHQS010000019.1 GCA_020026285.1 Parabacteroides sp. | reverse complement strand
CCATTAAAAAGTAAACAAACAACAGATTAAAGTGTATATTTGAAACATTAAATTTCTGATAGACTTAAAAGGTTGTAACAACCTTTACAAGTAACGGAAATACTATTACAAAAGAACACCTTAAACATCTAATATTTATGGATAAAGAAGGAATTACACGACGAGAATTTATGGCATCATCCGGTTTACTTGCCGGATCTATCTTATTAGGCAATCTCACTCAGCCTGCAAAAGCCACAGAAAGTACTTCAGTCTCTTCACAAAAGAAAATGCGCGTAGCTCTAATCGGTACAGGAATAAGAGGAATTACGATGTGGGGAAGAGATTTAGTCAAATCTTATCCGGATCTGATCGAGTTTGTCGGACTTTGTGATATAAATGAAGGTCGGTTAAAATTCGGGAAGGAATTCATCGGAGCTGACTGCCCCATCTTTCTCGATTTCGATGAGATGATGAAAAAGACACATCCCGACGTACTTTTGGTTTGTACAATCGACAGGACACACCACGAATTCATTATCAAAGGGATGGAATATGGCGCTGACATTATTACCGAAAAGCCGATGACTATCGACGAAAAAAAGGTACAAGCCATTCTAGATGCTGAAAAAAGAACAGGAAAGAAAGTACGAGTAACATTCAATTACCGTTATTCTCCTCATAGAGCCAAAATGTGGGAGTTACTGAGAAACGGAGAGATCGGAGAACTTACTTCCGTTGATTTTCATTGGTATCTGAACACGTCACATGGCGCTGATTACTTCCGCAGATGGCATAGAAAGGTTGAAAACAGCGGTTCATTGCTTTTACATAAGGCCTGTCATCATTTTGATTTACTGAACTGGTGGATTGATAGTGATCCAGTATCCGTTTATTGTTCAGGCTCGTTGGATCATTATGGAAAGAATGGAACGATAAGAGGTGAAAACTGCAGGGTTTGTCCGCATAAGTCTGATTGTAATTATTACTGGGACATAACAAAAGACAAATTGCTTACGAAATTATATGTAGACAACTATCAATATGATCATTACAACCGTGATGGCTGTGTATTTGCCAAGGATGTAAATATTTATGACAAGATGGCTGCCACCATTAAATATGCGAATGGTGTTCATGTTGCCTATTCATTGACGACTTATTCGCCATACGAAGGTTATCGCATCGCCTTTAACGGGACAAAAGGAAGAATTGATGCGTGGATTGAAGAATCAAATCGAAGAACGGACCAGAATTATGATGAGATCATCCTGTTCAGGAACTTCGGGAAAAGAGAATATTTCCATATTCCTTTTGGAAAATCGGGACATGGAGGAGGAGATGCTTTATTGAAAGATCAGATTTTCAAGCCAGATGTTCCTGATCCAATGAAACAATGTGCCAGTGTTCGTGATGGTGCCATGGCCTGCCTGATAGGTATTGCAGCCCGTAATAGCATTCAAAGCGGAAATGTAGTCCATATAGCAGATTTAACAACATTAAAACCTGGAATTGTAAAAGAATACAACAGAGTATAATTAATTATGAAGAATTTCATTTGCTTATCAACGGCATTACTGGCATTCGCCTTCAGTCTTGGCGGATGTACAGAAAAGAAGAAACCGGAAAAGGTTCTTCGTCATGTGGTCATGTTTGGCTTTAAGCCGGAAGTAACCAGCGAACAAGTGAAAGCAGTAGAAGATGCTTTTGGAGAACTGCCTTCGAAAATCGATCTTATCAAAGGCTATGAATGGGGAACCGACTGTAGTCCGGAAGGATTACAGCAGGGATTGACTCATTGTTTCTTTGTAACCTTCCATTCAGAAGCAGATCGCAATGCTTATCTGATTCATCCTGCACATAAAGCTTTCGGTAAAGTTTTAGGAGACAAAGCTTCTGCAATCACAGTTCTCGATTATTGGACACGCTGATAAAAAGAAATCCAACAGAATAGAGGAATTCTTCTATTTCTGTTGGATTTTTATTTTGTTTTCAACAATCAGAGTCTCTATTAGAAACCTCTTTCATAACGGACCCAGAACTTATCTGCCAATTCTTCCCAACGTAACATGGTTGCACCGGCAAAATCAGCAGTATAATGAGTCAGATATTCACAAGCAGCCTTTTCTCCTTTAGTACTCTGAATCTGTTTGTACTGACTTTCAACGAAAGGAAGCTCAGTCATTCCTTTTTCTTCAAAATGAGCTATAGAAGATTGTATTTCTTCTTTAGTATCACCCCAACGCACTGTAGCCAATTTATTCGCAGTACGGAATTTCCAGACAGCAGCATCTTCAAAATGATTAAACTGACCGCAAAGTTCAAAGCAATCAGGCAAAGAAGTTGTTCCACAGAAGATAGGAATACGAGGACTCTGAGCAGGATTATCAAACGATAACCAAGCAACTCCTCCAACAGCATCAGGCAACCAGCTTCTCAACTGAATAACCGTTGAATAAGCGCACTGAGGAACAGCAACCAAACGCATCTTCTTCACAGTATTTGGTTTGATACCATTCAACATATTAACCATATCTGTTGTCATCCAAGGATTAGCAGCAGGACTAACTTTCTGAGAAATAGTTCCTGTCTTCTTATCTTTCACATCAACCTTCAGATTTTTAGTCATATCATATTCAGTTCCTTCGTATGTTTCACGCAATAAAGCCATCACTTTCTGTACAGAGACCTTCTCATCAGGTTTAACACTGATTGGCAATTCTTCAGAATCATATGAAAGATGCAAAGAAGGAGCTAAAGCATTCAGGATGAAATATTCACGAATACTGAAAGATTTCTTTTCACCGAAGTAATTACCTCCTGAATAAGCTTCCCAAAAACGGAAAGGTTTCTTTCCATCCCAATAACCTAATTTCTTGGCCACATCAAAAACATTGTCTGATGCCATATAATTATCTTTATCCTTCAAATTCAATTGAGAAATACGTGGAATATTGGCAGAAACACCTACATGGTCATCAGGAATTCGAACAGCAGCCCAAACTCCACCTACTTTGTCTGGACCTTCACCAAAGACTTCAAAATGCCAGACTTCTTTCGGATCTGCAACTGTCAGACATTCGCCCCAGTCTCCATAACCATATTTCTTTACCAAATCGCCCATCAAACGAATAGCTTCACGCGCAGTAGTACAACGCTGAAGTGCTATTTTGGCAAGTTCCTCAATCATGAAGAAACCATTCTTGTTAACCAATTCTTTACGGCCAGAAATTGTTGTTTCACCAATACCTAATTGTTTTTCATTCAAGCATGGATAAGCGGTATTCAGGAACTGATAAGTGGAACGTGCTTCAGGAATTGTACCTTTCAGCTTCATATTTCTACGATCCTCAGGTGTAATCGTATGCATTCTTCCGGAATACAATTCAACGATTGTATCATTATCATACTGAGCCGAAGGAACTATATCCATCCAGGTACGATAATTACTATCACAAGTATGACTTGTCATAACCGATCCGTCGGTAGATGCATTCTTACCAACCATAATACTTGTACAACTTTCGGGATTCAATTTAGGAAAGTCTACCGAACTCTCTTGCGCCGAGAGAAAAGAGCAATAGCAAATAAAGCTAATTGCAGATAATATCCATTTCTTCATTGTATTAAATTATTTTGTGGGTAAAGTTAAGTATTTTTATCAAATGTAAACAAAAAAGAAGGCTGCTTATAGCATTTATCACTATAAACAGCCTTTCTAAATATACTATATATAATCAATTTTATCTTTTTCTACGTTTTCTATCATCAAACGAACGCTTTCCAGGTTTACCATTAGAGCGTTCAAAACGATTCTGAGCAGTACTACGACGTCTTCCGTCTTTTTCTCGATCACCGCCACGACTTCTGCCTCTTGATTTGCCTTCGCCTTTTTCCTGAGCTTCTTCAACCACAATACGACGGCCATCGATCTCGAAATTATTCATACTCTTCAATACACGACGAGTTTCTTTTTCTTCAACTTCAAAAAATGAGAATTTTTCCATCAAATCGATTCGTCCGATACGTACCTTGCCAGGAACGCTTTTATTTACCAATTCGATCAACTGATTAGTAAACATACCATCAGTCTTTCCTAAATTGATAAACAAACGAGAGAAACCTTCTTCAGCCTTACGCTTTCTTCCACCTTCGCGGTCACGACGGGAAGATTTTTCATCAACGGTTTCAATTTCATCTGCATCTCTATAATAATCAATCATACGGTTGAATTCCAAAGAAACCATACGTTTGATAATATCTTCCTTATCAAGCCATTCAAGTTTACGATAAATCTGAGGCATCAAATCAGCGATTTCCTCTTCATTCACCTTCACTTTTTCAATCTGATCAACCAAATTGAACAACTGCTTAGTACAGATCTCCTGACCTGAAGGCATTTCTCCCTTTTCGAACTTCTTGTTAATAATACGTTCGATTTCGCGAATTTTTCCCTTTTCACGTACGTGACAGATAGAAATAGAAATACCAGTTTTACCTGCTCTTCCTGTACGACCTCTACGATGTGTATAAGATTCTACATCATCAGGCAAGCCATAATTGATTACGTGAGTCAAATCATCAACATCCAAGCCACGAGCTGCAACATCTGTAGCAACCAACAATTGAAGATTTTTAATACGGAACTTCTGCATGACATAATCACGCTGAGCCTGACTTAATTCTCCATGAAGAGAATCTGCATTATAGCCGTCCTGAATCAATTTATCGGCAATTTCCTGAGTTTCTTTACGTGTACGACAGAAAACAATAGCATAGATATTAGGATAAAAGTCCGCAATACGCTTCAATGCCAGGTATTTATCCTGAGCACGAACCATAAAATAAATATCACGGATATTTTTATTTCCTTCATTCTTATTACCAATCACAATTTCTCGCGGATTGTTCATATACTGCTTGGTAATAGCAGCAATTCCCTGAGGCATAGTTGCAGAGAAAAGTAACATATTACGAGAAGCAGGAACTTCGGCCAAGATAGCATTGATACTATCAGTGAATCCCATATTCAACATCTCATCCGCCTCATCCATAATCACATTACGAATCTGTCCCAAGTTTACAGTCTTACGATTCATCAAATCCAACAAACGTCCTGGAGTTGCGACAACCACATGAACTCCACGTTTCAATGTTTTGATCTGACTTTCAATACTTGAACCGCCATAAACCGGTAAAACACGCAAATGATCAATGTATTTCGAATAATCGTTCAAATCGTCTGCGATCTGAAGACAAAGTTCTCTTGTAGGGCACAATACAAGTGCTTGAGGTTGATAATTCTCAACCTCTATCTTTTGTAAAATAGGAAGACCAAAAGCAGCAGTCTTACCTGTTCCCGTTTGAGCTAACGCAATAACATCATTATCTTGACCAAGTAAATAAGGAATCACTTCCTCTTGTACTGGCATCGGGGATTCATATCCCAATTCTTGAATTGCCTTTAAAATAGGTGCGGCAACTCCTAATTCTTCAAATGTTTTCAAATTCTCGTTTTTTGATGATTTTTTTACAAAACGAATCGTTTTGAGGGTGCAAAGATAATTAAATCTTATTAAATGTATTTTAATTCAGCAATATATCTTTTAGCTTCTGTTGTTTTTTACTTGACAATTTAAGACCAACTTCCCGATAATTATCAAATGTTCCAAAACGGTTATTAATTTCACTAAATGCTATATTTATAAACGATTCTTTCACTGATAACAGAACAGTCATTGTTTCTTGTGAATCAAAGCTCAAAGAAGAAACCTGATTGGCCATAAAACTCGGATCAATATGATTGCTTGAAGAAAGATATTCACGCATAATGACATCATTTGGAATATCTAAAAGTTTAAACAATAAAGAGACAAATAATCCGACACGATCTTTTCCCAAATCGCCTGTTACGAGTATAGGATAATTGTCTTCGTCTAATAACAGACGGAAAGCATCTGCATACTCTTCTGTATTATTAATAATAAATCGGATATAAGTATCTTCCATAAAAAGCGTTCCATCACGCTTCCGCACCTTATTTTCCTGAATACGTTTGAATATATCAGTCTTATTTCCACTAGGAATTGGAATCTGAATGATATTCACTTTAGCAAAACTGAGCGGTTTCTCCAGGACTTCCTTATCCGAACGCAAATCTATAATTGTTTTAATACCAAACTTTCGTATACGAATAGAATCCAAGAGAGATAATCCACTTATTGTTCCTGAACGGAATAATTTACCCCATTTTACCATCTTTCCTTTACGGTTCTTGTAACCACCAACATCACGAAAATTTTGAACGACGTCCATATTTGCATAACGGGCAGCGACATCCACAGGATAGCGGTCATTAAAAGTAATACGAAAATACTTTCTATTGATATTATCTTTCGTTATATAACGAACGATCCCTTTTTTTATAGGAGCAGTCAAAACGGGTTTATCCATATTAAAGACATCAGGAACATCGGACACGTAAATTTTGGCTGTACCTTCTAAAACCGGATTGGTTTCCCATTTAACGATATAATTACCAATCTCATCGCGTAAACATACAGACGATATGTCATACGACTCAGAAGAGCATCCAAATAACGCTATTATTGAAATCAATATTCCTAAAATCTTTTTTTTCATTCTTGTCTTTGATAATAGAACTCCTCACACAAATTTATAATAATCTGCCATGCATTACAAATCCGTTATAATTATTTAACCTCGGAAATATATTTATGAGCAAAATCTGACGAAATGTAATTATCGAAACTTTGACAAACAACAGAAGAGAAGTCAAGTCCACAAGTCACAATCTTTTTCCATTCTTCTTTCGACAGATTAGGTATGTCTTTCTTTCGAATATCATATTTTAATAATCCGTAAACAATTCCGGCATTAAAACTATCACCTGCACCAATCGTACTAACCGGTTTTATGGAAGGAGTATCAAAATGCTCCGAGAAACAATCTGTATATAGATTTACACCATCGGCCCCTCTTGTTACGAGAAAATTATCACAATAGAATTTAACATGATCATTATAGACCTGTTCCAGATCAGTCTGTTTAAACAAATTATAAAAATCCTCATCCGAACCTCTGACAATATCGGCATATTCAAAGTTTTCCAAAACGACAGGCATTACATGAATTGCTTCATGTGCATGTGAAGCACGGAAATTTGGATCATAATAAATAATTGCATTTCTGTCTCTGGCATAATCTAAAAATTCAGCCACCTGTCTGCGCAATACAGGATTTAAAGCATAATAAGATCCAAAAATAAAGATATCATCTTCCTGAATAGGAGGGAAAGGGACATTCAATCTCTGATTTGGATAATCTTTATAAAAAGAATAATTGGCATTATGATTTTCATCTAAAAAGGCTAATGACAAAGGGCTTTTTCCATCAGGATAACGATCAACATATTGAGTAGAAATATGGTTCTCAACCATAAAATTCTGAATAATATCACCCACTTTGTCATTTCCTATTTCACTGATAAAAAAGACATCAACGCCTAATCTTCCTAAAGAGACCAAACCATTGAACACTGAACCGCCAGGCACAGCAACATGAGGCTGATTCCCTTTAAAAATAATATCTAAGATGGTTTCTCCTATACCAATTACTTTTCTCATTGATACAATCCTTTTTACTTATTTTTCCTGTTGACTTTGTTCGCGACTTTTCGAACCTAGATAACCGCCATGATGACGTTTGGCATATTCTTTATTGGAGAAATTTATCTTCTTCATCGTATTAACGACCAGAATATCTCCAATAACAGTCATAACAGTTGTAGATGTTGTTGGAGTCAAGCCAAGAGGACATACCTCGGCAGGAGATCCTGTAGGAAGACATACGGTTGCTTCCTTAGCCAACTCACTAGAAGGATTTCCTGTTATAACAATAAACTTCATTTCCGGGACCAATCCGCGAGTAAGGCTTACCAGTTCGACCAATTCACGGGTCTTTCCAGAATTAGAAATAAGAAGCATAATATCATTATCTCTTACAATTCCTAAATCACCATGCTGAGCTTCACTTGGATGAAGGAAAAAGGCCGGTGTTCCCGTAGAACTAAAAGTCGTAGCAATATTCATAGCTATTTGTCCTGCTTTTCCCATACCACTGACTATCAGTTTTCCTTTACGAGCATGAACATAATCAACGATTAAGTTTACTGCTTCTTCATAATCCGAAGATACAGGAATATTTCTTACAGCTTGAGCTTCCTTTTCTAAAATTAAAGTTATATCATCTACAATCATGACTATTTTTCACTTGATTTCATAAACTAAAATACAAAAATACATTATTTTCTGAAACTCTTATAAAGAGAACGTCTTTTCAATTCGATTTTACGACTTGAATAAGACAAAAAAAGGCTCTTTATAAAGAAACGAACACCCTATAACTGTCCTTTTTTTCGTTAAAACACGTCCATCTTTCTTTTCTAGTTATTGAAATAAAATGTGTTAACTTTGCAACCTAAAAAGGATTTTCATGGAATATATAACACATACACTTAACAACGGATTAAGAATGATCCATATGCCATCCAATTCTCCTGTAGCTTATTGTGGCTTTGCTGTAAATGCAGGAGCGCGTGATGAACAGGTTGCAGAATATGGATTAGCTCATTTCGTAGAGCACATGATTTTTAAAGGGACTGAGAATCATAAGGCAAATTATATTCTGAATAGAATGGAAAGAGTAGGAGGTGAACTAAATGCTTATACAACCAAAGAAGAAACTTTCATCTACTCTATTTTCATGCACGAGCATTTTCAACGAGCTTTCGATTTATTAACCGATCTCGTTTTTCATTCTACATTTCCTGAGGTACAGATAGAGAAGGAAACAGATGTAATCCTCGATGAAATCAGCTCATACGAAGACAGTCCTTCCGATCTTATCTTTGATGATTTCGAGAATCTGCTTTTTAAAGGTCACGAACTAGGACATAATATTTTAGGTGATGAAGATTGCCTGAATGAATTCGGATCTGAAACCGGAAAATCCTTCATGAGAAGATTTTATACTCCCGAAAACATGATTTTCTTCTCTATGGGAGACATTCCTTTTTCCAGGATTATAAAATGGGCCGAGTCACTGATGAATGATATCCCAGCAACTAAATGCCAGTTAAACCGGAAGAAACCGGAAGAAGGAATAAGCGAAGAATTACTTGTTTCTAAAGATACACATCAGACCCATGTTATGATAGGAAGTCGCACTTATAGCATGTACGATGAACGACGTATTCCTTTATTCCTTTTGAATAACATTCTAGGAGGGCCGGGAATGAATAATCGTCTGAATGTTTCTTTACGCGAGCACAATGGTTTGGTCTATAACGTAGAATCAAATATTGCTTCTTATACTGATACCGGATTATTCAGTGTTTATTTCGGAACAGATCCGAAAAACAGGAAGAAAGCAACGACACTTGTTCATCGAGAGCTGGAAAACTTCTGTTCACGGAAACTTACCGAGCGCCAATTGGAAATGGCAAAAAAGCAGGCCTTGGGACAGTTAGGTGTTTCTGCTGACAATCGAGAAGGTTTATTCCTCAACATGGGAAAAAGCTTCCTTCATTACAACCGATTCGATTCCATGGAAGATGTATTCCATCAAATTCAACAAATTTCGGCAGAGAAAATGTTTGAGATTGCTAACGAAGTATTCAACCCAGAAAAGCTTTATACGCTAATATACGATTAAATTATCACCAACATTCGGCATTCTTCTCCAGTTCCGGTATATCTTTCTTTTGATAGACCGGACTTTGAATGCCTTTTCTTTTTTGTTCCATATAATGATCCAGTAACAAAAATGCCTGTTTACTAAGAAATGCAATTGCTATAAGGTTACAAATAGTCATTAATCCCATCGTTATATCAGCAATACTCCAGGCTAAATCCAATGAAATCAGAGAACCGCATAAGACCATGGCTGCCACTAATACACGGTAAGCAAACAAGACACTTTTCTTTCGTGTTATAAAATGGATATTCGCCTCGCCGTAATAGTAATTTCCTATAATACTGCTGAATGCAAATAACAGAATAGCCAAGGCGACAAAGATATTACCAACAGCACCCACTTCCTTTGTCAAAGCCTCTTGTGTCAATTGAATACCATTTAAAGAAGTTTCGGTTGATACGCCACTGAATAGAATGATAAAAGCAGTACAAGTACAGATAATCAACGTGTCTGTAAAAACACCTAACGCCTGGATCAATCCCTACTTTACAGGATGTGTTACATGAGCTGTCGCTGCCACATTCGGTGCAGATCCCATTCCGGCCTCATTACTAAACAAGCCTCTTTTGATTCCTTGCATCAAAGCAGCACCGACTCCACCACCCAATGCCTGTTCCCAGCCAAAAGCATGAGATACTATCAATTGAATAACATAAGGAAGTTTTTGAATATTAAACAGAACTATTCCTAATGCCAAAACAACATACCCTAAAGCCATCACGGGAACAATTACACCGCTCACTTTGGCTATACGCTGGATTCCTCCGAAAATAACAACAATTGTCAGAACGGTCATCAATAATCCCATCCATAAATGATCAAACCCAAATGCTTTTTCCCAGGCAGCACAGATTGTATTACTTTGAACCGAATTAAAAGCGAAACCGAATGTAACTGAAATCAATATAGCAAACAGAACGCCCATCCAACGGGCATTTAATCCTTTCTCCATATAATAAGCAGGACCTCCGACAAAAGAATCTTTTCCTTTCTTCTTATATAACTGGGCCAAAGTAGATTCTACAAATGCGCTCGAAGAACCTATTAAAGCTATAATCCACATCCAGAAAACCGCGCCCGGACCGCCAACAGTAATTGCCGTTGCCACACCTGCCAGATTACCTGTACCAACACGACTTGCCAGAGAGACGGCAAATGCCTGAAAAGAAGAAATATGTTTTTCGTGAGAACTTGCTTTCTTAGGAGAATCTCCCAATAGCAGTATCATTTCCTTTATCATACGGAATTGAACAAACCGACTTTTCCATGTAAACCAGAATGCACAACCCAATAGCATGATAATCAAAACATACGACCATAAAATATCGTTCACACTACTAATCCAATAATTCAATTCATCCATCAGTCTTTCTATTTTTTCGCAAAAGTAAACAAATAATCCAAATATGTTTCACTATCTTTGTTCATATCGAAATCATTACATTAACTATGAGATAATATGGAAAATCTACTTTACTACATTTGGAAATATCGCCTTTACAACTCCATTGATTTAAAAACAACTACAGGGGAATGTCTTGAAATAATTGATACCGGAATACTAAATACAGATGCCGGACCGGATTTCTTCAATGCCAAAATTAAAATAAACGGTACTTTGTGGGCTGGAAGTGTAGAAATTCACGAAAAAGCATCCGATTGGCTCCGACATGGACATTCTTCCGACAAAGCCTACGACAATGTGATACTACATGTTGTCGTAATCGACGACGGAACTGTATTCAGACAGAACCATGAACCGATTCCCCAACTGGTCCTATCTATCCCTGACCGAGTTATCAACAACATTGACTGGCTTGTCAACAGAGATTTACCTGTTCCTTGCCTGGAACGTATTCCGACCATTCATCCTATCTACAAAAACCAATGGCTGGACGTACTACTTAGTGAACGATTGGAAAGAAAAACCAATGATATTCTGAAGTGGCTCAAACTTTATCAACAGGACTGGAACGAGGTATTCTATATCCTGCTATGCCGTAATTTCGGATTTGGAGTGAACAGCGATGCTTTTGAACGTCTAGCCCGAAGTCTTCCATTAAAATGTATCCAGAAACAGAGACAAAGCGGCTCACAAATAGAAGCTTTATTTCTTGGACAAGCAGGACTTTTAAACGAACCTTACAACAGACAACATCATTATTATCATTTACTTCAGCAGGAATATATCTTTCTTCAGAAAAAATATGGATTGAAAGCTCTTGAACCTCATATATTCCGGAATCTTCGATTACGTCCAAATGCAACTCCGCATATTAAGCTGGTAGAGCTTGCAGCAATTTGGACACAATATGACACCTTGTTTTCATCGATACTTTCAGCTAGAACTCCTCGAGAAATTAAAGACCTCTTCCGAATCAACGCTTCCGAATTTTGGGATACTCATTATAACTTCACACACTCCTCACCGTTCAGAAAGAAAAGATTGGGAGAGAATGCCTTAAACATCATTCTAATCAACAGTATTGTTCCTATGATATTTGCCTATGGGACTTATCATCGGATGGAAGAACACAAAAACAGAGCATTAAGACTACTGGAATGCATTCCTCCCGAACGGAATTCGATTATCTCCCTGTTTCAGAGTGCAGGACTAAAGCCTCAAAATGCAGGAGATACTCAAGCTCTGATTCAGCTCAAGCGAAATTATTGCGAACAAAAGAAATGTTTATACTGCAGATGGGGTTTCCAACTACTTAAACAATAACTCTTTTTGTGTGTTTTAACTATAGATTGCTGAAATCACAGTAAATTTTCCCTATTTTTGCACGAACTTTATGCAAAGACAATGAGAAAAGAAAAAAACATCTTTAAAAAATATATGTATTGGCTATGTGCAGCATTAGCTCTTGTGCTTCATGCCTGCGCAAATATGGCTTCTCCTAACGGAGGACCATACGACGAGCGTCCTCCTAAATTTATCAGTAGTACGCCTGCCTCAAATACAATTAATTTTAAAGAAAAGAAAATAGAACTTGTATTTGATGAATTGGTTCAGATTGACAAACCTACAGAGAATGTCATTATCACTCCTCCTCAACAAGAAATGCCAATCATCAAAACTGCAGGTAAGAAAATTCATGTAGAGTTGTTCGATACACTAAAGGCGAATACAACTTACACGATAGACTTCACCAATTCCATTTCGGATAACAACGAAAAAAATCCGCTTGAGAACTTCTCATTCGCATTTTCAACGGGTGATATCATCGATTCCATGGAAATTTCAGGAAATGTATTAAATGCAAGCAATCTAGAGCCAATGGCCGGTATATCTATCGGTTTGCATAGTAATCTAGCCGATTCGGCTTTTCAGAAACTACCATTCGAACGTACTTCCCGAACCAACGACAAAGGACATTTTACCGTTCGAAATGTCAAACCGGGAAGCTATCATATCTACGCATTGAATGATGTCAATCGCGATTATAAATTCGATCAACCGGGAGAAGATATAGCATTTCTCGATTCCATCGTTGTTCCTTCTTTCAGGATGGCCACAAGAATGGATACCATCCGGACAGATTCATTGACAATCGATACCGTCAAAGCGGTACAATACACGCATTTTCTTCCTGATAATATTGAGCTTCGTCTGTTTAAAGAAGTATTTCAGAGACAATACATGACGAGACCAGAACGTAAACAGGAACATAATATGGTTTTCCATTTCAATGTTCCTCTAGATACGATACCGGCCATTCGTCCACTCAATTTCACTCCGGAAAAAGAAGACTGGTATCTGGAACAATCTACCGAAGGAGGAAAAAATGTCGTTTACTGGCTGACTGACTCCACCGTTTGGAAACAGGATAGTCTGCAAGTCGAAATAACATATCCAAAAAGTGATTCTATTGGAATTTTACGCCCACAGACAGACACCGTTCAAACGGTATTCAAACGTTACAAAAAGGCGAAAAGGAAGAAAAAGAATGATGAAAAAGAACAAATTGAATTCTTCAGTCCACTTATCAGCTTAAAAAGTGAAATCGATGTATTCGACACAATTCATATCGACTTTGACGAACCTCCTTTAAAGATAAAGAAAGAATACTTCCGTTTGGAACAGGAAGTAGATTCCACTTGGGCGGCCGTTGATTTCGACTTCGAACAGGATTCATTGAATTCTTTGAGATACCATATCCGCAGGAAATGGAAATACGGAGAATCTTTCCAACTGATTATCGATTCAGCTACAGTGTATAGTCTGTATGGCAAATGGAATGCCAACTATCAGAACAAATTCAAAATAAAGAAGGAAGACAGTTATGGTCATTTATATATCAACATTTTAGGGAACGACACGTCTTCTTGCTTCGTTGAATTATTGAATACAAAAGACGAACCGATACGTAAAGCCGTTGTCAAGAAAGGCGGCGTTTTATTCAAAAATTTGAAACCGGAAAAATATTATGCCCGTCTGATTGTAGATAACAACAGAAACGGAATGTGGGATACCGGAAAATATAGCGAGAAATTACAACCAGAAATGGTTTATTATAGTCCGAAGATGTATACCATCATGCAGAACTTCAACGTAGAAGAGACCTGGGATATCAAGATGACTCCTTGGTTGAAACAGAAACCGATGGCTATCACCAAGAACAAGCCAAAGGATAAACAGAAGAAAAAGCGTGATTATCGCGAAGAAGGACGTAGTAAGAAATCATCATCATCATCAATGAAAGGTTTTGGAGGCTTATCATTCTAATTGGATTTATTGGCTTTGCGGATTATTCCTGCTTACATGTGTATCTGCAAAGAGTCGTGAGTTACCGACTACACATTTTCAACCGAACGAAAAGTTGAATTATCAACTTTATTACAAGTTAGGTCTGATTATGGCAAAGGCAGGTGATGCCACTTTTACAACAACTGAAGAAACATTCCGACAAAAGCCTGTCTGGCACTACGGATTGATATTCAAAAGTAGAGGTGCAGTGGAAAAGTTATATCCGATGCGTGACACATTGGATGCTTATTTCACACATGAAAATGGTTTACTGACGTTTGCATCCAAGCATTCAAACGAAGGAGACTATTATTCCGTTGACGAATTGGACTTCTCTTACAAAGAAGAGGCGACTCATGTACATTCCAAAAGATATACACGAACAAGAACCAAAATTGACACAGTCCTTGTATCCGAAGGGAATGTATATGATATGCTTTCCGCCACTCTTTACCTGCGTACTATAAAATGGGAAGATCTAAAAATAGGTTCTGAAGTACCTTTTAAAGTATCTATTGGACGAGACCTGGTCAATTCTGCTTTCCGCTACGAAGGACAACAGGTCATTGAAAGAAAAGGTATTAAGTACAAGACCCGACATTTCTATGTAGACGTTTATGATGAGGCTTTTACACAAAGCAAAGCTGCCGGTGAAGTTTGGATTGGAGACGATGAGAATCATATTCCTATCAAGGTAAGAGCGAAACTTAAGATTGGAGCAGTAGAAGTTTTCTATAAATCGTCCGAGAATCTGAAATTTCCGATGTCTTGCGGTATTGAATTGGATTAAAAGATGATATTACTATAATTATACCGTTATCATACATAATAATAGACCCGTATTTTTCAGGTTATAAATCCAATAAAGGACTTTCAAATAAACTTTTATCAGATTTACATCAACAATCTTTTAATTCACAACTATGAATTAATCAAATCACAATCATGAATCAATCAATTCACCAATATGAATTAAAATAAAGAATGGACCTTTTGATTAGTTTTATACAGTTCTTTATCAAATCATTTATAGAAATACAATAAAAGCAAAATTCCCGATATGATTGTCTACCAAAACATATCGGGAATTTATATTATTACAATAGAAAAGAAACGCAATTAAAGAAATACCTATCAACAGTGTTCCTTCATACGGGAATTAATAGCGAGAATTTCCTCGAAAACAGTGCGATTTCCAGATAAGCGAGGGATTTTATGCTGACCACCCAACTTTCCTTTCTCACTCAACCACCGATAGAAACAACCTTCCTGAACCGGTATCACCTCCAACTGCTGCAAAGAGATTTCCTTATATCGTTTGGCCTCATAATCGGAATTGACATTCTTCAACATATCATCCAAAAGACGGGCAAACTGTTCTATTGATGCCGGAGCCTTTTCAAATTCAATCAGCCATTGATGACGACCTTTGGCCTTATCCAAGAGAAATAAAGGAGCTACCGTATATTCCTTTACTAAAGCATTCATTTGCAAAGAAGCTTCCTTAATGGCCTTATCAGTATTATTAACCATCAATTCTTCTCCAAAAGCATTAATAAAATGTTTGGTCCGCCCGGTAATAACAAATTTATAAGGGCTCAACGATGTAAAGCGAACAGTGTCGCCTATGAGATAACGCCATAAACCACCGGCGGTGGTTATTACCATAGCATAGTTCTTATTTAGTTCGACTTCCGACAAAGGTATTACTGTAGGATTATCAGAATCCAATTCACTCATCGGAATAAACTCGTAAAAAATGCCATAATCGAGCATCAGCAGGAGCGAAGGATCACTTGGATCATTCTGTATGCCAAAGAAACCCTCAGAAGCATTGTATGTCTCCATATAATGCATCTTGTCCGAAGGAATTAATTCTTTATAATGCTCACGATAAGGCTCAAAACTGATTCCGCCATGGAAGAATACTTCCAGATTCGGCCATACATCTGTCAGATACTGCTTATTACACTTTTTCAGAACAGCTTCAATCAAAGTAAGCATCCAAGAAGGTACTCCAGACAAACTGTTTACATCTTCATTCCAGGTACTATCTACAATTGCTTTGATTTTACTTTCCCATTCATCCATCAGAATGATTTCTTTCTTCGGGACACGTACCAAATTCACAAGAGGATTAAGGTTCTGAAGAAGGACAGCCGATAAATCACCACAATGAATCTGAGTATTCACTTCGGAAGGGCTATGACTGCCTCCTAGAATAAGGCCTTTACGACGGAAGAACTGGCTGGAAGGATTATTACGCAGGTAAAGACACACCACATCAAATCCTCCCTGATAATGACTGCTTTTCAAGATATCGGAAGTAACCGGCAAAAACTTACTTTTATCACTGGTTGTTCCGCTACTCTTCGCGAACCAGCGTGTCATTCCAGGCCATAACACATTCCGTTCCCCCCTCAACATACGCTGGATATCCTGTTTGATATCATCATATGCCTGAACCGGGAATAGATTCCTAAACTCATCGTATCGTCTGACATGACGGAAATCATACTTTTTACCCCAATCTGTATTTTGCGCCTTTTTTAACAAGTGGCTTAATTGTTGTTCCTGTATATATCCTGCGTCATTACGATAACGAGACAAAGACTTTTGTCTTGGACGAAAGTACTGATATATTAAATTTGTTAGAAAGTCCACATTCAATTGCTTTTCTTAAGAAGCAAAGATAATTATTCTCCTTTTATTTCTATCTTTGCCTCAAGAAATTTATATAAAATCAATGAAAATCGGTATTCTTACTTCAGGGGGCGACTGCCCGGGTATCAATGCAACTATTCGTGGCATTGGGAAAACGGCCATAACCTGTTATGGCATGGAAGTTGTAGGTATTCACGGAGGTTTCTCCGGTCTGTTAAACAGAGATATCGAAGAACTCAACGAACAAAGGCTTTCAGGAATATTGAATCTTGGAGGAACGATTCTTGGTACTGCCAGAGAAAAAGGTTTCCGGGAATTGTTGACTTCAGTCGACGTAGAAAAGTCAAAATGTATCCACGAAGCTTATCAAGAGCTTGGTCTGGACTGCCTGGTATGTATCGGTGGAAACGGAACACAGAAGACAACCAATCTTCTTTCGCAACATGGTATTAACGTAATTGGTCTTCCTAAAACGATTGATAATGATATCTGGGGAACAGAAATGACTTTCGGCTTCGATACAGCAGTAAATATAGCCACAGAAGCCATTGACCGTCTGCATTCGACTGCTAGTTCGCACAAACGAGTGATGCTTGTCGAGGTGATGGGGCACAAGGCCGGCTGGATTGCCTTGTATGCTGGAATGGCCGGTGGAGCAGATGTCATTATTCTACCTGAACTTGGATTTAATCCGGAGGTCGTAAACCAAGCTATCCTGAATCGTGCCCAAAAAGGGAAACCACATTCTATCGTGGTGGTTGCAGAAGGAGTAAAACTACCTAATAAAGTAAAAGCTACAGACTTCTTGACAAAAGAAATCGAAGAGGCTACAGGATTTGAAACCCGTAAAACCGTATTAGGCTATATTCAACGAGGAGGGAATCCCTCTCCTTACGACAGAAATCTTGCAACCCGCCTGGGAGGTTATGCAACCGAACTGATTGTTAACAAACAATTCGGAAGAATGGTCTGCGTAAAAGACGGAAAGATCGATTCAATTCCATTAAGTGAAGTTGCCGGTCGATTAAAACTGGTGACACCTGAACACGATCTGATAATTCAAGGCAAAAGAATGGGTATTTCTTTCGGGGTATAAATGGAAAACGTACCTTTGTAGCCGAAAAAAGAACTAAAGAAATAAGATGTTTGAAGGTTATGTAGGTATACGATTATGGAGCGGACAGTTAATGGCGGATGTTTGGTTCACCGTCATTTTCATCTTATTTCTGCTCTTTGCCATCAACTCCCGAATCCATGTAAAGTCTTTCGTCAAGATGTTTCGCTACATCTCTGTCGGAAAAAACAAGAACTCGGAATTGTCGTTGTACAATAAAAAGTCATTTAACTTTTTCATGGTATTCCAATCCATGCTTCTTACATCCCTGATCTTTACACAGGAAGCATATTATCGAGGTTATTTAAACAATATCACCCAGAAAAAACTGTTTATGTCACTAGCCATGACATTTATCGTTATTTTTGGGTTTTATCTTTTAAGACGTATCATCTATTATATACTAATATATATTTTTGCCAGCCAAAACTTCTACAAGCAGTGGATTATAACCTATAATGCCTTGACAGGTATTTGGGGAATCACACTTTACATACCAGCCATATGTATCACTTTTCTTGATAATTATCACTTTTTAGCTATTGGAATCATGATTTTATTCTATTTAGCTTTCCGTTTAGCAATAATTTACAAGACTACGCGTTTATTTCACATAAAAAAATTCGATTTATTCTATTTAAGTTTGTACCTTTGCAGCCATGAAATTTTACCCCTTATAATTTTATTAAAGGGTTTTGTTTATTTGTATAACTTTATCGAGAAAAGTGCTTTATGGCATTGAATATCAAGAAACTTTTAGTATCACAGCCTAAACCTGCTTCAGAAAAGTCGCCCTACTTTGATCTAGCAGAAAAATATGGAGTCGAAATTGATTTTCGTCCTTTTATCAAGGTTGAATCGTTGACTTCAAAAGAATTTAGGCAGCAGAAAATTTCTATTTTAGATTATTCTGCAGTAGTTTTTACAGCACGTACAGGTATTGACCATTTCTTTAAATTATGTGAAGAGCTGAGAATAACAATTCCAGAAACAATGAAATATTTCTGTATGTCAGAATCAATCGCAGTATACCTACAGAAATACATTGTATACCGTAAACGTAAGATATTCTTTGGCGCAACTGGTAAAATAGATGATTTAATTACTATTATCAGCAAACATGCAAAAGAGAAATATCTAATCCCGGTATCAGATGTACATAAAGATGATTTAAAAATACAATTAGAAGCTAAAAAAATCGATTTTACTGAAGCTGTTATGTATCGTACAGTAAGTAACGACTTCAAAGAAGGTGAAAAGTTCGATTATGATATGCTTGTATTCTTTAGTCCTTCTGGAATTTCTTCTTTATTAAAGAATTTCCCAAACTTCGATCAACAGGATATCCGCATTGGATGTTTCGGTCCAAGCACAGCAAAAGCTGTAAAAGAAGCAGGATTACGCCTGGATGTTGAAGCTCCAACCCCTGAAGCTCCGTCAATGACTGCAGCTTTGGAATTATATCTGAAGAAAGAATCAGGAAAGAAATAAAAATGACTGTTAACAGGTACACTTTTTCGAAAGCTGAACGTTTATGCAAAAAACAAGACATTGATATCTTGTTTTCTAAAGGTCAGTCTTTTATTGCATACCCTTTAAGGGTGATATATCAGGTAATAGAAGAGGAGGGAAGTGTACCTGTTTCCATTTTAATCAGTGTTTCGAAAAAACGCTTTAAAAGAGCGGTACACAGAAATGCAGTAAAACGTCTGGTTCGTGAAAGTTATCGTGTACGTAAATACGATCTTTTCGAACTGCTTAAAGACAAGAACAAGCATTTGCTTATAGGTTTCCTTTATCTGGACAAGGAAATTCTGCCCTTTAAGGATATGGAAAAAAGTATGACCAAAGCTATCCGTATATTAAGCGAGAAAATACAATGAGAAATTTCTTTGTCAAGCTATTGCTCATCCCTATCTATTTCTACAAGTACTGTATTTCTCCACTTACCCCGCCATCTTGTCGCTTTACTCCAACTTGTTCAGAATACGCTGTACAGGCTCTAAAAAAACATGGCCCGATAAAAGGTTTATATCTGGCTATTAAACGTATATTACGTTGCCACCCGTGGGGCGGAAGCGGATACGATCCTGTTCCCTGATAAACCATACCCCACGAAAAGCAAGTATTCATATATTATAAGAACTTTAAAGGCTCACGATAAGCCTTATCTTTGATAGTCTGAACAAAACGAGGTAACTGTTCGCTTTCTTCAGAAGCCATAATCCAAAGAGGAGCAACACCTTCGTCTTTACAATAAGACAATTGTACATAATCTTTATCAAGGATCTGATAGCCATTTCTCTGATAGAATTTAACTCGACGAGTGGTTAATTCATCCTCAGCAGGTTCCACTTCTAAAATTCTCATCTTGGTTAAATTTTCTCTCCAATAATTCAGAACTTGTCCTCCTAGTTTATGATTTCTCTTTTCAGGAAATACGGCCAGATGCTCTAAATAATAAAATTCATCAAAATCCCAATAGACAGCTAAACCACACAATTCCCCGTCCATTTCTACTGCATTAAAAAACATGTTAGGAACTGACTGGATCATCTTATTCAATTGAGAAAGATTTCGTCTTTCTTCTTCAGGAAAAGAAAGAATGTACAAGTCTACCAACTGATCCAATGCCGGATCATCAATCTGAGTTATTCTTCTTAGCTGTATCATAAAAATTACATTTGATGTTCAAATATAAAGAAAAGACCTGAATATTTTTGTATATTTGAAACCTATTAGTTTAATTGGGAATTTTTGAAAGAAAGACCATCTAAATATGAAGCCTGAAGATATAGACGATAACATCACATCTGATAATAATTCAACAGACAACAATACAACAAACCAAGGTAATAATGATGTAAAGAATCAAGGGGAAGTAACGGAACATTCCGAACAAAAAATCCCTGAAAAAACATCAGACCGAATTACCCATCATTTATCCGGAATGTATCAAAGCTGGTTCCTGGATTACGCTTCTTATGTAATTCTGGAACGTGCCGTACCTCATATCAACGACGGTTTGAAACCGGTACAACGACGAATCCTTCATTCAATGAAACGTCTGGATGATGGTAGATATAACAAAGTAGCCAATATTGTTGGTCATACAATGCAATTTCACCCTCATGGAGATGCATCTATCGGAGATGCTTTGGTTCAATTAGGACAAAAAGATTTATTAATCGACTGCCAGGGAAACTGGGGTAATATTCTGACTGGAGATAGTGCTGCTGCACCGCGTTATATAGAAGCCCGTCTTTCAAAATTTGCGTTGGAAACAGTTTTCAACCCTAAAACTACATTATGGCAAGCTTCGTACGACGGACGAAATCGTGAGCCGGTGACTCTTCCTGTCAAGTTTCCACTGCTGCTTGCACAAGGTGTTGAAGGTATCGCTGTAGGTCTTTCGTCAAAAATTCTTCCTCACAACTTCAACGAACTGATTGATGCTTCTATTTCGTACTTGAAAGGGGAGAAATTCGAATTATATCCAGATTTCCAGACTGGAGGTTATATTGATGTAACCAAATACAATGATGGCGAACGAGGAGGTTCGGTCAAGATTCGTGCAAAAATCAGTAAACAGGATAACAAAACACTGGTCATCTCCGAAATTCCTTACGGAAGAACAACTTCATCTGTCATTGAATCCATTTTGAAGGCAAATGAAAAAGGTAAGATCAAAATCAAGAAGGTAGATGATAATACAGCAAAGAATGTTGAAATACTCGTCCATCTGGCTCCTGGTGTTTCTTCGGACAAGACCATTGATGCCTTATACGCATTTACAGACTGTGAAATCAGTGTATCTCCGAACTGTTGTGTAATTAAAGACGATAAGCCTCATTTCCTTACTGTTAGTGAAGTTTTAATTCATTCTACAAAGAATACTTTATCTCTTTTACAAAAAGAACTGGAAATAGAGAAAGGAGAGTTAGAAGAGAATCTGTTCTTTGCCTCTTTAGAAAAGATTTTTATTGAAGAACGTATTTATAAGGATAAGGAATTTGAGCAAGCATCGTCAATGGACATAGCCATTGCTCATGTAGACAGCCGACTGGAACCATTCAAGCCAAAATTCATCAGGGAAGTGACACGAGAAGACATTCTTCGTCTGATGGAAATCAAAATGGCTCGTATTTTGAAATTCAATACTAAAAAGTCTGAAGAGCTGATTCTACAGATTCAAGCGGATATAGAAAAGATCAACTACAACCTGGCTCATATTGTTGATTATACCATCCAATGGTTCCTAATGTTGAAGGAGAAATATGGCAAGCGTTACCCACGAATGACCGAAATCCGCAATTTTGATACAATTGAAGCTACAAAAGTTGCTGAGGCTAACGAGAAATTATATATCAATCGTGCAGATGGATTTATCGGAACCTCTTTGAAGAAAGATGAATTTGTCTGTAACTGTTCAGATATTGATGATATCATCATATTCTACCGTTCCGGAATCTATAAGATTGTCAAAATATCAGAGAAAATGTTTGTCGGAAAAGACATTATTTATCTGAATGTATTTAACAGAAACGACAGCAGAACGATTTACAATGTTATTTATCGTGATGGGAAAGTGGGAGTGAACTACATCAAGCGTTTTGCTGTAGGAGGAATTACCCGTGACCGTGAATATGATTTAACAAAAGGAACAGAAGGTTCACGCGTTCTTTATTTCAGTGCAAATGCAAATGGAGAAGCAGAAACCGTAAAAGTCATATTAAAGCCAAAACTTCGCCAAAAGATATTGATGTTCGAAAAAGACTTTAGTACAATCAATATCAAGGGTAGAGGTTCGATTGGTAATACTTTAACCAAAGCTGAAATTCATAAAATTGTATTAAAACAAAGAGGAAGTTCAACATTGGGAGGTCGAATGGTCTGGTTCGACAGAGATGTTCTACGTCTGAATTATGATGGAAGAGGAGAGGAACTGGGAGAATTCCAAAGCGAAGATCAAATTCTTGTCATCCGCCGCAATGGCGAATTTTACACAACAAATTTCGATTTAAGCAATCATTACGAGAATGATATTCTTGTTATCGAGAAATTCCAGCCAAACAAAATATGGACGGCTGCCTATTATGATGCTGACCAGAAATATCCGTATGTAAAACGTTTCTTCCTGGAAGCCGGGAACCGCAGGAACCTTTTAGGAGAAAATCCTAAAAACACATTCTATCTACTCACAGACGAACACTATTCAAGAATAGAAGTTGTCTTTGGCGGAGTAGACAGTCACAGAGAAGCATTAACTATTGATACAGATGAATTTGTTTCAACAAGAAGTTTCAAGGCCAAAGGTAAGCGTATCACGACATATAATATTGAAACAATTAATGAATTGGAACCTGTTCGTTTCCTCGAACAAAAAGATACGACAGAAGAGGATCAATCTTCTGAGAAAGAAAACGAACAACAGGATGAAGATGCAGAACAAATGCAATTATTTAAAGATTAATGACAAAAAAACTCATATCAGCTCTACTGCTGTTAACGATATCGTTAACAGCAGTAGCACAAGATGAAGACGTTCAATATCCAATAAATGCAGCTACACTGATTGGAGTAGGCGGATATAATATATTAGATACATATATTACTCCCAGCAGCCGTATTCCTTATAAAGGATGGGGATTACAAGTGTTGAACGAACGTATGAAAATCACTAAATTGGCTAATCACAAAATTTCCCGCCAACAGATTTTCAATGTAAACTTTGCTTCTACAGAAAATGGAGCCGGGACCAGTTGTATCTTCAGCGGATTGATTGATTATTCTTTAGGTTACCATTATCGATTTAATCCAATTAAGAATTTAAAGTTATTGGGTGGAGCATCTCTTCACGCCATGGGAGGTTTTATCTACGGAACAAGGGTCAGTAATAATCCGGCATCAGGGAAACTGGACTTAGATTTAAATTTTTCGGGCATTGCCATTTATGACTTCCTTATCCGCAATTATCCTTTAACAGTCCGTTATCAGTTCGAAGTTCCTTTTATGGGAGTTTTATTTTCTCCACACTATGGTCAATCTTATTATGAAATATTTAATCAGGGAAATACTTCAGGAATCTTTCCTTTTACCTCTTTTCATAATAAACAATGCATGAAGAATTATCTGACAATGGATTTTCCTGTAGGACGTTTTACCATCAGAGCTGGATATCTAAATAATCTGTATCATTTAAATGTAAATGGCATCAAAAGTCATCTAATCTCTCATTCATTTGTTATTGGCTTAGTAAAAGAAATTACAGTCACAAGTGGACGGAAAGTATACAAAAAATCAAAACGCAGCGCATATTATTGATATGAAAAAAATATTACTAATCTTTTCATTAATCTGTTCATTCTTTCTGATAAGCTGTCAGAAGACGGATGAATATACGACGAGTCCTCGTGAGAATTTTGAATCCTTATGGAGAATTCTTGATGAGAACTATTGTTTTTTCAAATATAAAGATGTTGATTGGGACGATGTATACGATCGCTATTCAGTTCAAGTTTCTGACACCATGAATCAATATGCTTTATTTGACCTAATGGGGAATATGCTCGCTGAGTTAAAAGACGGACATACCAATCTTTATTCCAGCTTCAATATAGCCCGTTATTGGGATTGGTATACAGATTATCCACCTAATTTCTATGATGACTTAAACGAACTTTATCTAGGAAAGGATTATAAAATTGCAGCCGGATTAAAATACAGAAAAACCAGAGACGAAAGGATTGGTTATATTCGCTGTCCAAGCTTTTCAAGCGGCTTTGGTGAAACAAATCTCGATTACATCATGTTTCACTTTAAAGAATGTAATGCTTTAATTATCGATATCCGAGATAATGGAGGCGGTTCTTTGACATATTCGGAACGTTTGGCATCTCGCTTTACAAAAGAGAAAGTACTGACAGGATATATTCAGCACAAAACAGGAAAAGGGCATGATGATTTCTCCGATCCTCACCCAATTTATATGGAACCTTCTCAAGGAATCAAATGGTTAAGGCCTGTTGTTGTATTAACCAATCGCCATTGTTTTAGTGCTGCAAATGATTTTGTACAGACTATGAAATTATTCCCTCACGTAACTATAATGGGAGATAGAACAGGTGGAGGAAGTGGATTCCCTTTTTCTTCTGAACTCCCCAATGGCTGGTCTGTTCGTTTTTCTGCGTGCCCGATGCTTAATGCAAATAAGGAATTTACAGAATTTGGTATTGATCCGGATATACACATTGAGATCAGTAAAGAAGATTTGGAACGAGGAATTGACACAATAATTGAACACGCGATTCAATACTTACAAGACAAAATTGAGAAAAAAGAATAAAAGCATTCATTTTTTTCACCAAAAATTTGTCAGTATAAAAAAAAGCATTACCTTTGTAACCGATTTCAAGAGCGGCTGTGGTGTAATTGGTAGCCACGTCAGACTTAGGATCTGATGCTTCACGGCGTGGGGGTTCGAGTCCCTTCAGCCGCACTAAACTCCAAGTGAACAGTTTGTTTACTTGGAGTTTTTTTTATTTCTAAAAACTTAATTGGTAATATCATGGAAAGAATGAACAAACAACTATTCTTATCCCTTTGTTTTAGTTTGATTTCGATACTGGGACTTGCTCAGACTAACAATTTAGGTGAACAATTAAAACAAACCATTTCAGGTAAAGCAGCAACAGTGGGTGTTGCAGTCATTTTCAATGGCAAGGAACTCGTTACTGTCAATAACATCTATCGCTTTCCTCTAGCCAACTCTATACAGTTTCATCAAGCATTAGCTGTTACAGATTATATAAACAAGCAGGATAAGACTCTTAATGAAGAATTAACAATCAAAAAATCTCAATTATTTAAAGGGACTCATAGTCCGATGAGAGATAACAATCCTAACGGAAACTTTATAATCACTATTAGAGACATTATAAAATACTCTTTGCTCGACGGTGACAACAATGCTTCAGATATTCTGTTCGATTACATTGGAGGGCCTGAAAAGGTGGAAAAATATGTTCATGATTTAGGAATCAAAGATATCTCTATCACTCAGACTGAAGCGAACATATTAAAGAATCCAGAGAACATCATGCTGAATTGGTCCAAACCATCTGCTGCAACTTTACTTTTAGAAACATTCCTGCAACAGCCAGTTTGTTCTAAAGGACAAAAAACATTTCTCCAGAGAACTATGGTTGATTCAAAAGCAGGCAATAATAAGTTAAAAGCCGGTTTACCTAAGAATGTTCTGTTAGCTCACATTGCTAGTAGCACAAAAAGAAACGAATATGGATATAAAATAGCTGACAATGATATGGGATTTGTTGTATTGCCTAATGGCCAGTATTATACCATTGCAGTCTTTATCATGAACTCACGTGAAAGTGATAAGGGAAATGCTAAAATCATTGCTGACATATCGAAAGTCGTTTATGAATATTTCGTCAAAAATTATCAAAAATGAGATAATTAACATTATTTATATGGAAAAGCCTTGACAAAAATACACTTATGCTATATATTTGCATCGTGGTTTTTTCATAATAGTATTAGATTTAAGGTTAACAAAGTTTGGTTAGGGGTTGTCGTGAGACAGCCTTTAATTGTTTTATAAGGTATGTATCAAAATATATTATTCAATAGAGAACAAAATCCAGAAGTATTCATCTTTTCTTAAATATTCTATTTTATATCATCCACCTATGTTCGATAAGAAATGATTTTCGGGTGGAAATTTAATGTGAATTAAGAAAATCTGGAACAATATTAAATTTCTGGAATAGATATCCAAAACTTCACACCAAACATAAAAAATCCCGAACAATAAATATTCGAAATAATTCAATGTGATTCAATGATTTAACTGTATTTTTCAATAAATTAACCCCTCTAAAACTCGAATATTTTGAGATGATCTACATTACAGGTCGAAATATCGAAATTTTAAAGGGGTTAATCAAAGGATATTTTAACTATTAATATCAAATTTATACAAATCTAACATTAATGAGCTTCCAACCAATTTTGACCTTCACCGCAATCAGCAATTAATGGAACTTTTAATTGAATCACATTTTCCATCGAATCAAGAACAATTTCTTTTACACGCTCCAATTCATCTTTATAGACATTAAAATTCAATTCATCATGGACCTGTAGAATCATTCGACTCTTTAAATGTTCGGCCTCGAATTTCTGATGGACATGAATCATGGCCAATTTTATAATATCAGCAGCACTTCCCTGGATAGGAGCATTGATTGCATTTCGTTCTGCATAACCACGAACAATTGCATTATGAGAATTAATGTCAGGTAAGAATCGTTTCCGTTTGAAGAATGTTTCAACATAACCTTTCTCTTTTGCCAAACGAATACTTTCATCCATATATTCTCGAACACAAGGATATGTTTGAAAATAACCATCTATTAGTTCTTTTGCTTCCGAACGTGGAATATTTAATCTTTCTGCCAAACCAAAAACCGAAATGCCATAAATAATTCCAAAGTTTGCAGTCTTAGCTTTTCTTCTCATATCACTCGTTACTTCTTCAACAGGGACACCATAAATCTTGGCAGCAGTTGCAGCATGAATATCTTTTCCACTACAGAAAGCAGAAACCATATGTGGATCCCCGCTCAAATGAGCCATTAATCGAAGTTCTATTTGAGAATAATCGGCAGAGAAGAAAATACAATCATCATTATCCGGAATAAATGCTTTTCTAATCTCTCGTCCTAATTCATCCCTTACCGGAATATTCTGAAGATTCGGATTCGTCGAACTCAAACGTCCAGTTGCTGTCACCGCCTGATTATACGAAGTATGAATCTTTCCTGTTTCAGGATTGATTAATTCGGGTAGTGCATTTATGTAAGTACTCAATAATTTTTTGAGACTTCTATATTCCAATAATTTTCCAACAATCGGATGCTTATTTTTCAACTTTTCCAGAACATCTTCACTGGTACTATAACTTCCAGTTTTTGTTTTCTTAGCCTTTTCATCCAATTTTAATTTATCAAACAGAACTTCACCAACCTGTTTTGTTGAATTAATATTGAATTCCAAACCGGCCATTTCATGTATTTCTTTCTCCAGCTGAAGTAGCTGAGCAGTTAAAATATCAGAAGATTGTTTTAATGCTTCAGTATCCAATTTTACACCTGTGGCTTCCATTTCCGCAAGCACATAAACTAACGGCATTTCCATTTCGAAGAATAAAGAGTCCAAGCCTTCCTTCTTTAAAATAGGCTCAAAATAATTCTTCAACATCAATGTCACATCAGCATCTTCAGCTGCATAATCTTTAATCTGATCAACAGGAACAGATCGCATAGAAGCTTGATTTTTCCCTTTGGGGCCAATCAGATTTTCAATTGGAACTGTTTTATATTTCAAATAAGTATCAGCTAGATAATCCATACCATGGCGCAATTCCGGATTTAAAAGATAATGAGCTAACATCGTATCAAATAACGGACCAGCTACACGTATGCCATATTTACGCAATACAAGAATATCAAATTTGATATTTTGTCCCACCTTTTGAATATTCGGATTTTGCAGAGCAGAAGCAAAACGAAGAACAATTTCAGCGGCTTTTTCCCGGTCGGCCGGAACAGGTACATACCAGGCTTGATGTTCTTTTATAGCAAAAGACATTCCAACCAGACCAGCTAGAAGAGGATCTAACCCGTCCGTTTCCGTATCAAACGTAAAAGATTTCTGTGCTTCTAAAAGTCTGGCCAGTTCCAGCTGTTTTTCTTCCGTTTCTGCCAAATAATATGTATGTGACGTTGTTGTCAAATCAGACAATGCAGAAGACACAGATTCAGTTGACGCTTCCGAAGCAAAAAGATCCAGCTGTAGGGTAGAAGAAGAGTCTTGTTTCCTGGATGCTACAGGAGTTTCTCCTTTCAAACGATCTATAAATGTTTTAAATTCCAGATCTGTAAAAAGTTCAATCAGACGATCTTCATCTGGATCTACACGCTTACAAGAATCTGCGTCGAACTCTATCGGGACATCAGTCTTAATCGTTGCAAGAAATTTAGAAAAGCGTATCTGATCGATATTTTCTTCTACTTTCTTTTTCTGAGCACCTTTCAATTGAGAAGTATTATCCAAAAGATTCTCAATCGATCCAAACTGAGCCAATAACTTTTGAGCTGTCTTTTCTCCAACTCCGGGACAACCAGGAATATTATCAGCAGTATCACCCATCAGACCAAGCAAATCGATTACTTGTGAAGTGGATTGCAAATGATATTTATCCAAAACTTCCTGAACACCCAGGACTTCGTAGTCACCCCCAAACTTAGGACGATACATAAAGATATGATCTTCGACCAACTGACCATAATCTTTATCAGGTGTCATCATAAACACATCGAATCCTTGCTTTGCAGCCTGTTTCGCTACAGTTCCTATAACATCGTCCGCTTCATAACGAGGGACCTCCAGAATTGGTATATTATAGGCTTTAATGACATCTTTTATAACAGGCACAGAATAACGAATCACTTCAGGTGTTTCTTCTCGCTGAGCTTTATATTGCTCATAAGCTTCATGCCGAAAAGTCGGACCTTTCGGATCAAATGCTACTGCAATATGAGTTGGCTGTTCACGTTTCACAACATCTTCCAAAGAGTTGATAAAGCCAAAAACAGCAGACGTATTTATTCCCTTTGAATTAATACGAGGATTCTTAATAAAAGCGTAATACGAACGATAAATCAATGCATACGCATCAATAAGGAATAGCTTCATGAGAGATAACAGTTTTTTGTTGTTTCTAAACTCGGTAAATTTACAAAAAAAGTAACTTACTCGATAGTTTTTGCTATTTTTGCGTAGCATTTATATAAATATGACAGAGAGAGATTTTATAGAGAGTCCGGTTGCTACAGAGTTTGCGCGCTTTAATGAAGAATTTGAATCGTCATTAAAGAGTAATACTCACAGCTTAGAATCAGCTATAGAATGTATTCTAAAAGCAACAGGGAAACATGTTCGTCCGCTATTAGTATTACTAGCAGCGAAAGCCTGCGGAAACATATCAGAAAGTACGGTCAATTCGGCTGTATTTTTAGAGCTTCTGCATACAGCCACTCTAATCCATGATGACGTTATTGATGAGACCAAACAACGACGTGGCGTTCCATCATTAAATGCTATCTTCGATAACAGACTAGCTGTATTGGTAGGGGATTATGTCTTGTCTGCAGCATTGATTCGTTCCATACAGACTGGAAATTTAAGAATTATCAGTATTGTTTCAAAGTTAGGAAAAGATCTATCCGAAGGTGAAATCAAGCAGATGGAAAATGCTGATGAAAGTATTGTTGACGAAGCTTGTTATTTGCAAGTAATCTATAAGAAGACTGCAACTTTACTTGCTGCGTGCACAACCATCGGAGCAATTTCAGCGAATGCGAATGAAGAAACGATACAACAATTACAGAAGTTTGGAGAAAATATAGGATATGCGTTCCAAATCAAAGACGATATATTTGATTACTTTCACGAACTGAATATAGGGAAACCGACAGGGAATGATATTCGTGAAGGCAAGGTAACGTTACCTTTATTACATGCGCTAAAGCAGGGCGGGGCAGAAGCCGATCGTCTTCTTCAAATAATACTGAGAAAAGATTTCTCTGATAATCATATTGACGAATTGATCTCTTTTGCAAAAGCAAATGGAGGCATTGAATATGCAGAATCAAGAATGCATGAATATTATGAAAAAGCGATTGAAGCAATCAAAGAAATACCGGATTCACCGGCAAAAGACTCTCTTAAAGCATTAGCAGAATATATTATTACAAGAAAAAAATAAACTTTTTCTGAAGATTTATTTATCATAAAGAAGACCCAATCTTTTTCTCTTAAACGACGAAAGATTGAGCCTTCTTCTTTTATAGGAATATCCTATTCCATTATAATCCCAAACGATGTTCGATATCACCAACCAAGCTACTTGCTCCGATACGGAACAAATCTTTAACCAACCATTCTTCGCCTAAAACTTCTTTTACAATGGTATAATAATTTACAGCCTGTTCTGCTGTACGGATACCTCCAGCCACTTTAATTCCAACTTTTTTTCCGGTTAATTCGTTATATTGACGAACAACCTGACACATTACATAGACAGCCTCAAGTGACGCTCCTGGATATCCTTTTCCAGTTGAAGTCTTGATAAAGTCAGCTCCAGAATATAACGCAAGAATAGAAGCCTTACGAATATTTTCTGTAGTAGCCAAAGCCCCTGTTTCAAGAATAACTTTAAATGTGGATTCACGACAACTATCTTTTATCTCGGCTAATTCATCACACAAATTTTCATAATCCTCTTCCAGGAAATAGCCAACGTTAATAACGGTATCAATTTCATCAGCTCCTTCCATAACACACATGGCCGTTTCAGCGACTTTAATTTCAGAGAAAGTCTGAGAAGCAGGAAATCCTCCTGCTACTGCAGCAATTTTCACATCCTGAGCTGTCAAAGCCTGCTTTACTGTTTCCACAAATAAAGGATAAACACAAATTGCTGCCACATTAGGAACATCCGGACGAGAACCTTCAAAATCATTTACAGAATCGACCATCTTCCAAATAGTTTCTTTTGAATCCAAAGAAGTAAGAGAAGTAAGATCGATGAAACCGTGAATTTTCTTTAATATTTCAGGAGTAAAGTTAGCTTTGGCATTCTTATCAATAATAGAAGCAACCAAAGCAGAAACTTCATCATTCGTTCCTACAGCATCATATTTAGCAAAAGCTTCATGATATTTATCATTATTTACCTTTGCGAATTCTTCTGATCTTTCAATTTCATGATCATGTTCACAACCATTATGGCAATCGTGAGTATGTTCCATATTTATAATTTTTGATTGTTTATATGTCTTTCTTTATCTCTATCTGTTTTTTTCAGCAAGTTCTTTTCAAAAGCCTCAGTCAAATCGATTCCAGTCTGATTAGCCAGACAGATCAACACCCATAAAACATCGGCCATTTCATCGCCTAGATCTTTCTTTTTATCACTTTCCTTGAAAGATTGCTCCCCATAAATTCTGGAAATCAAACGAGCGACTTCTCCGACTTCCTCCGTCAAAATAGCCATATTAGTAAGTTCATTAAAATAACGAACCCCATATGTCTTAATCCAATCGTCTACTCGTTTCTGAGCTTCACGTAATGTAACTTCCTGTTCCATATTTATTCTTTATTTTGAGAATCGATCAAAATAGTAACCGGTCCATCATTTAAAAGATTCACTTTCATATCAGCGCCAAAAGTTCCTGTCTGTACTTCTTTCCCTAACAGAGCACTAACTTCAGCACAAAAGGATTCATACATAGGAACAGCGAATTCAGGGCGAGAAGCTTTGATATATGAAGGGCGATTTCCCTTCTTTGTTGAAGCATGTAATGTAAACTGACTAACGACCAAGATTTCGCCATCAATATCTTTTATAGAACGATTCATAACCCCGTTTTCATCGTCAAATATACGCAAATTACAAATTTTCTTTGCCAACCATTCAATATCATCCTTGGTATCTCTGTCTTCAATGCCAACAAGAATCAACATTCCTTTTTCAATCTTCGACTTTAAATTGCCATCGATCGTGACAGAAGCGTGTTGTACACGTTGAATAACTGTTCTCATCTTTTATAATCTTATTTTATATTTCTTGATTCAATCCTTCTTTCACCAGTTTTGCTTTAGCAGGGCCAATTATTTGAGCTATTTCATCAAGATTAGCTTCACGAATACGTTTTACACTCTTAAATTCCCGCAATAAAGCAACCTTAGTTTTTTCACCAACGCCCTTAATTGTATCCAATTCCGAACGAGTCTGTCCTTTACTACGCTTATCTTTATGAAAAGTTATAGCAAAACGATGAACTTCATCCTGCATCCGAGTCAGTAAATGAAATAAAGGACTATCTAATTTCATTCCTATAACTTCAGGAGGAAATCCGAATAACAATTCAGCCGTACGGTGATGATTATCTTTAGCCAAACCCGCAATAGGTATTGCAAGATTCAACTCATCTTCAACAACACTACGAACCACCTCCATTTGTCCCTTTCCACCGTCTGTTATGATCAGATTAGGCAAAGGTAATTGTTCTTCAATAGCTCTTTGATAACGACGGCGCACCACTTCTTTCATTGAAGCATAATCGTCTGGTCCGACCACCGTTTTAATATTATATTTCCGATAATCCTTTTTAGATGGTTTTCCCATCTTAAAAACGACACAACCAGCTACAGCATCCGTTCCTGAAATATTCGAATTATCAAAACATTCTATTTGAGCCGGAAGTTCTTTTAAATGCAAAGCGTCCTGTATTTCCTTCAACAAACGAGTTGTTCGTTGTTCTGGATTCAGTTTTTCGGACTGTTTCAATTTATCAACCTTATACTGCTTTCCATTCATTATAGAAAGGTCTAAAAGTTTCTTTTTATCTCCACGTTGAGGGATGGAGAATGTTACACCGGCCAGTTCCATATCAACGGGGAAAGGCAGTATTATTTCACGAGCACGACTATTAAATCGTTTTCTCATTTCAACAATACCTAAAACAAGTAATTCCTCTTTAGTTTCAGCCAGTCGTTTTTTATACTCAAAAGTATAAGCTTGCACTACGGCTCCATTTCCTATATGCAGATAATTGATATATGCAGAAGAATCATTTTCTGTAATTGAAAACACATCGATATTATGAAGCATAGGAGTGACCACTGTAGACTTTGCCCGATAGTTTTCGATGGCTTCATACTTTTCTTTAATTTTTTGAGCTTCTTCAAACTTTAAATCTGCAGCCAGATTTTGCATCTGTTCATAAAGGAGCTTACTTACTTGCGAAATATTTCCTCGTAAAATTTCTTTTATTTCGGATATATTCTGATTGTATTCTTCCAGACTCTGCAAACCTTCACAAGGGCCTTTACATCTTTTGATATGATACTCGAGGCAAACCTTATATCGGCCTTCTCGAATTGATTCAGGAGTCAAAGGGCATTTGCATGTACGAATCGGATAAAGATCCTTCACAAGCTGCAACATTACTTTTGCCGTATAAACGGAAGGATAGGGACCATAATAACGAGAGCCGTCACGAACAATATTTCTAGTTTGATAAACACGCGGGAAATATTCATTTTTCACGACAATAGATGGATAAGTTTTATCATCCTTCAGTAAGACATTATATCTGGGATGATATTGCTTGATCAAATTATTCTCGAGCAGTAAAGCATCTTCTTCAGTCTCCACCACAAAATATTTAATATCCCGAATCTGTTTTACCAAGACTCGGGTTTTATTATTATCATGATGTTTATTAAAATACGAAGAGACACGCCGCTTCAGATTCTTAGCCTTACCCACATAGATAATCGTACCTTTTTCATCAAAGTACTGATAACATCCAGGCTTCTCGGGCACCACTGCCAAGATTGATTTAATATGTTCAAGTATTTCTTTATTCATCTAATCCTATAGTATCTTTTTATACGGTAAACCAGCGTTTTACACACGCTACATGAAGTAATGTTTCACGTGGAACATTATAATCAACGCCCCAGCATTACCAACAAGATATTAATATCACTTGGAGAAATTCCCGGGATACGACTTGCCTGAGCAATAGTTTCCGGATCTATTCGGCAAAGCTTCTGACGAGCTTCAGTTGAGATAGACAAAATAGAATTATAATCAAATTTTCCTCTGATATGAATATTTTCAAGACGGCTTATCTTGTCGGCAATCATTTGCTCACGCTTGATATAGCCGCTATACTTGATCAAAATTTCGGCAGCTTCTATGATTTCACCTTTACGAGATTCAGGGACTTTATCGAGTTCCACTTTCAAAGCTGGTATCAATTCTGAAAGATTATTCAAATCCAATTGAGGACGCAATACCAGATCAAAAAGTTTACAGCCATGTGCAAGGGGAGAAGTTCCTAATTTTTCCAAGCCAGAATTTATATACTGAGGCTTGACAGAATAGTTCTCGCAAAAATGAATCAAGTTGTCACGGACCTCTCTCTTTTCGTTCAGAAGATCATAACGATGTTGCTTGGCCAAACCTAACTGATAAGATTTTTCTGTCAGACGCATATCAGCATCGTCTTGACGTAGAAGGATTCTATATTCAGCACGGGAAGTAAACATTCGGTAAGGTTCATCAACACCCTTTGTCACTAAGTCATCGATTAAAACGCCAATATATGCTTCATCACGACCTAATACAAAAGGATTACCTCCGTGACAATTTATATGGGCATTTATCCCCGCAACTAATCCCTGACCTCCGGCCTCCTCGTAACCAGTGGTACCATTTATCTGTCCGGCAAAGAAAAGATTCTTGATTTGTTTTGTTTCAAGATTATGATTGAGCTGAGTCGGATCGAAGAAATCATATTCAATCGCATAACCCGGACGATAAATCTGAACATCTCGGAAAGCAGGCACTGCCTGTAAGGCACGAAGCTGAACATCCAGGGGTAGAGAAGAAGAAAATCCGTTCAAATAATACTCGTTTGTATTCTCTCCTTCAGGTTCGAGGAATAACTGATGCTGTGATTTATCGGCAAATGTTACAATCTTTGTTTCAATACTTGGACAATAACGCGGGCCAATACTTTTTATCTGTCCGTTGTATAAAGGAGAATCAGGAAGTCCTTCGCGAAGAATTTCATGTACACGTTCATTTGTAAAAGTAGTCCAGCAACTCAACTGTTTCAATTTACGAGAAACCGTATCCATATATGAGAACTTATGAAAATCATCTTCGCCCTTCTGTTCCATCATTTCATCAATATGAACAGTTCTGACATCTATACGGACAGGAGTACCTGTTTTCATTCGATCAGACTTGATCCCTAGAGAGACCAACTGCTCAGTCAAACCAGTTGAAGCAGGTTCAGAAATTCTACCTCCACGAATCTGAGTTTTTCCAATATGCATCAAACCATTTAAGAAAGTTCCATTAGTAAGCACAACGGCACCTGCATGAAACTCAACTCCCATATTTGTTTTGACACCACAAACGCGTCCATTATCGATGATTAATTCGTTTACGCTATCCTGCCACATCCACAAATTAGGCGTATTCTCTAGAATATTTCTCCAGCATTCTATAAAACGAGCACGATCACTTTGTGCTCTCGGGCTCCACATTGCCGGTCCTTTACTTCGGTTCAACATTCTGAATTGAATTGCCGTACTATCCGACACAATTCCCATAAAGCCTCCCATTGCATCAATTTCTCGAACAATCTGGCCTTTTGCTATTCCTCCTACAGCCGGATTACAACTCATCTGTGCAATCTTGTTCATGTCCATTGTTATGAGTAATGTTCTTGATCCAAGATTGGCGGCAGCGGCAGCGGCTTCACAACCTGCATGACCTGCACCTACTACTATTACATCGTAATCGAATCTCATCTTATAATATCTTAAATTCTTTCTGCAAAGATAGTCAGAAATGAGCTAATAAAACGAAAACAAGCCCAAGAACCTAACTGTCCTTGGGCTTGTTTAACATCTTCTAATTTTAGAAGAAGAAAGTGTAAATATTATTTCAACTTAAGCGAACATCTTTCTGCTGAAATTGCAGCTTTTGCCGGAGTTGATTTACGAGTACAATATGGGAACTCTGCTGTTCTTTCTCCTGAATAGGAATTCCATTTTAATTTCAATTTTACAATTTCACCATTTGTATCTGGCAGCTGATCCAATCGGAAGGCAACCAAACCATCTCTCATATTGCCATAAGTATCTCCAAAAGCATTATGGCGGAATTCTACTTCGTAAGGTTTTTCAGGATTGTTTGAATACAACAAATTCACAAAATGTCTCTTTCCCATTTCTGAATTAGGAGTTCTAAAACGTAATGTCAGATAACCATCTTCAGCAATTGTTACCCAATCACCTACTATTTCTACAGGATCATTACCATAAACACTATCATTATCCAGGCCTAAATCTGGAGCTATATTCTTTGTCAGAATACTATCAATCCAGTTTATAACCACAGCCTTTGTATAACCATCACTAGGTTCATTCACTTCTGTGAAATTAGTCAAAGCTCTAACCTCTTTCGATCCAAAAGGAGACGAAGTAAGATTCGTAGGAAGCAGTGTAGTTGAATCATCCAACTGCAAATAGAACGAATTCTCACTTGTAGGTTTAACGGTTACCAAAGCATTTGGAAGCACAACACTCATTTCATTATCATCATCCAAACAAGATTGAAATCCCATTGAACATACAGCTAAAGTTGCCAAACCAATCCATTTTTTTAAATTCATTTTCATAATACGTCTTTTAATTACTAAGTGTTCTATTAACTTGTTTATAGTATAGAGGAAATAAACCACAAAAATGCTGCATATAAAAGAGATTATTTTTCATAATAAATGTCAACAGCTTGACTTGTACGTAAAAAAGTTTACAGTTTATAAAAGTAAAACTTATGCGTAAG
>JAHHQS010000189.1 GCA_020026285.1 Parabacteroides sp. | reverse complement strand
AGAACGAAGCAGTCGGTACAGTCCGTCTATGCCCAGGTTCATGCGAATAAATCCCTGATACAGGTAATATTTATTTGCTGATGTCAGAGAGTACATAAACCACCGTCCTTTCTTTCATACAGACTGATAAGTCTTACAATACTATCAGCATCTCCCTGTTTAATGTTTATGGTGGTACCACTGTTGAAGGTTATACTGATACCGAGAAGAGAAGATTCATTATGGCAGGATGGATTATCCTTTGGAACCAAAACAGCGAAAGCAGATGAAGATGTATTCTCAAGTTCCTTCATGCTGTGTTCTGCCTTGGCCTTAAAAACAGAACGGCCATGTCTGGATGCCCATCTTCTCATTAGGTTAGGATCTGTATGCAGTAATTTGCATACGGCACGCAAGGTGGTTTTTGGGTTGGTTTCAAGTTCTTTTATAAACCTGCTCCAGGTTAATTCGTAACGATTCGATGCTGATTGTTCCATAGTAGTTATCAAAAAATTTAGGAACAAAGGTAAAACGAGGATTTATAAGCTACAATATGGAATCGCGGAGACGCTTACTTATTAAGGGAGAATATAGAATTCAATATTCAAATTAGGGAAGGTAGATTGACACAATACTTAGTTAAAAATTAATAGGTCCTTTAATCTATTTTTTCAGCATGGACATATAGTTCATCACTCGATTCTCCTTTGACTTTTACAAGTACGGCTTGTGTCGCATCCGACTGCCAGTAAGCCATTGTTTCAGCTTCTTTTGGTAAACAATGAAAACGATTTACTATCTTATTTAAGTCGACAGACTGCTGATTACCCATGTGATGATTCATCAATTCTACCAGAATGTTGCGGCATCTTTCATTATAGGCTGAGTTGTCTTTTTCTTCAGATTTCCGTACCACACTTACCTTAGAGAATAGATGACCATTCATTTCGGTTGGTACGTAATAATGGAATACTACATCTTTATAAAAGACACAACTACATTCAAAATCCGGTTTATCATATTTGATGGCTGCATCATTCCAATTGTAACGTAAAAAGTCACGTGGACTAATATTCACTTGCAACGAATCTATATGTGCTATACTGCCATCCCGATAACCTAAAAGATAAGTGTATAGGGGTGTTTTCTGAAAGAACATAGTTTCCAATCTATTCTGTAAGATATAATGACTGCCCTCTTTCTTACGAAAAACGAGCAAATTATCCGGATAGCCTTTAGCAGACCAAACGATGGAATCGTAATATTGAATAAGACGTTCAGGAACATTAGACAGACTCTTACCTTCCCAATCGGTTATCTCATAACAGGCTGTATTAAATGGTCCTAAATTGTCAGACAGGCTTTTTAAACGGAACTTGAATTCATCAGACGGTGTATTATTGCTGAACGATAATGACTGTGGTTCCTTTTCTGAAATGTAAACCTTTTGAATATCTGTGATTGGATCATAAGATCCGCTTCCACCTTTCAGACATGACAGAGATATATGGTTTGTTTCATTCAAGGCAACGGGAATCCGGAATGTCTGTTCTTTTTCATTCGTCAAATTAATCGGATAATAAAACAAGGCTAGTTCACTCCCGTGCGAAATATTATCGGGAAATTTATCACCTCCATACTTTAGCTGATTGCTAACAGCATATTTATCATCGTTACCTAATGGCACCAGATTAGTAACCGTACATTCTAACCATCTTTTTTTGGGAATATAAAAATTATGTTTGTAGGTTTTCCCTTTCTGCAAATCGGTGTTAGAATAGTAGAAGCGCAATTCTGTTGAAGATTCTCCCATTTTGAAATCAGAAGGCAACAGATAACTGTCTTTATCTAATTCCTTCAAATCCGCAATGAGCATAAACGAACGATGAACAGGATCTCCGTTTGTATTCCCTTTGAGTTCGTCATCTTTTAAGTCAAAGAAAAGCTGATAATTTCCTTGTTGATCGGTACGGCCTTCTGCCTTTTTACGACTTAATTGTGGACCTAACCATTGTCCTTCAGAATAATACATACTTACTAGAACTCCTGGCAGGGGCTCTCCACTGGAAGTTGTTGCTTTCCCTTGGATAAAAGTACTATTAGCAGATGGCTTTTCAATTATATCTTCCTCTTCCTTGCAGCCCACAAAACCCATCATGCAAAGGAATAGGAAAAGACTTCCCAAAAAATTTATAAGTCTCATGATACATCGTATAAAATAAAAGCTTTGACTATATTATTCGGTGATAGTGGTTAAATGAATTGGTAATCCCAAAGAATAAACAACAGTTTTCACACCCGCATTGGGATATTTAGCTTTATAGATATCAGTGACATCTTTATAGAGCCAAGGAGTTAGGCCGACGTATGCTGGAGTTCTGCTGATGGATTCTGTACTGATGAAGGTATCGTAGGCTACTATCTCCTTATCATTATTATCCATAAAGGTCCAGTGCTGATAACTTTTTACTCCTTTGAGGGGAAGAAGTTTATAGGTTTCTGGAATCGAAGGAGAGTCTATGTTCACATGCTTTGAAATTCCGTTGCCAAGCATCTTTCCTTTCTTATCGAGTGCTATCCATCTTGAAAGCCCTTCTCCATAGACAATCACATTGGCTCCGACCATAAAAGGAGGATTCTCTTTCAGATCCTTTTCAATCAGCTCCTTCTGTTCAGCTTCAACAGCAAAACGATATTCAGGAACGAAAGTTTCATTCTCATAGTACTGTTTGGGAAGCAAATGTTCCGGCACGTCCTCTGAGTCTTTGGCTTCTTTTGATAATACCTTTAGAAGTCTGGATTCGGTCCATACGGGTTCTCCCATCAGATGGTCCTCGTAAGTGGTTTCTTCTACTTGAATACGATACTCATTTCCTTCTTCATATTCGAATTCTGCGATAGGGCCAAAAGCAGACCATTTATCACTTTGCTCCTTCTTTCCTGCACAAACATCTGAAACATAGGTATTACCACATCCACCATACACTGTTCCAGGAACCTTCTTTGAAGCTATGGTCAGTTCGTACACTTGTTGCTTGATGATTTTTCTTTCATTCTCGTCATCATCAAGACATGATGAGACAGACAGACAGGTCACAAGGACTAAAAGATAAGATAAAAATTTTGTTTTCATACTATTATTTTTTGCGATTATACAAATTTAGTCGTTTCTAATATAAAAATGAATTCTTTTATAAAAAGCTGCATGAATCCAGATAATTTTTTATCTTTATCATTGTGCCAACAATCCGGAAGGAAGATGTCCTGAGCAAAATCCCATCAAACTTATTCCGAATAGATACTATTAGTTCCGAATCGACGATAATTACATTACAATGTGTATGGTTATACACCACTTGCAATTTAATACAACAAGACATTCAAAAAGAATGTAACCGCATATTAAACAAAGCATTATATACAGAAGTAAATCGTATCTCCAAATATATACCCGAAGGAAAAGAAATAGCAGGAGGACCACTAAATGACTCTCTTCCATCTATAACATTTTTATATGACGGATTGCACCAACTTGGGATTGAATAGCAACAATGAAGAAATAGAAACCATCGAAACCGCATATAGCGATGCTTACGAAAATGCAGGTCTTAAATATAACGACCAATTCTTTGCACCTGGAACTTCTAAAGATGAGATTCTTAAAGCTTGTAATGCGGCAGAACATGCAATCCTCACATCAACAACAAAATTTGACGGCAAATACACTTACGAAATTAAATATACAGGTCATAGTATTTACCATAAGAGTTACGGGACGAGATAAGCAGCTCCCCAAGAGATTTGGGGCATACTGCTTGCGATATTCAAGATTGTTCTCTACCGTCCAACCGTCCCCTCCTATGTATGCTTATGCTCATCTCTATACATTAGTTTACAGACCGCTCACAAGATTGTCTTAGGTTTGGTTTCAAGTTCTTTTATAAATTTATTCCAAGTTTATTCGTAACGATTCGATGCTGATTGTTCCATGTTATTTATCTAAAACTTTAAGAAATTTGTTACAAGTCTCCTATAAATCGTCAAAGACTAAGGAGTAAAATGCGTCAAATCGTTCATTTCGTTCATACTATCTGATTATAAGCCAGTTAATATAAGTTTATCCTTCAGCAAGTCTCTTTACTGTCGTGACTTACCAAAATAGCCAGGCATAGGAGAATAAACAGATTTGCATCCCTTTATCGGGCAACGCAGCTTTCCATCGGCTACAAATTTATTCATATATTTTGTGGCCATATAGCGAGTTAGCCCTAACCCTTGTTCTATCTCACGACGGGAAACTTCTGTGTGGGTCTCAAAATATTCAGTCAGCCAACCGTATGCTTCTATTTCAGATGTACCTCCTGAATGAGGAGTCTTTTTGTGCGAACAAGGTTTTAGTTTTCCTCTGACATCTTCAATCAGTGATTTTACTGCATGTGAACGCAATGTTTTCAACTGAATAGAATTTCCCCTCTCATTTCCCTCACATACTCCATCGGCTACTCCCAAAGTTGGTTCTATTCTACAGATACCATCAATTGATACGGAATTTCCACTTGATAGTTCTTCAATGATAACTTGTCGCAAACTTGTCATTACAAGCATCACATCTGCTTCGCTTCCTGTGGTATATTTAGCTATTCGCTCACCTAATTCCTTTAGGTTAACCGTTCTACTATTGAGAATTCGTACATGATACTTTGGGCCTTTATGGGCAATTGCCATACTCGGATTTTCGTAAAAGTCGTAGTGGATGGTTTTAGTTTTCATTTTATTTTGTTTTAGGTTAAAAATTTAATGTATAAACTCTTAGCGAAATTAAAGTTATAAAAGATTTCTGTATAGTCAAAAAGAAAAGGGTTGTGAATTATCCAATCGAAAATAACATCTATGCTAAGACAATCTGTAACGGAAGAAGATTTATAACTCTTATCCAACTTCAAAAGGAATCTCAGATTCCCAACGATACATCATTTGAATTAAGTTTGACACAAAAGTCTGTTTCTTCTGTTCTGTAATTATGAGTTTTTCTTTTGGTCGATTATATGGTTTATGAGTATTTTTAGAATTATGATATTTTTAAGCCAACAAATCAATGTGATGTGGTGTTTCTTACACTATTTTTATAGGATATTATAAATTACTGCTAATTGTAGACTTATTTACTGCTAATTGTAAACATAATTACTGCTAATTGGCAGTAGTTATGACGACAATTAGCAGTAAATCTGTTTAATAGGACCAAATCATCTGTTTGAAGTGTTCCACTTCTCACTTAAACTAGTCGTCACGCAATATAAAAATAGTAAAATAAAAAATCATAAAACACTTGACATCAGCTATTTACAAGTGTAATTTTGTACTCACAAAATGATATACATCTAGCTAGAAATGTATCTTTTATAACCATGTATAACTTAAAATCTTAAAATATAGAAAGGAATCTTTTATGGAAAATTCAAAGAAAGGAACAACTAAAAATCCTGAAATCTATCTTCAAAAATTACTAAATGAACGTTACGACTTTCGTTACAATCTCATCACTGAACAGGTAGAATTTAGAAAAAAATCAACAGACAAGGAATGTTATCCTTTTACCTTATTGGACAAGCGTCAGTTGAATACACTTTGTTTAGAACTACTAGAGTCGGATGTTCGATGCTGGGATAAGGACGTGCAGCGTTTCATTTATTCTACGCGCATTGAATCATATCATCCGTTTCAGTCTTATCTGAATGAATTGCCTGAATGGGATGGAAAGGATCGTGTGGAGCCGCTTATCCGACGAATTACAAATGAGGATATTTGTATAAAAGCATTTTACTATTGGCTGATGGCTATGGTGTCACAGTGGATGGCGAAAGAGAGTCAGACGGGCAACAGCATTGTACCGATTTTGATTAGTTTAGAACAGGGACTGGGTAAATCTACGTTTTGTAGAAATTTGCTTCCCCGCCAGTTACGTCCATACTTTACAGATATGGTAGATCTGACTGCAAGAGGAAGAATTGACCGCCGACTAACACAAAACGGCCTCATCAACTTGGATGAATTTGACCGCATCCAGGAAAAACAGATGCCTTTTCTGAAAAATTTAATCCAAGTCAAGGAAGTGTCTATCAACAAGGCTTATCATAGCTATTTTTCAAACCTTCCGCGCATTGCTTCGTTCATTGCTACTTCCAACCGTACAGATTTGCTGACCGACCCTAGTGGCAGTCGCCGATTTATCTGCATGGAGATAAAGAACCATATTGACAACACTCCGTTTGACCATGAACAGTTTTACGCTGAACTAAAATGGTTTGTTAATGCCGGGGAACGTGTATGGCTGACACACGAAGAGGAGCAACAGCTTCAGGAACACAACAAACAGTACTATCGGGTTTCATCTAATCTGACGTTATTTCATCAGTTTTTTATGAAGGGCACAAAGGAACAAGGTAAATGGTACACGCTGAGTGATATAATTCAGTACATGATGAAACATTGTGCAGCAGCTAAAGACATTAATCCGTATGTGCTTTCCAGAGAGCTTGTGCGCATCGGAATCAAAAAAATGCACCGTGTGGATGGTAATTTTTACCTCGTGAATGAGCGAGCACTGACAGCTGAAGGATAAAATGCCAGTAACTCGCTCATAATCAACGCCTATGAACGATATGAAATATTTGACGCTGTAAGTCTCTGATAAAATAGGTTTTACTCGCTCTTTATCACTTCCGCCGGATTAATACGTGAAGTTTTCCAAACTCTCCAACCTATACAGAGACTTATCAGCAAGGCGATAC
>JAHHQS010000188.1 GCA_020026285.1 Parabacteroides sp. | reverse complement strand
AAAAAAAGTTCGCAAAAAAGGGTACAAAACGGGGACACCCTGCGTTTATATAGTAAAGTTCAAAACAAACATTTATTTATTAACGTCTAAAATTTTATTATCATGGAAGAAGAAAACGAAATTAAGGGTGAAGAATATAACATCGTTACAATGGAAGAGATGGAGAAGTTGAAAAACCGCTTTGTCCTCAAAAAGAGTGAAAAGACTCCGAACCGCTGGCAGATATTCGACAAGGAATATAACGTGCTTTATTCTTTCTTGGAAAATGACTACTACAATACGTTCGAGACTTGTTACCTTAATGATGAGCAGGAAAACATGGACATGCAGGATAAGTTGCACCTGAGATATGATATGGAGCAGTGGTTCCTGATGTATCATGATGATCTGGCTTGCCCGGATCAGGAATTCACGATGCAGTGGCTTGAAGGTAAGGATGGTAACTATTACAAGATTACGCATCACGAACCAATGGTGTTTGAGTTGTACGTGAAGGATGAGGGTGCAATGAAGGAACTTGCAGCTAACCTGCGCAGACTTGCAGATTATTGTGACGCAAAGGATCTGATTATTATGTAATGTTGCAGGCTGAGTGATTTTATGAATAATCATAATGATTTTTGTTGAATAATCATTATGATTAGAATAATGTCCTTTTTAATTTAGATTTTTTCATTCCATATTATTTATTAATATGGATTTTCATATTTAGATTTTAATAATCTCGACAATGACTTTGTGAAAAGTGTATGTCGAGATTTTTTTGTGGGTGGGGGGTGAGTGGAGTGTGGCTAATTTCGCCAACAGCTTGTTGGCGGTTTGTGAGGTGCTGATTATAGAACCGATACCATTGAGAAATGTACATCGGTGGGGGAGCAAAAGTGTGTAAAGATTACATTCTTTGATGTTTAATTTATGATATTAAGTGACATTCTTAAGAATTTTATTGCTTCTCTGAAAGAAATACAATATATTTGCATAAAAATAAAATGATATGGCTATAAGTATTAAAATAATCCCAACTTTGCATGGTCGAGTTGCAAGTCGATTTAGTAAAACTGCGGCCGATAATGAGAAGAAACGTGCTTCTGTAAACTTTACTACACAGGTTAAAATAGCACAGGCTATTTTAAAAAAATCAAATAGAAATAGTTAAAGTGAGTTTCCTTTTAGAACATTGCATATTTTCTGAATTAACACCTGAACTTATCAGTAAATCAAATCCTTTTAATTGTTCAAAGGATACAGATATCAATGCTTTTTTCCATAAAGACTATAACGAGTATTCAAAACAACTGTTAGGTAAGTCTTATTGTTTCTTTACAGATGAATCTCCGCATGAAATAGTCTGCGCTTTTACTGTGTCTAATTCTTCTATTCGTGTTAGAGGGTTGAGTAACAATAGAAAGCGAAAACTTCATAAACATATCCCTAACGAGATAAGACATTCTCAGTATCCTGCGGTTTTAGTAGGCCAGCTTGTTGTTTTTGATAAGTTTAAGAATAAACATATCGGTAATGAATTAATGGATTTTATAAAAGCTTGGTTTATTGAACCTTTGAATAAAACAGGATGTAGGTTTGTTATCGTAGATGCTATAAATCATCCTAAAGTAAGAAAGTATTACACGGATAATGGGTTTGATTTTATTTTCGCTACAGATGAAGAAGAGATGAATTTTATGAATAATACTTTGAAAAATGATAATTGGATTCAAAAAATGTTGAATTTTTTCTGTCCTAAATCTAAAATAGAGGAAAGAAGGACTCGTTTAATGTATTTTGATTTAATTTTATTGTATTCTGAGTAGAGTAGTTTAGGCTATACAAGACATTCTTGACACTATTTTCAATAGTATTCATATTGTATATCTTGGTAACTATGTTTATGGCATATTAAGGCAGTCAAGAGGTTTTTACCTCTAGATTGCCTTTAATATTTTACACGTAGTTTACCGAAAGCTTACCACGCATTGTATTTCGTAAGCATCCGATAAAGTACACATTGTATTTTTCATAAAATAGAAAACTTGTGTAGTCAGTAACTTTGAACCATCAAATTTCGGAAAAGTTAATTCATCACTTTTTGGGACTCTCGTATGTGAATCCATCTTGTTCCCAACGACTCCCGTTCTGGCGATTCGTGAAATGGGTGCATTGATCAAGCAAGCATCGTCCTATCCAAATTTGTCGACCATTATAACGAATCTATTGAGAAAGAGCTGACAAGTGAGTAATAATGATTATCTTTGCGTGTCTTTGAAAAATTATACTATAGAATCTCGACAAAGACTTTGTGAAAAGTGAATGTCGAGATTTTATAAATTTTATATTAAATTTACAATTTTGCTAAGGATACTACGATTCGTTATACAATGAAAGAATCAATTATGAATTTATTTAACTCTTTGGAATTAATCTCAGTCTCGGAACTTCTATTGGGGAAGTTTAATTTTTATGTACCGGCATATCAGAGAGGATATCGCTGGGGGAAAGAACAGGCTATACAACTTATTGATGACCTCGTAGAATTTGCTGAATATCATTATTTTTTAGATAAATCTAAATTTTATTGCTTACAACCACTGGTGGTAAAATTAAAAGATAATGGAGACCAACAACTTGAAATAATTGACGGTCAACAGCGTCTTACAACTATCCTTCTTATATTGCAAGCATTACATTTGCTTAAATTTGAATCTGTTATTGACATTAGTCAACTAGCAGCTTTTCCTGTTAGCATAGCGCCTAATTTATACAGCATTAAATATGAAACCAGGGTTGAAAGTTCTGTTTGGTTAAAAGAAATCAGTGAAATAGTCTATGACTTAGAAAAACGGAATACGTTTGAAAATAAGAACTGTGATTATTATCACTTTGCAGAAGTGTTCTGTGCTGTTTATGGGCGCTTAAAACAAATGGATGAAATCTGCATCAATCAACTGACGGAGGTTTTACATAACGGAACTAAGTTTATATGGTATTATCCGACAAGTACTTCTGGTTCTAATGCTGATGTCTTTGACAGACTGAATGCTGGAAAAATTGGTTTAAACAATGCGGAGCTTATTAAGGCTTTATTTCTACAGCAAAGTAACTGGAGCGAGAATGATATAGCGAAAGCTAAATCGTTAGCATTGGAATGGGGTGACATAGAAAACTGTTTGCAAAAGAAAGAATTTTGGGGATTCATTGTGAGTTCGCAGTATCCTTTTAGTTATGATTGTCACATCGAATATCTCTTTGATCTGTTGAAGGGGAAAAAAAAGTGGCATGAGGATAAGCACTTCTTTACTTTTAATCAATATCTGGATGAATATAGAGAAATGATGAGGTCTGAAGGGAAAGATGTTAGAAATAGAATTTGTTGGGTTGAAGATAGCTGGCTTCAAGTGAAACAGTTATTTGATACTCTTACCGAATGGTATGATGACAGGCACATATTTCACAGAATTGGATTTATTTTAGAATATGTTCCAGAAGAAAACGTCTTGACTTTAATAGACCAACTAAAAGGACGCAAACATTCAGAAAGACTGGAAATACTTGACGATATTATAAGAACAAAGGTTTCTAAAATCAAGAGTTCTCAACTTTTTTACGGCCGAAAAGAACTTTCTGAAATTTTGTTCCTTTACAACATTCTGCTTGAAGATAAAAGAATAGCTGATAATGCACGCTTTTCTTTTGCTGAATATAAGAATGTAAAGAAAAATAAAGGTTGGGATCAGGAGCATGTTGCTTCTCATGTTGACTATTCTCCCGATTCTGATAAAGTGGAACAGCTGGCAATGGATGTCATTGAACTTTTTACCGGTGCAATGCCGGTGGTTGAAGGTGACTTCTATTCTATAACTTCAGAACTTTGGGGTTACTTGGATACTAAAGAAACAGAGATATGTAATACTGCTTTACAGATTCTGAATACGTATGGTAAATCTTTAGCCGAGAAATCGGTTTCTGTGTCTAATCAAGGGGAGCCAGAAAGACAAATTGAGAATTTTTATTCTATGATTACAGCTTATTTCGAAAAAGAGACAGAAAATGACAAGGTGAATGCTGGCTCTAAAAACAGGTTCGGCTTTGCTCTCGTCAATAATAGAGAGATGGATGAAAAGGATTTTATATGGAACTTTGTTTTGCTTAATGCATCAACGAACAGAAGTTACGGTAACAATATTTATCCGGTAAAACGGCGAAGAATCTTACAAGATGAACTGAGTGTCTATACGCCTGTAGGTACTAGAAATGTTTTTGAAAAAGCTTACTCTAGAAGGATAAAAGATATGTTTTATTGGTCGAAAACTGATGCTATGGCATATTGGAACGATATCTGCAAAACTCTTACTCCGTATACTAACCTTACATTACCATTTTGAGATTATGACTACTATAATTGATGCAAAAGAATATTCTTTTTTAGACCTTTTTCTAAAGGAACATTATGAAATCATTATACCTTCAATTCAACGTGATTATGCACAAGGTAGGGAAAATACAAGAACTTCTAAAATTAGGAAGGACTTTGTTTCTGAACTAAAATCATATATCTTTAGTGGTAAAACGCATAGTCTTGATTTTATTTATGGAAAAGCTGAAAATAATCGGTTTATACCTCTTGATGGACAACAGAGACTGACAACGTTGTGGTTACTTCATGTTTATCTTGGAAGTATGGAAGGTGAAAGTTGTGACTCTTTTCATTTCTTATATGAAACTAGGGATAGTTCTTCACGGTTTTGTGAATCATTGTTAGTGAATGCTAGAAATATTTTAACTAGGGATAGCTTAAAAGATTCTCAAACACCTAGTTCACTTATACAAAATGAAAGTTGGTGGTTTGGTGCCTGGATAAAAGATCCGACAATAAAAGGTATGCTGACGATGCTTGATGAAATAAATATGCAGTTCTATGATGTAGCTCATGAAGCGTATGTAAATCTTTATTCAGGGGAAGTACAACCTATCGTTTTTGAATTTTTACCGCTTGAAGGTTTCCATGATATTGATGACTTGTACATAAAAATGAATGCACGTGGATTACCTTTAACTCCTTTTGAAATATTTAAAAGTAAATTGATAGAGGATGTGGAGAAGCATCTTCCTTCGATGGAAAAAGAATTTAAAGCAGATTTGGATGTGAAATGGTCTGATGAGTTATGGGGATATCGTACAAACGGAACTCCTAATGTGGACCTTTTGCTGGAGCGTATCTTAAAAATCATTTTTGCTAACGAGGCTTTGTTTAATAATAATGCTTATCGTTGGAATTCTGAAAATTTGGATTGCTTGTTTGAAGCTAATGATAAGACAGTTACGTTTTCTCACAACTGGTATGAGGAAATAGGGGTGGTTTTTGATTCTATTTTTTTGGAAAGGGTGATTGCTGACTTAAAAATTCTGCTAGATCCAGAAACAACTGTACTTAGAGATAATAATCTTAACGATTATGATTCTCAGTTTTTTGATATAGAATTGGCGGTTAGAAAATGGATATTGTTTGGGAAAAATATGAATGATGATGGTAATATAACGTATGATACCCGTCTTAAACTTCATGCTTATTTCCATTTTAAACAAGTCATGAAAGATGCAGAAAATGCTGAACTTACTGAGTGGATGCGTGTCATTTTTAATCTTTCGGCTGCTACAAGAATAAATAGTTCGGAAGAAATGATGAAGGTTCTTAAGGATATAGAACTGCTTCTGAATGATTACTTGGAAGCAAGAAGTGGTCAGGGGAGTCTGACTATTAATGAGTGGATTGCTAAATCATCAAGAACTTTACCGAAATTCTTTGATATTTATCAATGGAATGAGGAAGTAAGTAAAGCCCAACTTCGACGGGATTCTGTATGGCGTACCTTGATTAAAAAAGCTGAATCTAATTCGTATTTAAGAGGGCAGATTGGAGTTACATTATATTTAGCTGGTCTAGTCATGCAGGAAGGAGATTCATGTAACTTGACGTCCATGGATTTTAATCAAATACCAAGTCCGGATGTTTATAGAAATGTTTTAGAAAAGTCTTTACCTTTATTCGAACAGTTAGGCTTGTCTAATTCTGTAATCATAAAAGATTTCATTATGGTAAAAGCGATGTTGTCTAAAGGGGACTATATGCCTTGGTTATCTAGTTTTAGAAAGAATTTCTACAATAGACCTGCTCATCGTGATTATTCATGGAAGTCTTTGTTTCGTATTGGTGGAAAATCGAATGTGACGGCGCTTAATTGTTTAAAGGAAATCGTCTCTGACAAAAATTATGATTTTCAAAATCTTGCAGCGTCTCTACAGAAAATCACGAATGAACATAAACCTACAACAGAATGGATTGAATTGCTTATCGGGGAGTATGGTACCAATATAATGCAACTTTCAAAACAGGGTTTTATAGCTTTTGATGTATGTACTGATGATGTGCTCATTTATTATCAGAGCAGGCGTAATCATTTTCATACAGATTTAAAAATTCGAGTATTGTATGAGTGTCTGCGAAATCAATATAATTTGGCTCCTAACTTTGATGCTGTTAAGTCTCAAGAAGATAATAGTTCAATATACGTTAAGCGAAAATTGATATATCAACGTGGTGGTGTGTGGACAATATATGAAAATGGTATCAAAAGCATGTATAAGAGTATGGATGAGGTCATAAATGAAATAATGAAACAGTAGTTGTGTAATATTCATCATTTTTAGAATTTGCTATGGATTTAATAGCTGTTTGTAAAAAAAAGAGTATATTTACTTGTAAGCAATAAAAATTAAAAATATAGTTTTTTCAAAA
>JAHHQS010000187.1 GCA_020026285.1 Parabacteroides sp. | reverse complement strand
TTTTTGTGAAAAGGTCAAAGCTTTTAAAAAAAAGGCCAAAGCTTTTCTACAAACGGTGGTATCCGTTTTAAAGAAAGCTTTGGTCTTTCTCTATGTTTAAACATGAGTTTCAACACAAGATTTTTACCAATACAAATTTGTCCAACTAAGCAAATTTATGTTACTTTGTAGAATTATTTATAAATAAATCATTATGTCCTTAAACAAAGTTATTCTTATTGGAAATGTTGGCAAAGATCCTGATGTTCGCTACTTTGACAGCGGATCAGCCATCGCAAACTTTCCTTTAGCCACCTCAGAAAGAGGATATACCTTAGCTAATGGAACTGTTATACCTGAACGCACTGAATGGCACAACATTGTTGTCAGAAAAGATCTCGTCTCATTTGTTGAAAAATGGGTAAAAAAAGGCTCAGGCCTTTATGTGGAGGGAAAAATCAGAACACGCAGTTATGATGATCAGACAGGTAACAAACGTTACATCACAGAAATTCATGCTGATCGTGTTGAATTCTATAGTACAGGTTCTCGTCCAGCTGCTGATCCTAACGCAACTCAGAATCAAATGCAGCCACAAACAAATACATCAAATTATGGACAACCTGTAACACCGCAAATGCCAAATACACCGATTGAAGAATCAAACGATGTAGATGATTTGCCATTTTGATATTGTCTAACTTAATTTTAATTCATTGGAATCAGATTATTTTTCAGAAATATTTAGCCAAATTATAGTACAGGACCTGACAACAGGTCCTGTTATAGCTTTAGCTTTAGCGGTTCTATTATTGTTTGTATCAGGTTTCATTTCAGCTTCTGAAGTCGCATTTTTCTCTTTAGAACCAACAGACTTAAACAAAATCAAAGAAGAAAATACACCTTCTGACCAGATGGTTCTTAAGTTACTTGATAAATCAGAATACTTACTGGCAACTATTTTAATTACAAATAATTTTGTCAATGTAGCTATTGTAATGTTATGTACATACGGCATTAATAAATGGTTAAACTTTGATGCCTGTCCTACATTTGGTTTCATTTTCGAAACAATTATCTTAACATTTTTGCTACTATTGTTTGGTGAAATTATTCCTAAAATTTATGCCAAAAGGAATGCCATGCATTTTGCAGAAAACTCTGCTACAACATTAAATAAGATTCAGTACTTCTGCAAACCTCTGGCTAAGTTACTAGTCAGTTCCACTTCTGCTATCAATAATTCATTAAGTAAAAAGAAATATGATCTGTCGGTTGATGAATTGAGCAAAGCTCTTGAACTTACATCCAAAGCTATACCTGAAGAAAAAGAAATGCTGGCCGAGATTATCAAGTTCTATAATAAAACGGCCAACGAAATTATGACTCCTCGTCTTGACATTGAAGGACTTGAAATAAAGACTACATTCAAAAAGGTCATTGAAACAATCATTAACAGCGGATATTCAAGAATCCCCGTTTATGATGAATCAGAAGATAACATTAAAGGTATTCTTTACATCAAAGATCTACTTCCCTATTTAAACAAGCCTGATACATTCAGATGGCAAAGTCTGATACGTCCGGCATATTTCGTTCCGGAGACCAAGAAAATTGATGACTTGCTGGAGGAATTCAGAACTAATAAGATTCATATGGCCATTGTAGTAGATGAATTTGGTGGTACTTCCGGAATTATTACAATGGAAGACATTTTGGAAGAAATTGTCGGTGAAATTTCTGACGAATATGATGAAGATGAAAAGCAATATATTCATCTTGCTGATGGAAGTTACATTTTTGAAGCAAAAACCCAGTTGACAGACTTCTTCCGCATCACAGATATAGAACAGGATGATTTTGAAAAAGTCACTGAAGATGTCGAAACTCTGGCCGGTTTGCTTCTTGAAATAAAAGGAGACTTCCCGCGCAGGGGTGAAATTATAGAATACAATAATCATCGGTTCCAGATTTTGGAAATTGATAACCGCCGTATTCTGAAAGTCAAATATACACCAATCACTCAAGAGGAATCTGAAAAGAAAGATGAATAAAATATCGAAGATATATCTTTGGTTTAGTGTGATGCTCTTATTATTGATAAGCAGTTGTACAGAATATACACCTAAACCAAAGGGATATTTCAGGATAGAATTCGAAAAGCCACAATATAATATGCTGGAATCCGACTCTTTACCCTATTCGTTCGAGATTGACAAGAATACTGCAATCCAATTTCTAGAAAGCTCAAGGAATGAGAAATGGGTTAATTTGATTTATCCACAACAAAATGCAACACTGTATTGCAGTTACCTGAATACTTCAAAGGCTGATATAAACAAGGCGATACAAGACAGCTATAATCTTGTTCAAAAACAGGAATCAGTCTTATCCATCAAAGAGAAAAGTTATGTCAATCCTCAAAAAGGAATATATGGCTCACTCTTCCTGATTGATGGTGATTGTATATCTCCCATCCAATTTCATTTAACTGATAGTGTTCATCATTTCTTTAGAGGATCTGTATATTACTCCCACAAAACGAATTCTGATTCCATAGCACCTGTTACAAATTATCTGATTCAGAATATCACAAACATGATAGAAACATTTAACTGGAAGGATTAATCATGCCTGCTATGCAACTTTCTCCAACTATAGGTATATGGAAGATGGAAAAGACTTCTGATGAAATGTTTTCAATGATTGAAAACAAAGAATTATATGCTCCAGATTTCACTCTTATAAAAGCAGAACAAAGAAGAAAAGAATGGATCGGTACACGTCTCCTTCTAAAAGAAATGCTTGGATTCGAAACAAACATTTACCACCAATCTTCGGGTGCTCCATATCTGTCTTTGGAAATAAAAAAGAATATCAGCATTTCACATACCAAAGGCTATGTCGCTATTATGCTAGCAGATATAACACGGGCAACTGGGATAGATATTGAATATCGTTCAGACAGAGTTTTAAAGGTGAGAAAACGTTTCATGAATCCGGAAGAAGAAAACTTTATCGATCCGCTACATGAAACGGAACATCTTCTTATATGCTGGTGTGCAAAAGAGACATTATATAAAATAATAAACCGGCAAGAAGTAGACTTCTGCCGGCACTTACATATACAACCGTTCTCCTATTCGAAAAATGGAGTATTTACGGTCTATGAGACTCATTCGAGTCAAAGACAATCTTTTAAACTGATGTTCCAAGTCAAGGATGACTATGTTATAACCTGGTTAAAGGACGATCAATCTTAACGTTGCCAGATTTCCCAGGCAGCAAAAGCCTGCAATAACAACATTTCCAAACCATTCTTAACTACAGCTCCATGCTCTTTCCCTTTTCTCATAAATAAAGTTACATCCGGATTATACAACAGATCGTATAATAAATGATCAGGTGTAATCAGTTCATAAGGAATATTAGGACATGCATCAACATTCGGGAACATGCCCAGAGGAGTTGTATTAACGATAACTTTATATTGCTCCATGATTTCAGGAGTAATTTCAGGATAAGTAATACAATTATCTTTCGGTGTGCGAGAGACCAAAGTTGAACCAACGCCTAACTGCTTAAGTCCATGTATTACGGCTTTGGAAGCACCTCCAGTACCTAATACCAAAGCCTTTGTATGCTGCTCCTTCAATAACGGTTCGATAGATTGTTTGAATCCTATCACATCAGAATTATATCCAACTAGCTTGGTTTTACCAAATAGACCTTTTGTAAACTTGATGACATTAACCGCACCAATAAGACGAGCATCTTCATCCAAATCATCCAGATAAGGAATAATCTGTTCCTTATAAGGAATCGTTACATTCAGTCCTCTCAATTCAGGATTTTGTTTCAAAACCCCTTTAAAATCTTTTATCGTAGGAATTTCAAAGTTAAGGTATTTTGCATCAATCTGTTCTGATTCAAATTTCTGATTAAAATAATTACACGAAAATGAATGTCCCAAAGGATATCCTATCAAACCATATTTATCCATGATCGAACTATTTATTTAGTACCTGTATATAACGAACAAATTCCAAAAGTCATCGTGTGAGCATCAGCTTCTTTATAACCTATTCGGGTTAACATATCTGTCATTACTTTTCCTTGTGGAACCACTTGTATAGACGCTGGTAAATAATCGTAAGCTGCCTTTTCTTTTGAAACTAATCGTCCAACAGTTGGTATTACTAATTTTGAGTAAACACGATATAACTGTTTCATAGGAAAGCGCTCCGGAGTGGAAAGTTCAAGAACAACCAAATGACCGCCAGGTTTCATTACCCGATACATTTCAGTAAGACCTTTTTCTATATCTTCAAAATTACGCACTCCAAATGCTGCGGTAACAGCATCAAAAGTATTATCAGCGAATGTCAAAGCTGTACAATCCTGATATTCGAATGAAATTTGATCTTCCAATCCGATGTCTTTAACCTTCTGTCTTCCGACATTCATCATTCCTTCCGAAATATCAGCACCTGTAATATGATCGGCTTTTAACTTATTTTGTAATGCAATAGCCAGATCACCTGTACCAGTAGCAATATCTAATATCTGCTTTGGAGAAAAAGGACGCAGAAAATTTATAGCTTTTCTGCGCCATCCTTTATCAAAACCAAACGAAAGCGTATGGTTCAGCAAATCATATCGCCCGGCAATGGCATCAAACATCCGTTTGACTTGAGCACCCTTGTGTTCTTTACTATTATAAGGTAATACTTTTTCTGAACCGTACTGCTGCATAGTCTTATTATTTACGATTATTCAAATAATCAGTTACATTCTTTTCAATACGCTGGGCAATATTTGCTGCATCTTCCTTAACGAATGTTTCGCCTGTAATATGCTCGAATAATTCAATATAACGATTGCTGATGCTTTCAACAATAGCAGGAGTCATTTCAGGAACAGTTTGTCCTTCCTGGCCCTGGAAGCCATTATCCATCAACCATTCGCGAACAAATTCTTTTGACAATTGTTTCTGAGGTTCACCTTTTGCGAACAAATCTTCATATCCTTCTTTATAGAAGTAACGAGATGAGTCTGGAGTATGGATTTCATCCATCAAATAGATCTGACCGTTGTGTTTACCAAATTCGTATTTAGTATCAACCAATATCAAACCACGCTTTTCTGCTATTTCAGAACCACGTTTAAACAAGGCTAATGTATATTTTTCCAACAATGCATATTCTTCAGGAGTAGCAAGACCCTTTGCCAGGATTTCTTCTTTAGAAATATCAGCATCATGATCACCAATTTCAGCTTTTGTTGTCGGTGTAATAATTGGTTCTGGGAAACGTTCATTTTCACGCATTCCTTCAGGTAACTTAACACCACAGATTTCGCGAACACCGCTCTTATAGGCACGCCAAGCGCTTCCGCACAAATAACCACGAACAATCATTTCGATAGGGAAACCTTCACAACGAACACCAACTGTTACCATTGGATCTGGAGTAGCTAATTTCCAATTCGGGCAAATATCTGTTGTTGCATCCAAGAATTTTGCTGCAATCTGACTTAACATCTGTCCTTTATAAGGAATACCTTCAGGTAAGATAACATCAAATGCTGAAATACGATCTGTAGCAACCATTACTAACAAATCATCATTTACACTATACACATCACGTACTTTACCATGATAGACACTCTTCTGTCCAGGAAAGTGAAAATCTGTTTCTACTAAAGCTGTCTTCATAATTTTACTTGTTTATTTTCAGTATTATTTGTTTCTTTATTATTTATCTCTTGTTTAATGACTTTATCTTTTTTCTTATCGAACTTATCATAAGCTTCCACTATCCGTTGTACCAGTTTATGACGAACTATATCTTTTTTATTAAACTCTATTCGTCCAATACCTTGAACTCCTTTTAAAATCATCATAGCTTCCTTCAATCCGGAAACTGCAGACGAAGGCAAATCTATCTGCGTCATATCACCAGTCACGATCATTTTCGCATTGGTTCCAAGACGAGTCAGGAACATTTTAATCTGATGTGTCGTTGTATTTTGAGCTTCATCCAATATAATTACAGCATCATTCAATGTTCTACCACGCATAAATGCCAAAGGAGCTATCTGGATAACATTGTTTTCCATATATTCCTTCAATTTGACTGCCGGAATCATATCCTGCAATGCATCATAAAGGGGTTGCAAATATGGATCCAGTTTATCTTTCATTTCTCCTGGTAAAAAGCCCAGCTTTTCACCTGCCTCAACAGCCGGACGACTTAAAATAATCTTTCGTACCTGCTTATTTTTTAAAGCTCTTACCGCCAAAGCTATTGCAACAAAAGTTTTTCCAGAACCGGCCGGACCAGTAGCAAAAACCAAATCATTTTCATCAAAAGCTTTTACTAATAACTGCTGATTTTTTGTTCTCGCTGTAATAGGCTTGCCATTCATTCCGTGGATAATCAGATTTTCCTGTTTAACCACCGTTGGTACTTTTCCTTTAACTATATCTACAATCGTTTCGTCTGTCAAAGAATTAAACTCCTCACAATACTTTTCAATTTCACGAATTTTTTTTAAAAACACCTCCGATTCCTCCTCGTCACCTATGACCTTCATCACATTGCCGCGAGCAACGATTCGAAGCTTTGGAAAAAGAGTTTTTATCAATAACATATTGCTATTGTTTACACCATAAAAGATAACCGGATCTACCGTTTCTAAAATATATATTCGTTCTATCATTCAGTTTAAGTTTAATATATGAAAGATTTTTAACCTTTCTACTTCTAATAAAAGGCAAAATTAAAAATAAATTTCCGAATTGTATCTTTTTATTTTTT
>JAHHQS010000186.1 GCA_020026285.1 Parabacteroides sp. | reverse complement strand
TATCCGAATAAGCAAAATGAAATTGCTGATATGTTATCTTCTCTTATGGTTTAAGGTATGGGAATAACGCACATTCTCTCTAGGTGGTACACTTTTGGTACAATTAAAGGTTTTAGAAAAAAAGAAAACCTCCGAAAAGCCCGTAAATAAGGCATTTTCAGAGGTTTAAATTTCATTATTTTATTATTCCCACTCGCTCCCAATAAAAAAATCTTAAACAAATTTGTATTGGTAATTTAGCAAGTGGTATCTATATTATTTGTATTATCAGTAAAGCATACGCTATCTGATTTTTTGTTGCCAAAGTGTTGCCACGACATCTGCAATAACTTTGATATAAATTATATGCTTCAGTTAGATTGCTATTTTGTTGTCACAACAACGAATGTATTATAAGCTATTCTATTCTTAATTTCGAGTTATCTACATTGAAATAACTATCACTTAAATGCTACCAAAAATACTATATTACATAGCACGAATGCCTTGCATAATTTCTGAAACATTTTGAAATCGCTTTGTTTGGTCGGGGTTCAATCCTTTTTCAACAAAAGCTCTTAATTTCTCATCTGATATTTTATCGGTGTTTGTTTTTCCTGTCATAATATAATATACTATTCTTGTCAAAGCATAAGTTTCGTGTAATATATTATAAGAGCTAAATCCTTCTACTACAAGTGCAGGATCATTAAAATATCCTTTAAAATCTGTGTTGACTGTGGTTAATTCACTGTCAGGTATTTTTACCAAACCGAAGTCGGCGATTTTAATCACTGGCACATCTTCGTATTCTTTAATCAAAATATTTTTAGGGCTTATATCTCTGTGCAGTCTTCCTTTCGAGTGTATATACTCGAATGCCCTTAATACTTGCTGTGCAATGCCTTTTCTTTGAGGAATAGATAATCTGTTATTGTTCTTAGATATATATGAGTCTAATGTGTAATCCATATACTCCATAATATACTCGTTTTTCTCATCAGAGTATCTATACACATCAAGAATGTACGGAGAAGAAAATTCTTTCATTTCTTCATATTCTCTTTTAAATCGAAGTAATTCCTTATCAGACAAATCTTTCTTAGCTCTTTTTATTACGAAATTTCGATTGTAGAAAGTATCCTTATATTTATATACATTTGCATAGGAGCCTTCGCCGATTTGCTTTATATCGTATACGCTACCTGTGTTTTCGTTCTTTACAATAATGCTCTTAGACATTTTGAAAATAGGTTGCACATAATATAAGTCGATTTTTTTCATATTTGCAGGCAAAGCACTTCCTCCACTGGAACTTAGGAAATCCCTGCACTTTTTAATCAACTCGAAGTAATAATCATCAATTTCAAAAGCGTATTTTGAGTCTTTAAGCGCATTATATAATCCCAAAGTGATTTCTATTATGCTAATCAAGTCTCTACTTGGGTCAGCCCAAAAATGAGCACCATCTTCACCTGTTGGCAGCCTCTCATTCATTGTTCTAAATAAAGTTGTAAAATAATAATGCAATGTTGCCAGAACTTCACGAAGCTTTATATGATCTACAGATTTATACAAATCTGAGAATTCGGCATTGAACCCTTTTAATTGTAATTCTCTATATTGCGCTTCTATATAATTTTCTATGTTCATCTGTTCACCTCTGTTTTAGCACAATATTATAAAGCCATAAATCTTGTTATATAACAATACAGTTTTCATACCACTCGTGAGGTGGCAATGTTGAGTTAAATGCCTCTTCAAACATTGGGTATAAATCTCTATATGTTTTGCCGTTTGTTATGATCTTCTTTAATTCAGATGTTTGCAATGGGATGATTTTCATTCCATTTACAAATTGCGTATAATCTTGAGGGTCATAAAATGGAGTGGATTTTCTACCTCTAAAATCTGCAATTACGTTAATGTCCAAATAATTTGTTGCAAACACGCAATAAGAATTTAAGTTGCCTGTGTGTATTAAATGCCTGCCCAAATGTCTTGACACTGGTTCCATTTCCATTCTTCGCTGATTTGTACTATCAGCAAGTGTTGCTTCAAGCAACAAAGTATGTTCCGGATAACACTCCGTTTCGGAATATTCATAAACAATATCTGCTTCTCCACCGGCAGCGTGCGTTTTAGGAAGCAAGTCTGCATCTAATGAAAGCTTCATATAGTCAAGTATTTTTCCTTGTCTTTCGCTTGTTTTGTACCACAAGATACCCAAAACATACTCAAATATTGTTGGGACATCTGCGTTATCTGTAACCATACTTCTGATTTCGTTGTCTTTTCTTTCTTCAAAGCAATCCAATAGAGATAACAACTTATCATCGGTAAATTTAGTATCAATAAGACGTTGCAATCTACTATAACGATTATCTTCCAATGCAACACGAGCAGCGTCTACTGTTGTTACATTTATACCCAGCTCTTCATTGATACCCTCAATAATTGTATCATCGCTAACAACAAGATAAGCCGAGATATCTTCCATAGCACAATTTTCATATAACAATTCTGATGAAGCAAACATATCTGTATATAGATGTTCTACAACAGATTTGAAGAAATGCTTTGGAACAATATCCAGCTTCACCATATCATCTTCAAATAGCACAATATCAGTTGTCTTAATATAACGGCGATTCAAATCTAAGTAATCAGATAATGTAGCTTTTGCTTTAAATAAATGTACGATTTTAAAGAAGGCTGTTTTAAAATCATTTTCATTATGGGCGTTGTCAAAGATTGTATGTTTCAAATGGCTTGCTGGATACCTACTTATTGCTGTTTCGGATGTTGTATCAAACAGATAACTACGCCACCATTTGCCAATCTTTATGTCTTTTGTTGCAGAATAAACAGATTGTAAGCAATCTATATCATCATTTACAAAAACATTAAATAATGCGTTATATAATGCAAAGTAAGGCTTATCGTAATTACGACTTTTTCTATTCAACCCAATTTCGCATATTATTTCTTCTGTAACATCATTTTCAAGTAAATAATCTAATGCCACTCTAGGTAGGGTTTTGAAATATGTGTATTTTATGTAGCGTATAGGCTACAAATCAATGCATTTTTCGCCATATTCTCCTGCTTGTTTTTGCGTCTCATATAAAGTGTACTCAAAATGTACTCACTCAATTGGTTTGAGATAAGCTTTACTACAAGCTGCATCTATAATTTGATTTGAAAATTGCTCCATGATTCCAGTAATAATCTTTAATGTATTATCGAAGTCACTTATCTCAATATAAGTTTTTTCTCCATGCACCACACTGTGCCTGTTGCTGAGAAGATCTGCATCTATATAATTTACCTTTGTTTCGTATGGTGTGAAATCCAATCCTATGCTTAAAATAATATTTTTGACAACTTTGGATGTAGGATTGGATTCAGTGCTTATTATTGGATGCTCAGGTGAATAATCAACCTTGAAAGTTTTTGTTGTGTAATCTTCTAAGAATATGTCTATAGCTTTTTGACGGACAGTTATTTTATCTGATGCTGCACATTCATCAAATGTTCGTCGAGCCTGAATTGCTGCAAAATTTGTTGTTAAATCAGCTATCTTTAGGCCCTGCGATGCTACATATACTATATAGTAATTTGCAGCTTGCTTAACAAATCCTTCGAAGTGGGCAGATAAAAGTGCTATGCCTACTCTGCATAGTGTTCTATTTTGAGTTGAGTGAATTAGCAACTTAATGTCAATAAGTTCCTTTTTTCTCCACGCCATATCTTGATCCAGCAAATCTTGAAGTTTTTCAAGCTTTTTAATCTTCATGTGCGAACCACACCCTGCTGAATTTAATCAACTGCGACATACGATCTAAAGCACGCGTTCCTCTGCGAGTTGCAGCAATAAACTCTTCTTGAGTATAGATTCGCTTAATTTGCTCAACTAATTCTTTTTGATGCAAGTCCCAATAATCAATATTAAGAAAAAGGCCTGGAACAATTGACTCAAATGCAGCAAGCATGACTGATCCCTTAAACTTATCATCTTGGTATTTCTTGAAGACGTTCTCGCCTAAAACCCTATTCAATAGGGAAAAAATTCGAGGGAACTTTTCTTTGCTTTCTTCAATCAGAGGATTATCCTTCTTCTGTGCATATTTTTCAAGTTCTTCTGTTAAAAACACATCCATACTTCTGGATTTATCTATCTTATCCATAAAGTCACTGGCAAACGCAATATAGAGGAGATACCTTACAATCAGTTCCAAGTCATAACGTTCTTCAGCTTGCGAGTCGGTCAGCGGGGTACATTCTTTGAAATTTTCATCGTTATGTAATTCGTTTATCAGCTCATAAAGCGGCTTGTTGATCATAATCATCAAGCAGTTTCTAATCTCTTGAGCTGACAAATGCGTACCTCCTGTATTAAGACGTTGAAACATTTCATATTTGGATGTATCATTTTCAGCAGTTTCTTTAATTATAGTAAAATTAAGCTTTTCTCTCTTGAAGGTAATCTTTTGCTCTGGTAAGAACAAATCTTCATCATCCCAGCATACACCACCAAGAGAAGGAAGAAACTTAGTTGCTCTAAGAACCAATGGATCATATTTTGTTCCATCATCTTTTTTTAACACATGTAAAAACTGCAGAATCGTTGAAAGTCGTTGCTGACCATCAATTACATCCCAAGTCCCATCTGTCTTCTGTGATACAAAAATAGGCGGGATAGGAATACCTAATAGGATTGATTCAATAAGTTTTGTTTTCTGCTCCTCATCCCATCGAAAGAATCTTTGAAACTCAGGGTGAACATCAAGTTCTCCATCTTTATAGAGGTTCATTACCTCACCAATGGACATCGGATACGAATCCACTACCATATCTTTTCTTTTTTCTGCAATTTCCTCTTTGAGACCCATATGTTTTCCTCTTTCGTTTTCAATGTCTGGGACCTAAAAATTTGTCTCCGTTCAAATGTATCATATGATCTGGCATATCTGCGATCCAGACTTCTGTTTCCCACGCAAGATCTTCGGAAAACTTTTTGAATGTTTTGAAATCAAGGAATGCTGTCACATAAATTTTACCCGCTGTAACGTTCTTTGTCATTTCCTCAATTTCCTTGATTCTTTTAGGCTCCATCGGTCCAACAGAAGTCACAGATTCCACAAAGTACAGCCAATCTTTATCTGCAACATAAAGAACCACATCTGGCATTTTGTCGTGAAGAGTAATATCAAAACCCAATGTTCGAAGTTTTTCTTCATGCTTGACCAAATCTTTCTCTGTGGTATCCCCAACATATAGACACTCCGAATTAGGTGCGAAGCGAGGAGCAAATTCCTCAATAATCGCCTTTTGCAGTTGGTTATGCTTTCCGGGAGAGAAGGTAAAATCCTCACCATTAATTTTTACAGGCATTTTACGCATTTCCTTTTTGGAAGCATATATTTTCACCAGAGTTTCATGGTTCCTCTTAAAATCTGCTAACCGTTTTTCCCAATCATATAACCCATAACTTTGAATAAGTGCGAGCATTTCATCAGTTAGCCTATAGCGATAATTTGGACTATTGGTCGCTCTTCCGTTGTCTTCAATAAAAGCTGCGTTTCTAAAATGATGCATCGCCTGTTTTCTGATTGTCTCTCGGCTGTTTTCAGCATAAGTTACCCCGAAATTTAAACTTGCAAAGCCAATCACATCATGAATGCGAATCCATTCATTTTGAGCATTACTCCAATTATGGTTTTCTGTAACACCAGACATCGCCAAAAGAACTAAGCAGCACATATCATTTTGTTGTTTTGCTGGAACTTCCAATGCAGAGAGTATCTTTCTTGCTTCATCAATTTTACTCATACATAACTCCTTATAATCGCATCGCAGGACGCTTCTGACATATCTCGCGTTTGAATCAGTTTCTTCCCCATCGCTTCTATGATGGATAGTGGTGGAACAGGCATAGAATTCACTTCAGTGGAGTTTACCTGTGTTGATCCATTTAGAATACGATAATATCTATCATATAGTGTGGAATTAAACAGAACATACAGACCATACACAACGCATTCTGAAAGTTCTTGAAGTCCGCTAATGAAGTTTATTTTATTCTGCGTACTGATCTCCTCATATTCCGGATGCTTGTGAGCTAAATAAATACCACACTGCAACCGGCGATGTTCCTCTTTTGCCGTAAATCTCTTCACAAACAAGTAATTTTCATTTTTTTGGAGAAGTCCTTTTTGATCTGTAACAATATACTCATGCTCTTTCCCAACAGGGAAACTCACTTTTCCATCTTTAATATGTTGTGCGTAAAATAGAGGAACTGCCTTATCTTCTGCTTCATCTCGAAGAACATCTCTATTTCGGAAATCTACCGTCAAACCGGTTTTCATCTTCATGCCAAGACTTGGTAGAGTATCTGTCCACTGATTAAGGCGGTTTAATGTGTCCACTTCCTCGGTTCCAGTAACCAGATACACGTAAAATGCTTCTCCGCTCACAACCGTAGAATAAGGTGCTTCAAACTCGGTAATATCAGAGAAGTCAGCATTGCTTTTTGTAGAGGTTATCATGATGTTTGCTGGCTTTTCTCGTGTTTTTTTGATCTTGATGATAATGGTTTCCTGCAAGACACTTTCTCTTTCAAAAACCTTATCACGGCTAACAAACAGATGGATATGTTCCAGAGCCCCTTCGGTCAGGAACTCTTCTCTGAATCTCCTAAAGTAAGCTCCGGACGTCCAAGATCGAGGAATAATATAGACCATCTCACCATTTTCCTTCAAATTGAAAAGGCTCATGGATGCAAAAAGGAAATAGAGATTGGGAGCTCCATAGCAGAT
>JAHHQS010000185.1 GCA_020026285.1 Parabacteroides sp. | reverse complement strand
TATGTCTAAAATTATTGTCATTTAACAAACATTTCGACACACCCTCTTTTTTATATATAGTCATAATATTACTCTAACGTAAAATATCAGCACAACAACAGATGTCACTTATGATTTCATATACGAAGAGCGGAAAACAAAATGGCCTGTGTCTTATTACCTACGAATCCAGTAGAATCATACCATTTAGGAAATAAGATGAACTGTTGTTTTGCTATAAATGTAATATATGTATATTGTTCCTTATTAGGAAAACTGACTAGTGAATCTATTGTAGAGTCCAAGGATTCATACGTAAAGAACTGAGGTAGTATAGCATTGACCTCTTGATTATCATTAATTAGCATTTTTTCGTTTAGCTCATCACAAATAGCTTTTTGTATAATTAAGAGTTTTGCTAATTTTTTCTTTCTTTTATCTCGTTTAGTAGATACAATATGAATTGCAGTATAATGGGATGTTCTTGAAAGATTTTCTTCATACTCTAATAAAGACTCTTGTAATTTTATAGAGTCAAAATTCAATTCAATATCAACATTATCTTCAGAAATTTTCTCTTTTTCAATCAATTTTTCTCGGGCCATTTGTTATGAGTTTTATTCTTTAACGAATAACTATACTTCTATATTGAAAAGTATACTAAATAAGAATCTAAGAATAGAGTTTCGAATCATACATTTAACGTATTTTAGATCTAATTTATAAAGAATACATCAAAGTTCCCAGTTGCAATAAGTAATTGGAAACTTTGATGTTAGAGTAGACTTTTATTTATTCTTTAAGCTTTAGAAGAGCCATCAATTGTAATAATTGAGTCATGTTAAATGCTAACTTTATTGGGCATTTCCAGTAAATTCTGGATGTCCAACTAAAAGTCCAAGTCCTTTGGTTTGGGGGTAGTTGATTTAAATACTCTATTATTTTCTTTTTTGTGGTCCAACCTGCAAACAGAGGGTGATTGTACTTTGTAGAATTTATCAGTCTTTCAATAATATGATAATTCGCGTGAACATCCTCAGCTAATTTATCAAAACTAGTATAACCATTTCTATATGACCTTGCATAGAAATAAACCTGAACGTGAATGTCACTATCAATCTCATTTGGCATAATCCAGGTATTACCATTGTCATGACTTGCCGTAATCTTGATATCACGCAGGTTGATGATATTTTCTTTAGATTCTTGGTTGGGCGGTATTGAAGATTTGACTTCTACTTTAATTTTCTTTTGTCCAATCATAAAATCCCAACCTGGATCATGTTCCTTAAAATCATCTGTTCTAATTTCATCATAGTCTATTACTTCTAATTGACTATGTTTACGCAAATAATCTATCAACGCATTCTTTGCAATATCTCCCATATAGATATTATCTAGAAGTTCTATTGGGGTTCTAGAATACATTAATGTTTTGTATGTATAGCTATATTTTTAGATGTATTAAACATCGTTTTATCAATAACTTCTTGCGTTACAGGAAGCTCAAAAATGTCATCTGCAGTCATTTTAGTTCATAGTATTAAGTTTATTTTCAATATATTCTATTTCATCACTATTTAGTTTATACATTTTATATAATTCTTCATCTGTCCATGATTTATGAAAATCTTGTACAGGCACAAATCTGTATGCTTTCTTAGGACATGCTTGCGTTATTTTTATAGCTGAAACAAGAATTCTAAAAAATTTGGTTTTCATGTACCCCATAAAATTTGCGGCTTCTTCTGGTGAAGAAAATTTTGCATATAAATATGACTGAGAACATACCGAATTAGCCGGAGCCAATTCAGGATATCCTAACACCATTTTATCATCACCAGAGCCACCCGAGCATGGTACAAAAACCTTATCAAATTCAATGTCCTTTGCATTCTTTTTTATTTGATCTTTGCTACAATACTCAATTTTTCGATGTAACTTTTCAATATGATATAAAAGAACATCATGCTCTTCACTTCGGGTTTCGTATACAGTAAAAGGATTTTTTGAGCTTGTTCTTGGATTTGAAGGTATTCCAAAAGGCGTGTCTGAAGAAATCAGTGAATCAACGGTATCAACTCCGTTTTCAATAGTCTTATCATAAACCTTCTTAACAATATCATTAAGCATAGGTTCACGAATTAGAATATCAAAATCATCCAAGTATCTTTGAACGGTATTCATTGTACCATCTTTACATAAAGTATATTCACATTTTTTGCCTTCGTAGGATTTATCCTTGATGTAATAACAGATACCTCCTTTGATTTCGACATTTGAAAAAATATCTTCACTATTTGTATAAACGACAAGACGTTTTACCTTACCTGAAGTAAGCATATCTTTTCTAAATGCTCCTAATAAATTTTCTCTACCAGCTGAAAACCATCCTGCTTTAATTACTAAAGAAGAGACTGATGAAGAAACTTTGTCAGCAATATCACAGAATTCTTGATAAATTGGTGCATCATTATTTCCGCCAGAACCTCCTTGATCTTGATAAGGAGGATTTCCTACTACATAACCGAAATTCATATTTGTAAGTTTTTCTATTATTTTATCTTTTTTGTCACTATTAATTAAATCGTAAGAATTGAAAATATCGAAAACATTGTTTGTGTTCAAGTCTAACAATTTATATACTTTTATGGTAAATTCATACGCTAAAGGAGATGTTGGAATACTATATATCCGATTCTTGCATTCCGCCCCTAACTTCTTATAAATTGCATAAGCAAATTCAGCTTGTTTAGCAGCAATATCTAGGATTTTGCTATGTTCGTCAAAATTAATTTCATTGACAACTGTTTCTGCAAGTTTTTCAGGGGTCACGATTTCTGAATCTGATAATCTTCCAAATTTATTAACTGCGACCTTTGCACGTTCAATAGGAGACATTGATTTGTCACCTAAAAGAGTGTTTATATTTTGAATTTTATAATCCAAATCAGAAAGAATAAAAGGATTTAATTTACTTCTTAACTTTACAAGTATTTGGAATTTTAGGCCCACATTTTTTGCTATACGTCTGTTGGTGTCATCATTCTTTATACTATAAATAACGTCTTCTAATGATTTGACATTGCTATCAGTCAAGAAGGCATAAAACAAAACCAATGCATATAAAGTCGCAATTTTCTTTTCCCACTCATTATCTGTTTTCTCATCATCACCTGACTGATGTGAATTTGGAGAATGGGGATCACCATTACGATCTTCATCGAAATCATCAGGAAGTTCATAATCGTCATCACCGTCAGAAGTTGGTTTTTGTTGAATTCCTTTCTTTGCATCTATTGTTGACAAACTATTAATTTCAGATTTTAACTCGTTATCATTTAAAAGAGAAAGATCTGTATGAATGTCTGTTGCTTCGTCTATAACACTTTTTGTACAAGAATAATGTCGGACAGCATCCATTATATTTGCTGGCGAAATTTCTTTTATCAAGCCTTTGTTTATCGTAATAATAGGCGAGATTCTTAAATCATCGTTTAAACGTTCGTTTAATTTATCATTACCATTATGTTCAGTATTTACATTGTAGATCTTTGACTTCTCTTCTTGTATGATGAACATTCTATTGGGATCAAAATCAACAAGTAATGTTTGTGGTTTCATATTATGCTTAATTACGTTTCCACTTTCATCATTTGATATTTTTATGTATTGATTTTGAAGTCTGAATATTGCTTGATCGTACTCTTGTGGTGAAGCGGTATCTTTCAAAAAGATCATTGTATCCCATTGTGGAACAGTACTTCCAGTCAACATTTTGTTAACGGTAAGCGTTAATGTTTTCCTATTTTCTTTTTCGGATATTTCAATGGCTTTCTGAACTGTTTCAATAGAATGATATTGTGTGTTTTCCCAACCTGAAATATTAATAATTTTATATTGGCTCAAATTCTTAAAAAGACCAGCATTATTCATCAATAATAATTCTAAAGCATCACATGAAGCACAATAGGGAAGAACACAGACAATATGTCTGCACATTTTTCCTCGTTTTATCTTTTCATAATCAAGAAATCCAAGAACGTTTTCATCTTCTTGAGAACCATCAATGACTTTAAACAAATCAAGGATTTCCTTTTCGTGCTCAAAGTAACAATGAGATTTTTTACTAGATGTATCTTTGCTAATCGAACAAGTTTTAAACAATGCTGAAAAGGCATAAGTAATGCCTGATTTTTTCATCTGTTCCAGTTTCCTTCTTGTCGATTCATTGGGAGTAAAAGCGAATCTTATCATTTGAGGAAATCCATAGTATGGATTATCCCATTCTTTGTAATCGTCATCGCACAAATGATCTTTGTCATACTTTTCTTGATCTTTCACAATATCAGAAAACTGATAAAATGCGATTATATCATCTTTGGTAAATTCACTACCCATCAATATTCGATAAGGAGTTCCAGATAGGTGTATACGCATTTTTGCATTTAAAGTCTTCAAACCTGTTTCTAGTGCATCCAGAGAGTCTTCTGCTTCACTATTTTCATTTTTGACTTGACTTTCAGTTGAAAAGACTCTATTATTTACCAATATTTTTCCATATTCTTTTGCTCTTGCTCCAAAATGTGTTTCATCAATCAATAATAAGTCTAATTCGTTATTAAAAACCTCTTTATGCTTCTTTTTTATCTCATTACCCATGAGATCTTGAAGAGTTAAAAAAAGTACAACACGTTTGGATTTTAATGTGTCCGTTAAAATGTTTTCATCTCTTAAAAGATCTTCGCTAGTAAAGTAGACATAATCTATGAATTTTTTATGTCCTTCAACAGTCTTCTTCCATTCTGCTTTTACATCGGCTTTTCCAGAAACGACAATAACAAATCTTGCATTCATTTCTACTGCACAACACATAGATGTAAAGGACTTTCCAAAACGCATGACGGCGTACATTAAAAGATTCTTTCTATCATTTTGATAGGCTTTAACGAAACGTTCGACAGTATCATGTTGATTTGGTCGCAAGGGATACGTCTCTTCATGATTATAGTGGAACTCAACAGGGGTTCCTTCGCTGAAATAATGATATTGAGAACCTTCTTTATTATAAGATTCACGAATATCGCTTATTGCCATATCTACATCATTAGCAGTTGCATCTTTAAAGAATTCTTGTGAATATGGTTTGTCCGGGAAAATATCTGGCGTTAATCTATCTTTACCATGATTAATAAGATAGCGATGTACTTCGTAATCCCTAAAATAGACACTATCTGTAACTTTGGCAGTATCATTAAACACCTTCAAAAGATTAGGAAAGAATTTTCTCCATTCATCTAATCTTTTTTCTACTGGGCGATATGTATCTCCTACTTTTAGATAATTGGGTATCGTTTCGGTTGTAAAAGCATAAATATTAGGCTCAACTCTACCGATAATGAGATTATCAAGGAGCTGTATATTTTCAAAATTTTCCATGTTGATAATTTGTTAGTTTAAGAAAGGTTTCAATAGTACCTGTTTCCCAATCTTTAATTTTACAATATACACCATTGTGTTGCCATTTAATATTCTTTTCACACCCTGTACACTTCTTAGTTTTTTTAGTTTGGGATATTGAATCATCTGCAAACATTGTCGGACTTTCAACGAGCTCAATATCATGACATGAATACGGAACAACTAATTTAATACCATCCATTTGCCAAAGATTCCAGGATATAATCTCTGCAACTTCTCTAATAATTGTTTTGGAAGGAAGTTTTCCAAATCGTTCAAAATAATAATCCAAAAACGTAAACAATACATTTTCTCTGGCCATTAATAAATTATCTCCTTGTAGTTCAAATCCATAAGATTGTTTAAGAGCGGTAAGGCACCATTTTAACCATTCATCATTACTGTTTGAATTTTCATTTATAACACGAATTTTTCTATCAATAAGACCTATTCTATTTGAAGTCTCAATTTTTTCTCCAGTTGTACTGTCATAACGACTAACAAGGTATGGAGCTTCACCACATGTCACTTCCAAAACCGGATTCAAAACATAGTCTTTCCAACTTTTATCATCATCAAATTTTATCTTTTCTGAGAGAGTCGTCCATCCGCATTCAGACTCTGTATTGAATTGAGGTTGAGATTTGAAAAATGATTGATCTACGAGATTGTTCTGTTTATTGCATAACCAGGATGGGGTAAAGACCTCCGCTTTACTTCTTGCACGTAATTTTTGTTGTTCGATTGATTTTACAGAACGAGGACGAATAACATATTTATATTCTTCGCCTGTAATATTAGGAATTTGTATGCAATCTGTCTTTTCAAAGCCACATCCTAAACCTTTGTAGTCATCAGTGGCCCACATAATGTTTTTATTAGTAGTCCTGTCAATGAGTAAAAGTTTAAGAAGTTCTTCGTCAAATTCAAGAATTTCATGTTCACTAATATCTATCTTATTTATATTCAACATATACTATTAATATTCAAGTCTATAAAAATTGTCTTTATTTTGATTTTAAAGAGGTTTCTAGTAAATCTTTTACATCTATTTCCAAAAGATTCGCTATTTCGACAAGTTGGGACAAAGAGGGCTGAGCTTTATTTGTACACCATCTTGATACTGTCATATCGGTTTTTCCTAATTTTTCGGCAAGCCAATGATTGGTTATTTCTTTTTCGGCCAATATGACTCTAAGTCTATTAATGTTTGAAGATTTTGCCATTTGGTATTGTTTTGTACAAAAATAAACAAAATATGTTTATAAATAAACCTAAAAGAAGAGTATTTTTTTTATTTCACATAAGTTATAATGGTTTTATGTCAATAGAACGATATTTCTAATAAACAGAGAGGGTGTGTCGAAATGTTTGTTAAATGACAATAATTTTAGACATACCCTCTT
>JAHHQS010000184.1 GCA_020026285.1 Parabacteroides sp. | reverse complement strand
TATCTGAACTGGTTGCAAAATTAGTTGAACCAAAAGAAAATGATAGAATATATGAAATGAAGTTAGCGTAATTGATACAAAGAGAATTTGAATGACATCTGAAATGTGGGCAAATACAGGGCTTTAGACAATATAAGAAAATAATAGATCAGTAGGTAACTCTAGCAAATGGTGCTAGAGATTTTTTATTTTATAGGGGTGTCAAAATAAATAAAGGGGTATCAACTTATAAAAATAGGGTGTCAATATATATCTAAAGACACTCTAAATCATTCATTATAATATTTTGGTATTTTAATACCAAAAACTATTGACAAATTATGTCTTGATTAGTATAATAGATTTAAGATGAAGAAAGCTATCAATATTTATATATGTAGGAGGCAAAAATAAATGGACAAGAAAAAGCTAAAAGATAAGATGTTTACATATTTTGACGTATTAAGAGGCTTTGTAAAACCAGAACAATACATCGAAGCTTTAGTGATTATTAAAAGCATCAGATCAAAGGCAATAGAATATAACACAACACCAGATCCTAATCATCTATTTGATTTGATGAGAGAAGTTTCATATGAACTAGATATAAGAAGTCCATTTGAAGATATGCGTGCCTTAGATAACGTGTATCACTCACTAAAGCATATTGATGAATTGTCATGGAAAGAAATCATCACTTCATACAATTCAGACTATAGGACTATGGTCCCTGAATTAATTGTGGAAGAGATGCTTAAGAAGTTCACTACTGAAAAACACAATGTATTAGTAGCAGAAGCTGAAAAGTTTTCTAAATCATTGCTAGAAATTATTGAACATAACAAAAAAGCTAAGTTTACGCTTATGACAGATGATGAAACATACTATACATTCTTAAAGATAGCCTTTGAAGAAGACCAAAATATTGTTGTTAAGAAAAATAATATCTATAAATATGGTTTCACTAATGATAAGTATGATTTTATTTTTTCAGTTCCAGCTTTTGGAATTAGAGAAAAAGCAAGTGAAGACTCACAGTTCATTAGTAGAGACTTTGATATGATCGGATTAGAAAACCTTGCACTTCATCTTGATGCTGGTGGGTTTTTATCAATCGTTCTTCCTACAAGAATTACATTCGCAACTGGTCGAGTAGAGGAGCTTAGAAATTTTATCCAATCTATGTACAACTTAGTAGAAATTGTTGAACTTCCTGCTGGTATATTTAAGAATACTGGTATTAGAACTTGTTTGATAACCATAAGTACAGGACGTACTGATGAGGTAACTGTAAGAAAAATGGATCTAGATAATGGTAAGCTTGAAGAAATACAAGATACCTTTGTATTAGATTCAGAGCTGATTGAAATGGGAGACTGGAACATTGATAGGATATTCCAATCTCAGGATGAAGAATGGATTAAATTCATAGAGTCAGGAATAAGAAAAGAAGAGCTTGGTTCATTAACTACAATTTTTAGGGGTAAAGCGGTTGGAAAGAAAGATCCTACTGGCAATATTGGAGTTATCAATATTTCTAACATTGGTGAATTTGAGATTGATTACTCAGAGCTTGATTACATTGAAGAGGAAGATAGGAAAGTAGCAAGTTATTTACTAAAAACTGGAGACTTATTAATTCCAGCTAGAGGAACTGCTATCAGGATTGCAATATTTGAAGAACAGTCCTTCCCAGTAATTGCTTCATCAAATGTTATTGTAATAAGAACTAATGATGGAAGACTATCAACAACCTTCTTAAAAGTGTTCTTGGATAGTCCTCTAGGAAGAAAAATACTTCTAGCTAGACAACAAGGTACAACAGTGATGAATATCAGCTACAAGGAATTAAACAATATAGAAATTCCACTACCTACTGTACAAGAACAAGAAGAAATTGCTAATGAATACAAATATGAACTAGACATCTATAAAGACACAATTAATAAAGCAGAAAAAAGATGGAATGAAACATTAGAAAAACTAAGAGATAAAATTTAGGAGGATACAAATGGCTGTATTTTATGTATATCAAGGTGAAACATATCAAGATGAACGTGATAACGGTTTTGTATGGGCATCAAAATTAAATGGAAGTGGTCATAAAAATAAAGGCTATACAATGATGACCTTCATCAAAAAGGGTGACTTTATTCTTCATAACTTTAATGGAAAATTAATGGCGATAAGTATAGCTCAAACTGATTGTTTTGATGCTGACAAACCATCAGATAAGTACAGTAAAGGTACACCTTGGGATGATGATGGATATAGAGTAGACACAATTTATAAAGAACTTGAAACACCTGTAAAGGTGACTGATCATAAAAACTGGTTGAAAAATAATTATAAAGAAAATAGTGCATTTACTGTGAATGGTACCGGAAAGCAACAGTATATGTCATCAATAAATGATGAACATGCAATTTATCTCCTAAATGAAGCAATTAAACTTCAATCCGATAAATCTATTATTAAAGTATTAAAGGATGCTTTATCAGATATTTTAGGAGATAAAGAAGGAGAATATGAGCAAGTAGAAATGGAAGTTATTGATGATCTTGTTGAAAATCAACAAGGTCCAAAACCTACTTGGAGTGGAGTTGCTACACCGCAAGAGATGACAGTATCAACTTCTGTTGAAAGAGAAAGTCCTAAAAGAAATCCTAAAAATGCTGCAGATGCTTTAGCAAAAGCAGACTATAAATGCGAGTACGATATTAATGACAGAATATTTGAAAGAAAGTCTGGTAAGGGTTATACAGAGCCACACCACTTAATTCCAATTAGTAAGTATCGTGATTTTGATTATCAGAATGTCAGTTTAGATGCAATGGAGAATATCGTTTCTTTATGTAGCCACTGTCATAATTTACTACACTATGGAAAGCTAGAAGATAAAATGCCTGTTTTAGAGAAACTTTACAATGAAAGAAAAGATGCTCTAGCTCAGGTTGGACTAGATATTTCTTTTGAAGAATTAACTAAATATTACAAGTAGGTGAATTATGTTAGGTGCAATAATTGGAGACATCGTTGGTTCAAGATTTGAGTGGGACAATCATAGAAGTAAAGACTTTGAGTTTCTTACATATAAATGTTTTCCAACAGATGATAGTGTAATGAGCTTAGCAATTGCTAAAGCCATTTTAGAAAGTAAAAAAGATTGGAGTAACCTATCTGAAAATGCAGTGAAATACATGCAAGAAATAGGTAGGTTATATCCAAAATGTGGGTACAGTGGTAGTTTTTTTAATTGGATGTTTTCAGATGATCCCAAACCTTATAACAGCTTTGGAAATGGAGCTGCAATGAGATTGAGTGCAGCAGGCTTTGCTGCAAGTTCACTTGAAGAGGCTAAGAAGTTATCTAAACTAGTAACTGAAGTAACTCATAATCATACTGAAGGTATTAAAGGAGCTGAAGCAACAGCAGTAGCTATTTACCTTGCAAAAAGTGGAAGTAATATTTTAGAAATTAGAGATTATATCAATAGCAATTATTATCCACTAGATTTTACACTTGATGAAATAAGAGATACTTATCAGTTTAATGAGACATCTCAAGATACAGTTCCCCAAGCACTACAGGCTTTCTTTGAATCAGTTAGCTTTGAAGATGCTATAAGAAATGCAATATCTATAGGTGGGGACAGTGATACTGTTGCAGCCATTTGTGGCGGCGTAGCTGAAGCTTACTATGGTATACCAACTGATATCAGAAAACATGCATTAACGTTCCTAGATGAAAAGTTAATGGGTTTATTAGTTGAATTTGAAAATGAGTACCCACCAATAATGGAAAAGAGAAATAAAGATATGAGCATCAGTATAAAACGCTCTGAAGATAAGAAAGTAAAAAAAAGAGGTAGAGAAGAGATGATTCAATCAGCAAATGAAACAGCAGATAAGGAATTAAAAGAATCTACAAAACAAGCAGAAGAATTAGAAAAACAACAGCTATTTTCTCACTTATACGAAGCTTGCAATATATTAAGAGGACCGATCAATCAAGATGAGTTCAAAGACTATGTTACACCAATCTTATTCTTTAAGAGAATTAGTGATGTGTATGATGAAGAAACTCAAGCAGCATTAGAAAGATCAGGTGGCGATGAAGAGTATGCTGCATTTGATGAGAATCATAGCTTTATTATTCCTGAAGGTTGTCACTGGCAAGATTTAAGAAATACAAGTAAAGATGTAGGAAAGATTATCGTTAAAGCGATGAATGGTATTGAAAGAGCAAATCCAGACACATTAAGTGGAGTTTTCTCAAGCTTTGACGGTGTTACATGGACTGATAAAACCAAATTAACTGATGAAAGATTAAAAGATTTAATTGAACACATGTCTAGTATTAAGGTAGGAAACCTAAACTACAATGCCGATGTTATGGGAGATGCTTACGAATACTTAATTAAGAAGTTTGCTGATCTTTCAAAGAAAAATGCCGGTGAATATTATACTCCTCGTTCAATTGTAAAATTAATGGTTATGCTTCTTGATCCAAAGCCTGGAGACTCCGTATATGATCCAGCGTGTGGAACCGGAGGGATGCTAATTGAGGCGATTCGCCACATTGATAACGATCAAATGACTTATGGAAGAATTTATGGCCAAGAAAACAACTTGTCGACATCAGCTATTGCAAGAATGAATTTATTTCTTCACGGAGCAAAAGATTTTAAGATTGAACAAGGTGACACTTTAAGAAATCCAAGATTTATTGAAAGTGGGAAACTTAAAACTTTTAATTGTATATTAGCAAATCCACCATTTGGACAAGAAAAATGGGGGGCAGATTTATTTGAAACGGATAAATATGGAAGAAATATTTGGGGTACCCCATCAGATTCAAATGCGGATTTTGCTTGGTTACAACATATGGTTAAATCTATGCATCCTAAAAATGGTAAAGTTGCAGTAGTATTACCTCAGGGAGTACTTTTCCATGGCGGTAAAGCTGGTGAAATAAGGAAACAATTAATAGACAGTGATTTATTAGAAGCTGTAATAGAGTTAACAGGTGGTGTATTTTATGGGACTGGTGTATCTGCTTGTATTATCTTATTAAATAATAATAAACCTAAGACTCATAAAGGTAAGGTTTGTATGATTGATGCAAAAAAAATATTCACTCCTAGACGTGCTCAGAATGTCATGAAATATAAAGACATAATAAAAGTATTTGATTTATTTTTAAATTATGAAGATGAGATAGAAAAATGTAAAGCGGTCACTCTAGATGAGCTTAACGAGTTTGGGGGAACTCTAGCTGTAAATACATTTATTGAACATAAAAAAATAGAAGTTATATCCCCAGAATTTGCATTAAAAGAATATTATGAAGCGATTGAAGATGTAAAAAACTCTGAAGAAAAAGTTAAGAAATTCTTATTAGAAGGAGGATATCTATATGAGTAATAAAATTTCAATAGAAGAATTAGAAAAGTATCTTTGGGATTCTGCTGTTTTACTCAGAACTCATGTAGATGCGGGATCATATAAGCAATATATATTTCCATTATTGTTTTTTAAGCGCCTAAGCGATGTTTATGATGAAGAAAATGATAAAGCTAAACAAAAATATGGTGATGAAGCATTGGAATGGGAGGAATTACATCAATTTAAAATACCTAAGGGGGCTCATTGGAATGATGTAAGAAACGAGTCTAAGAATATTGGAAAAGCTATATCTGAAGCATTTCATAAAATAGAATCAGCAAATACAGATAAGTTACACGGTATATTTGGAGATGCGTCGTGGACAAATAAAAATAGACTTCCGGATAGGCTATTAAAAGATTTAATTGAACACTTTAGCTCTAAGACACTTTCTATAGAAAACTGTCCTGCAGACGAGTTAGGGCAAGGATATGAATATTTAATAAAAAAATTTGCTGACGATAGTGGACACACAGCACAAGAATTCTATACTAACAGAACAGTAGTAAATCTTATGACAGAAATTTTAAGGCCTAAATCTGGAGAGTCAATTTACGATCCAACGTGTGGAAGTGCAGGGATGTTAATTTCCGTAGTAGCGTATTTAAAACAACAAAATAGAGAGTGGAGAAACCTTTCAATTTATGGGCAAGAGATTGTGACGCTTACTTCCTCAATAGCAAGAATGAATTTGCTGCTTCATGGAGTTCAGGATTTTGAGATCGCAAATGCAGATACTTTAACAAATCCTGCGTTTATTGAATATTCTAAACTAAAACGTTTTGATCTTGTTTTAGCTAATCCTCCATATTCAATTAAAAAATGGAATCGTCAATCTTTTGAAAAAGATAAATATGGCAGAAATTTTTTAGGGAATCCTCCACAGGGAAGAGCTGACTATGCATTTTTCCAACACATTTTAAAAAGTATGAATTCCGAGAATGGTAGATGCGCTATTTTATTTCCTCATGGAGTGCTATCAAGAAATGATGAAAAAATCATGAGAAAGAATCTTATACAATTAGATTTAATCGAATCGGTAATAGGTATAGGTAAAGGATTATTTTACAACTCCCCTATGGAAGCGTGTATTGTTATTTGTAAAAGTAATAAGGAAAGAGAAAGAAAAAATAAAATACTTTTTATTGATGCAAAAAATGAAGTAACTAGGATAAATGCACAAAGTTATTTAGAGCCAGATCATATTGCCAAAATTGTTAAAGCATATGATCAATTCCAAGTAATTGATGGCTTTTCAAATGTAGTGACTATAGATGAAATTAGAAATAACGATTTTTCTTTAGGAATTCCTAAATATGTTTCAGGATTAAATGATGATAGTGAAGAAGAATTGAATATTGAAGAATATCTAGATAACTGGATGATAAATTCAGAAAATATAAAAAAAGAAACTGACTTATTAA
>JAHHQS010000183.1 GCA_020026285.1 Parabacteroides sp. | reverse complement strand
CATCTTCATAACAAAATGTATAAAGAAAGACTAATCTGCCTTTTTTAACGATGAATGATTTTTCATGTCTGTATTATCCATGTATGATAGATAACATTCCTCTGTGATTTTGAAAGTCCACTTTCTGTTACTATTGTAACAGACTTTATATTTTGTATCTCAAAGATAAGATAAAATTGAATATAATCGCTTGAAAACTGATTTTTTCTGTCATAAACAGTTCTTTAAAGAACGTATAGTCAAAGTTGTCAGATAGAGGAGTGTTTCTTCTTTTTATGGTTATAAAAAAAAAGAATGACACATGTAAAAAGATACATGTGCCATTCAATAATATACTGTTTCTATGTTAATTCAATATATTAATGTAGTATTCTTATGTACAGAAAAATTACGTTTATATAATTCCGAATAACATTATGTGGTTCTGTATCTGTAAATGACTAATAATTTATTCCGAAGAATACAAGAAATAGTCCGGCTGTCATGGTCCCAGCTTGTTGTTTCTGGGAGAGAAGCCGTATCGGCTAAAGTCATGACATTCTCTGTGAAAGAATTATTATAAAAATACATGGATTGTGATTATCTTTGTCACATGCAAAAAAGAGGAAAGAAAATAAGTCTGTTCGGACTGTTGCTGGGATTATTTACTCCTGTGATGGTTAACGGACAGGAGGAAGTGAAGAATGATGCATTGAGCTATCGAGTGGAAGCTTTTGGCTCGGTGACGAAAGGAGATTATACTCCGTTCTGGATGGTCAGTAATCGTTATGGTGTTGTGCCTTTGGATGCCAATAATGGATATCTGAAGGCCGGAGTCTTTCATCAGCAGCACTTCGGAAAAGGTTTTCGCTGGGGAGCCGGACTCGATCTGGTTGCAGCTGTTCCTCGCCAGAAGAATGTCTATATTCATCAGCTTTATGCAGAGATTGGATATAAATGTCTGGAACTGCGTATCGGAAGCAAGGAAGATTATCGTTCCTTATTAAATCCCTATCTGAGCTCTGGCGATATGATTTTTTCCAATAATGCACGTCCTATCCCAGAAGTGAATTTCAGTATACCACACTTTACTGTCGTTCCGCTTACTAAAGGCTGGTTGCAGGTAAAAGGTAATTTTAATGTTGGACGATCGTTCGAAAATGATTTCCTGGAGAAAAATTATAGCAAGACTTATTTTGTAAAAGACGCACTATGGCATTATAAATCCTTTTATCTCCGTTTGAAAGACAGTCGGAATCAATTCCCGTTGTCTGCAACTGTCGGATTGAAACATATTGCCCGCTGGGGAGGAACATCTACTAATCCTAAGATAGGAGAGCAGCCCCATTCCCTGAAAGATTTTATTCGTGTTTTCTTTGGCTCAAGTGGTGGAGAAGGAGCTACCCTTTCCGATCAGATCAATGTATTGGGAGCCCATCATATCGGTTATGATTTCGATTTGTGCTATGAGTCAGAAAAGCTTCATGTTCGAGGTTACTATCAGCATATAGCAGCCGACAAATCCGGATTACGTTTTAATAATGAAACGGATGGTTTGTGGGGAATGGAAATCAGTCTGCCAGCCTTTCCTTGGCTGCAACATTTGGTATTTGAATATGTGAATACCCGTAATCAGAGTGGTCCTTTCCATTTTACAGATTTCGATCATGATAAACATCCGGGAAGAGGTGGGGGTAGTGACGGTTATTATAATAATGGAGAATATACTACCGGGAACTCTTATTTTGCTAGAGGTATCGGTAACCCTTTGATTATTTCACCGGAATATAATGAGAATGGATTAACTAGGTTTCAACAAAATCGTATTCGAGACTGGCATCTGGGATTTCAGGGTAGTCTTTCTTCTCAGGTTGATTATAGAATCAAGATGACAGTGATGAATTCCTGGGGGGAACATTATCGACCTTTCTTGAAGAAGAAGGACGGTGTATCTCTATATGCAGAAGTACAATATCAGCATCCCGGATTGAAAGGATGGGAGTTTAGCTGTTCTGTTGGTGCAGATACGGGTAATATCCTGGGAAGAAGATCAGCAGGTTTTGGTTTGTCTGTACGTAAGAATGGTTTGCTCAAAAAGTATCAGTAGCCTATAACTTTTCTTTTGTTTGTTGGTACAAAGGTTTGTTCTATACAGCTTGTACGTTGCAGACTTAGAGTCAATCTGATTAACCTTGATCGTTTACAAAGAAGCTGAAAGCTAAAAAAAAGAATGACACATGTAAAAAGATACATATGCCATTCAATAATATACAGTTTCTATTTCTATGTTAATTCAATAGTCAGATAGAAAACTTCTGGAACAAGTGAGTACAGAACGGAGTTGGGGAGGAGTCATGCGGATAAGTTACTTATCCAATACTTCGTATTTGGAATGCTGACTCTTGAACTCCGGAACGATCTCTTTCATGATGCGTACCGTTTCCATATCATCGTAAGCGAAGCTGGCCTGGTATAGACGATCCTCATTCCTTTTGGCCTCCTCGTATTCATATTCACGGACCTTGGCTATCTTGATCTTCGGATGAGATGAAGGTTTTGTCGTTTCCTTGTCGTTCAACAATTCCTCGTATAACTTTTCACCATCACGTAAACCAGTATATTTGATTTCTATGTTCTGCAGACCACTCAGCTGGATCATACGTTTCGCCAGATCAGCAATCCTTACCGGTTCACCCATGTCGAAGATATAGATTTCTCCACCCTGACCCATCGTACCAGCCTGAAGCACCAGCTTGCAGGCTTCCGGAATCAGCATGAAGTAACGGATAATATCCGGATGAGTAACCGTCAGAGGGCCGCCAGCTTTCAGCTGTTTGCGGAACAGAGGAATGACAGAACCGTTCGAACCGAGCACATTTCCGAAACGAGTCGTCACGAAACGGGTGACACCCTTGACCTTTCCCTCCTTGATCGCCTTGTTCAGACTCTGCACATAAATTTCACAGATACGTTTACTGCATCCCATCACATTGGTCGGATTCACCGCCTTGTCGGTCGAAACCATCACGAACTTCTTCGTATCATACTTCACCGCCAGATCCGCAATCACCCGTGTACCGAACACATTATTCTGCACACTCTCGCTCGGATTATCCTCCATCATCGGCACATGCTTGTAGGCTGCGGCATGGAAGACATAATCCGGACGATATTCGCTGAAAATCTTTTCCATACGACTCTGGTTACAGATATTTGCCACAATGGTATGAGTATTCAGCTGTGGATAATATATCTTCATGTACAGACGGATATCATGCAGCGGCGTTTCCGCCTGATCAATCAGAATCAGCTGCTCCGGATTATAGATCGAGATCTGCTTCACCATCTCGCTTCCGATACTGCCGGCCGCACCGGTAATCAGAATCTTCTTGCCCGTCAGCAGTTCGCCCACCTTTTCCATATCGATTTCAATCTTGTCACGAGGCAGCAGATCCTCAACCTCCACATCCTTGAAGGCATGATAGTTCAGATCCGACTTGCCGTCCCATTCCACCGTATGAGGCAGGATCATGATTTTGATATCATTCGCAATCAGACGATCTACGAGGGCATGATCTTTTCGGATATTATCCGTCTGCAGCGGAGAGATCAGCAGCACTTGAACATGCCTTGTCAGCATTTCATTCAGCAGCTTTTCGTCGTTGGCGAAGACACTGACACCCAGCAGATGATGACCGATATACTTCTGGTCTTCCGAAACAAAACCCTTCAGTCTGTAGCGAGACTTATTATTGTTCAGAATACTCTTGGCCAGACTCACACCACCCTGACGGGTACCGAAGATAAATACCCCCTTCGTCTTCAGCGTCAGTGTACTCAGATCGAAGATATGCTTGACAACCAGACGGACCGTCCACATCAGAAAGGTAATCATCAGGAAGCTGAAAAACAGATCCACATATCGGAAACCCTCGTCGAAGTAGTTTCTGCCCAGTCTGGTAATGATTACCGACAGGACAAAACCCACGGTATTGGCGGAAGCAATCCGTTGCAGGTCGATGAAAGTAGAATAGCGGATGATCCCCGAATAGGTATGGAACAGTCTGAACCCGACCCAGTAGCAGCCGATGTAAGCCAGAACCCACAAGGACAGCACTTCACTCATATCGGAAGTCTTGTTCAGATTGAAGTCGAAAGCATAGATGAAGAGACTGGAAATGGCAATGATGAAACTGTCGATAAAGACAATTCCCCAGTATGGCATCGCTCGTTTGGAGAAATACCAGTAAAACAGTTTTTTGATAAAATTCATAAGGGTTTTGTTTTTTAGAAAAGGTTTTTTCGTATGAATGTCTCTATTGTTTGAAAATCCGGATAGAAAGGATTTCTTAGAGAATATTCTTCTTGATTTCATCGACGATGAATCGGACATCCTCATCCGTTACGCATGGACCGGAAGGCAGACACAGACCTGTTTTGAAAAGGGCCTCGCTCACACCATTCACATAAGCCGGATTGTTCTTATAGACAGGCTGTAGGTGCATCGGTTTCCATAACGGACGGGATTCGATACCCGCAGCATCAAGCGCCATACGCATGGCTTCGACATTCCGGTTCGGTTCGCAATCGGTATGCAGAGACCTTGCCTCGTGAGTGACACCGGCAGCACCGCCCACAGCACCCTGGATGGCAGTTTCATAAGCATGCTCTTCACCCTTCACCTTCAGATCCGCATCCAGCACGATGGTATTCAGCCAATAGTTGCTGTCCTGTTTCTCTGTAGGATTCACATGCAAGGTGATACCTTTCACATCAGCCAGCAATTCTTTATATAGCTGACAGATATGCTGATGATGTGCAATATGATCTGCCAGAACCGTCATCTGTCCACGGCCGATACCCGCACAGATATTGCTCATACGGTAATTATAACCTATTTCTTCATGCTGATAATAAGGATAAGCCTCACGAGCCTGGGTTGCATAGAACATGATCTTCTTTTTGGCTTCCGCATCCTCACAGATCAAAGCGCCGCCGCCCGAAGTGGTGATCATCTTGTTCCCATTGAAAGAAAGCACACCGAAACGACCGAAAGTACCACACACCTTGCCATTGTAACGGCTGCCCAGACCTTCGGCAGCATCTTCAATCACCGGAATATCATATTTATTGGCAACAGCCATGATCTCATCCAGTTTGGCCGGCATACCATATAGATAAACCGGAACAATCGCCTTCGGTTTCCTGCCCGTCTTTTCCATACGGTCAACAATGGCTTTCTCCAGCAGTTCCGGATCCATATTCCAGGTATCCTTTTCAGAATCGACAAACACCGGAGTAGCACCCAGATAAGTGACAGGGTGGGAGGAAGCACAGAAAGTAAAGCTCTGCACCAGTACTTCATCGCCCGGACCAACGCCACAGGCCAGTAAAGCCAGGTGAACTGCAGCAGTACCGGCAGACAAAGCCACCACTTCCTTGTCAGGATCGGCAAACTGTTTCAAATCTTCTTCGAATGCATTGACATTCGGACCTAATGGAACAACCCAGTTGGTATCGAATGCCTCCTGAATATATTTCATTTCATTACCGCTCATGTGAGCCAGGCATAAATAAATTCTCTTGTTCATTGTATTATTTGATTTATAAGCTTTTTAATATATTTATGTGGATTAACGAAAAACGTAGCATCCTTTCGGAAAAAGCATTGCAACGTTTTTCAAAAAAGCTCCTTTGTTTTTAGTAATTTGTGGGAGGTATTTTTTACATTAAATAGATGGATTATATCTCTTCATCCCCATACTTCATTCTTTTGCCTAGAATGGTATAGATAATCATTAATACACTTCCTCGTTTTCTATATTTGACTTCTATATAGAGGGAAAAAGGATGATTCCTTGTTGAAGGAGGGATCAGATAATTCTCTTTCCTTTACAAGTTCATCATATTGGGCCTTATTAAATATTTCTTTTCCAATAGAAAATTGATAATCAGAATTACGATTGAAAGCTGCTTTAAATTTATACAAATTATCTACTCCTGAACCAACACCGCCTCCAAGGTGAAATGTTTTAAAACCTTGTTCGCAACCCCATAAAGCTGCTTTATATAATAGTAAATTAGTAGGAGCTAAATTTCTGAATTCTATTAAGGACCCTGATAAATGATAATGCATCTGTTTGTTTGCAAAAATTATGATAGACATTGCAATAATTTGTCCTTCATATATGGCATAGAACATTTCGTAATTATCAAATAGATCATTATGTATAGATTTATAAAAATCATCTCCAAAGTAATAATAGGTATCAGCATGATCTTTATCCATGGTTGAGTTATAGATCCGTTTGAAATCTTTGAAAAGAGTAATGTCTTTACTATGTTTTATTTCTATTCCGTTCTTTTCAGCTTTTCGGATCATATTACGGTTCTTACTGGTAATATTATTCCATATTGTTTCAGGAGAGGATATATCTAATGCAATTGTTTTACCTAAATCAATAACATTTGAAATTTCTTTCATAATTTCTGAATTACAGAGAACAGGATGATATCGGACAAAATTATCAACAATATTTTGAGATAACATTTCTTTTGTAAACTCTTCATGAAAAGTTTTTAAGTTATCAATGGACGAGTCTCCTTCAAAAAGGATACCTCCATAGCCGTATGGAGTAATACTATCAAACAGGTTATTTTTAATTTTACGCTTCATATAAGCATAAATTGCTTTTAATCCATTATTCTCATAGAACATTAACAGAGGTTTACCATCTCCGTGAATATTGAAAGCTTTTAAATATCCACAGAGATAATAAACATCATAATTAGAAAAAGAGCAAACAATCTTGTTCCATTCTATTTCGTCATTTAAATTATATATTTTAATCATAAAATAGATTTTATGCGTAAAGCCATTTCTGTTATATCGTTTTCAT
>JAHHQS010000182.1 GCA_020026285.1 Parabacteroides sp. | reverse complement strand
GTTTATCGATGATATTGCATTTATCAGCAATACGGAAATAAAAAAGTTCTGCCAGAAATAGCAGAACCAGGATTATTAAATAGTACATAACTTATTTAGTTTCTTCAAATGAACGAATGGTTTTCATCAACCCCTCTTTAGCTGTCACAGGCATTTTATCAATCCCGAGAGCAGCTTTGATCTTAGCATTACTTACCACATAATTCTCCGTCAGTTTACGAAGCCTTTCCGTATTCAGTGGCAAATGGAGTAAAGTTCCCAGTCCGGCACATCCCTCCATAAAGCCCTTATTCATCTTCCAGATATGGGGCTGTTTTCCCATTGCCTCACACATGATGGCAATCAACTCATTTGTTGATAAAGCTTCATCATCCCCCATGTGATAAATGCCCGTAGGTACCTCTTTAGTCAATAATCCCTCAATCACATAGCATAGGTTATCAATTGAAGTAAACGAACGACGATTTTCGAAGTCACCCAATGGCCAGGGAATTCCTTTCTTCACCACATTATACAATAGATTCAGATTTCCTTTATTCCCCGGACCATGAATCATACAAGGTCTTAATATATAAACCTGTTTTTCTGTAACCGAAGTCATCTCCCGAAAAGGAGAACACTCGCAGGAGGAGACAGTGGGAAATGCAAAATGTTCCTTTATATACTCTTCAGCTCTTATTTTACTTTCCCCATAAGGACCAACAGGAGCCGGAATAACATCCTCAGTAAGCATATCTCCCACTACACTATCCGCCGCAGCTTTTACTGAACTAAAAAATATGAATTTCTTCGCAGAAGACTCCAAAAAGAAATCAAATATCTTTTGAGTCAGACCGGTATTGATATCAAAATAGGACTGAGCGGCTGATTGGTTTTTCGTATCATGGGCCTTTCCGGCAAGATGAATAATGGCATCGAATTGGGGAAGAGTTTGAAAAGGAAAAGATGTGGGTTCGATATCTAGCCAAGAAAAAGTAGTTACGACTCCCTCTTTAGCAGGAGAAACAATATCAAGCCCATACAAAGTATGTTTATCTTTCAAAGCCCTAATAAAATTAGAGCCTACAAAACCATGAATTCCAGAAATAAGTATATTCATTTTTTTACAAAAATAAGTTCAAATACTTTTACTAAATATTTTAATAGAAGCAAAGGATAACAAGTCCATATTCCATTCTCCTTACAGGCTCTGACTATCTCTTTATTCAATAGGATATTACTTTTAATAGAAGCCGTACTCGCACCTCCTGTCCTCATTTTCATAAAATCCAAAGGTAAATATTTACTCTTTAACCGGTGTACATATAAAAAACGAACAAGCAACTCATAATCAGCAGCTATTTTATAATTTGTTTTATAATAGCCAAACTGATCAAAATATTTTCGATAAGTAAAAAAAGTTGGATGAGCAGGCATAAATCCAAATCGAAACAAGGATGGGACAAACCTTTTAGAGGAATAATAGCGAACTGTCCTATCCAAATTATCAGGATTTACAAAACGTACATCTCCATAAATAGCCTCTGTCTCACCAACTTCAAACGACTCAGCAACTTTTTCTAAAACGTCTCCTCTATGATAAAAATCATCCGAATTAATAATCCCGACAATATCCCCGGTAGACATTCGAATTCCTTTATTCATAGCATCATAGAGTCCCTTGTCTTTCTCACTTATCCATTTCAAACGCCCTTGAAACAGAGGTTCATATTCTTTAATAAGTGTAACGGTTTCATCATTAGACAAACCATCCACTATTATATATTCTATATTAGTATAAGACTGTGAAAGAACAGAATGAATCGTATCACAAAGCGTCTTAGCACTATTAAAAGTGACAGTAACAAGGGATATTTTCATAACTATGAAAGAAAAACTATCTTTCTTTATTTAGTAATTGATCATAAAGAGACAAGTAGTAACTCAACTGCTTTGACTTATCAAAAAATTGCAATGCTCTCTGACGACATTTTATTATATAAGACTCTTTACCTCTTTCTCTTATTTCTAAAATCTTTTCTAATAACGTATGAATATCCCCACGTTTTAGAACCATTCCCGTATCAGAATCTACAATATCAGCACTGCCTCCGGTATCATAAGTTATAACAGGAGTACCACAAGCAAGCGCTTCAATATTGACTGTAGGTAATGTATCTTGATATGTCGGGTTTATAAAAATATCTGCAGCAGAATATATTTCAACCAATTGACTAGTATTTTCCGTTCTCTCTATACCAATCATATTACCAGGTAATTTTTTTATCTGTTTCGTGGTTACCCCCACCACTACAATTACACTCTTATCTGGTAATAAAGAGTTGAGGTATATAAGATCATCAAACCCCTTCGTAATCCCCCAAACCGTAGCGACTGCTAAAATCATATATCGTGTCCCTACCCCTAAATTACTTTTTATCACATCACGATTACCTTTGGGAGTAAACACTTCCAAATTAATCCCGTTAACAATAGTCTGCCGTTTTATTTGAGAAAGATATGACTCACTCAACATATCACTTAGCCAATTGCAAACAGGTACAATCATCATACGTTCAACCGAAGTAAACAATCTCTTCTTTTCTATATAGTTCATACGAGAGTTATCACAACCTAGAGCTTTGGGATAATCTCGTATATTGGGACATGCAAAACAACCTGTCTTCCACTTCTCACACCCGATATTTTGAAAATGTACACAATGTCCCGTGAAACTCCAACAATCATGCAAAGTCCAAACAACAGGTATTTTAGCTGTAGATAGATAGTCAAATAAAACTTCACAATTTAAATAATAACCATGAAGATTATGCAAATGGATTATGTCCGGTTTTATTTTCTCTATTTTTGAGATTAAGTGCAAGGTAGCTCTCCGTGAACCAAAACCATGCCTGTCAAAAAACATGGATTTCAAGCCATGGACAAAGAGATCAAATCTAGTTCCAACCCGAATCAACATAGATTGGCTGGGACAGGCCCAACGACCGTAAGCAATATAACTTTTCCAGCCAGAAGCAATAACCAAACGCCCTAACTCCTCTGCAATATGGCCGGTGGAACCAGAGTTAGCAACAACATTTATTTGAAAGAGAGTTTTCACTATCGTAGTGATCAAATAGAAGAGAACAAGATCGAAAAGACTAATTAAAGTCCCCTATTTTTTATGGCAACTCAAAAAATAAGAAACATGTTTCACGGGCCAAAAAGGCTCAAAATGCCGTCTGTTAATTACGCGACCGCCAAAAGAAAAATAATGTTTATAGTCCGATTGAGAAAACACATATTTGTAATACTTACATGCAATATCAATCGAAGATTGATTAGCGTGCTCCAAGCGTCCATATGGAAAGGCAAAGTATTCACAAGAAGTAGAGAGTTCTTGTTCTATTACCGATTTACAACAACCTATTTGCTTGTCTAATTCCACCCAATTACTATCATTAATCATATAATGATCCATTGTATGTGCACCAATAATATGTCCCCTCTCATGCAAATCCCTTATCTCCTTCCACCGCATTGGAGTTTTACCGGGAGTGAGAACTATGTTATTTGTAAAATTCTGAATATATACATCATCCCCATTCGCAAAATTGGGATTGATAAAAAAAGCCGCATTCACCCCAAACTGTTCCAAAACAGGTGCTATCATTGAATGACATTCCATAAAACCATCGTCAAATGTAAAGGCAACCAAAGGTTCATCGACACTTTCATGATTGAGAATTAGAGAGGTGGCCTCCTCCACCCTTATGAAACGTACATGTCGGGAAAGTTCTTTTAATTGGTGAGAAAAATAATATTTTACTTGATCATTAGCCACTCCACGACATATCATATGTCCATTCAATATATGAATACCATTTTGAGGACGGGAAAATATCCCTAAAATATCCAAAACACTATTCCTTATTAAACTCCGAAAGTCATTCATCCTTAGCTTGTTTAAGAAAAACTTGTTTGAGAATATTCATCTGGTAATACAAGTTCCATTTGGTATCAATTGTCTGATAGGCAAACTGCCGAATAGCCTCTCGACTATGCAAATTCTGACTTAACCATTTCTGAATAGTATCAGCCAGACTATTTACATCATTTTCATGGAAAAAATCACCCGTTTTTCCCTGAATTATAGATTCAAATTCAGGCATCTGATTAGAGAAATTATCATGGGTAATCACAGGACAACCGTAAGTAAGAGAATGAATAGCAGTTAATCCAATATTTCCTGGAGACACACAGATATCAGCATTATAGAACATTTCTCCAATACGCATCTCGTCATAACAAGGTCCATATAACCAGACATGAGAGCCAAGATTATATTTATTCACTTCATTTTCTAAATGAACTCCATCTACATCTTTTCCCACTATTACAAGATTCATAAGTAGACCTTTTCGCCTCAAAATATCCATAGACTGAATGATCATCTCTATTTTTTTTACACTTTGTATTCTACCAATATAAAATAATACAGGATAAAAATTCGAAAAATGATCAGAGTAAATAGTAGATTTCGACAAACTTTTTCTAACTCTCAACTGCTTATCATAATCTAAAGAATTTGCGATACAAACCATTTTTGACTTATCAAAACCTGCTTTTGACATCAAAGAAATCGCATGCTCTCCATAAACCATTAATTCTGAAAACAATGAATAAAAATTTTTTTTTATCATCTTCTTCACATAACCTTCTCTTCCATACCAACCATGCGTCCAAGCCACAGTCTTTTTTCTTAGTAATTTTGCCAAAATAAGAATAACCCATGTAGACAAACAATATGGCTCTCCATCCAGCACATAACAAGTATAAGGTTTAAAAACTAATCGAATAGATTTAGATTGCCAATAAAATTGAGAAAATAAATATATATTATGTAATTCAGAACGGAAATGAGTTATACACGCATAATCCATCTTTTTTATGGGTGTTAATAATTGATCACCAAAATAAAAATCACATGAAAACTCTAATGCCATTTTAGAATATATGGGACTACGATAATGAGCTCCAATATTAAAAATACAACAAATTTCACCAATCATTACCCTATCTTTATATAACCAATTCCTTCTAAATCAGATGCAGTATAAATATTACGTCCATCAATAATAACTGCTTCAGGCTTCATTGAGCGTTTTATTACTTTCCAACTTGGCATGCGGAACTCTTTCCACTCCGTAACTAAAAAAATAACATCCGCATCTATTACAGCATCATACATATTACTAGCATATTCAACTTTATCCCCAATACGGCGTTTACACTCATTCATAGCTACTGGATCATATACAGCAACAGAACAACCAGATTTGAGTAAACTATCTATTAGCACTAACGAAGGTGCTTCACGCATATCATCAGTTTCTGGTTTAAAAGCAAGTCCCCAAATAGCTACCTTCTTACCTTCAATCTTATTTTTAAAATACTTTTTAAATTTCTCAAATAAAACATTTTTTTGAGATTCATTTACCTCCTCAACAGCATTAAGCACACGCATATTGTATCCATTCTCTGCCGCAGTTTTAATTAGAGCTTTAACATCTTTAGGAAAACAGGAGCCACCATAGCCACATCCTGAATACAGAAATTTACTTCCAATACGACTATCAGAGCCTATCCCTTTGCGAACCATATTCACATCAGCCCCAACCAATTCGCATAAGTTAGCAATATCATTCATAAAGCTAATACGCGTAGCAAGCATTGAATTTGCTGCATACTTAGTCATCTCAGCAGAAGGAATATCCATAAAAATCACACGAAAATTATTCAAGAGCATTGGTTTATACAATCGAGTCATCAAATCTTTTGCCTTTTCAGTTTCAACTCCTACGATTACCCTATCCGGTTTCATAAAGTCATCAATAGCATTTCCTTCCTTTAAAAATTCTGGATTAGACGCAACATCAAATTCAACATTTATTCCTCGATTATCTAGTTCACATTGGATAGTACTCGCAACTTTAGGAGCGGTACCTACCGGAACTGTACTTTTAGTTACAACAACTAAATATTTATTCATATTTTGTCCAATAGCTTTAGCAACATCAAGAACATAATGTAAATCTGCACTACCATTCTCATTTGGAGGAGTGCCTACTGCTATAAAAACAATTTCAACTTCATCTAAAATTTCCGTAAGTCTCGTAACAAAATGCAAACGCTCTGCCTTTATATTACGAAGTACCATACTATCTAAATTAGGCTCATAAATAGGAACTATACCTTGTTTAAGACTCTCAATTTTTTGTAAATCGACATCAACACAAAATACATTAGCACCAAGTTCCGCAAAACAAGTGCCCGAAACCAAACCTACGTAGCCAGTTCCAACTATTGCAATATTCATATTTATTTTTTATTGTAAATTATTTTAACGCTATTCAAAAAGAAATATGCGACAGGAAGCCATAATATCACTTTTTCAAATCCAGAGTCACGATACAATATAAAAAAGACATAATAAACGTATAAATAAAAGACATTAGCTATCGTATCTCTTTGTTCTAAAGAAATCAAAATATATTTATAACAACAATTAAGTATTAGAAATATTATAAAAATAGACACAAGTCCACCCAACACACCGAAATTCCAGTACGCTTCTGTCTGTAAACTCAGTGGAAGGCAATAACCTGTTGCAGCAGCTGCCGCATCAAATTCCCTAGTATAAAGAGTAATGACAGCTTCAGGTTTTTCTGGATATAGCTCTCTACTAACAAACAAAAAAAGAGGTTTAATGTAAGTACTACCGTAAGTTTTCAGAGTAGGTTTATTTTCTATAAACTCTATAGCTTGATGCGAATTAATATATACATAATTCACTTCAAGATTATCCGCAATAATAGGTAATACAGTTTCAGCAGACAAATATTTTATAAACTGTGGTAATATATCTGTTAATGATGTTATCGAATTCGTATTCTGAC
>JAHHQS010000181.1 GCA_020026285.1 Parabacteroides sp. | reverse complement strand
CGGAAACTTTTATTATGGATTACAACTTCGTATGAAGGAGTCTTTTTATTTATAAAGGATATAAATCATAAAAAAACTACAATAGAATTATTTCGTAGATGTTTTCTTTATTTTGATTTTTAGAATTTTACCTCCGTTTGCAGGAACCTCTACAGTGGTAGGTTCAGTAAACGTAAATGAAATTTCTTCAGTTTTTCCAGTTAATAATTCTTCAGCTTTACACATCTTGTAACATGGCATATTCAGATAAGTGAATGCATGTTCAGGAATATTGACTGAAACGGCCATAGGAAAATCTCCAAAGTTGGCGATGACAAGCAATACTTCATTCTTATATTTCCTTAAGAAAGCATATTGTTTTGACTCGTTCATTTGTTTGTTTTCATGGTTTGCATACATAAGATCGAAGAAATCACCTTTATTTAATGCTGCTTCGTCTTTACATAAGTTGAGTAATGTCTTATAAAATTTGCGAATAGCCTTTTCGTCTTTGGTAAGCTGAGTCTGAGTAAATTTACCTTCGTTATTCCAGCGGCGAATAGAGTCTACGTTCCAATAGTCAAAGATTGTAGTTCGACCGTCCAGACCACTGAATCCTTCATGGTCCATTCCCGGTTCACCCAATTCCTGTCCGAAGTAAATCATCATTGGGTTAGTATTCATACAGGAAGATACAATCATTGCAGGGAAAGCACGTTTGGCATCTTTGGCAAAGAACTCAGAAGCGATACGTTGTTCATCATGATTTTCAAGGAAGTTTAACATATGTCCCTGAATATCATTAATGCTCTGCCAGCAGTTGGTTATATTAGTGGCAGGAGCGTTTCCACATGTTACTGCACGCAGTGTATCATACAGACCAACCTTGTCATATAAATAGTCAAAATGACCATTGAAGATATAGTTTCTATATTCGTTTGGATTGTAAACTTCTGCAATAAAAATAATTTTTGGAAAGTATTTTTTTACGCGAGGAATTGCCCATCCCCAGAATTCGCAAGGAACCATTTCTGCCATATCGCAGCGGAATCCATCGATGCCTTTTGAAGCCCAGAACAGCAAGATGTCGCACATCTTCTTCCATGTATTAGGAATAGGATTGAAATGACATCCTGTGTTTGAAATATAGTCAACACCATAATTCAACTTAATGGTTTCATACCAGTCATTGACTTCAGGCCATGCGTCAAAACGATTGTTACCTGTTGCTTTTGCTGGTGTTTCTATGTATTCTCCAGCTGTTTCATCATACAAGTTTACATGACCTTGTAGCTTTTGTCCAGGGATATAATAAAAGTTATTGTTCGGACTAAACGCCTGATTGTTGTCATCATCTTCACCTAAATCTCTTACGCCTATAGGCTTTGCTTGAGAATGGTATTGACGAGCTACATGGTTAGGCACAAAGTCAATAATCATTTTAAGATTACTATTATGGGTACGTTTCATCAGGTCTTCAAACTCTTCCATTCGTTTGTCTACGTTTACCGCTAAATCTGGATCTACGTCATAATAATCTTTAATGGCGTAAGGTGAACCAGCTTTACCTTTAACTACAGAAGGATGAACTTTTCTCAAACCATAGCTTGAGTAGTCTGTTTGGGTAGCATGGGCGATAATTCCTGTATACCATATATGTGTGGCACCTAAGTTCTTGATTTCGTCCAGTGCCTTTTTGGTAAAGGCGTTCATTTTACCGCAACCATTTTCTGTAATGGTTCCGTTGATTACCGGTTCAGTTGTTTGATTACCGAACAAGCGAGTGAACACTTGATAAATAATCATTTTTTTATTCGTATTCATAGTGTATGTATAGTTTAAAGTTGTTCGTTGCTCTCGTATTAAGGTGCTTATACGAGTTAGCGAATTATGTTATTTAGTTGGTGACAAATATATAAAAAAAAGTGACAACGTACAACTAGAATAAGCTCGCTAATTGGTAAAACTTTACCATTAGCGAGCTTATTCTGCAAGAGCATATTCTTTTATAATTTATGCAATGCCGTGAGCGTTTACGCTGCGGTCTATTTTCTTAATTAATCCTTGAAGAACAGCACCTGGACCACATTCAATAAATTCATCAGCACCATCAGCAAGCATATTCTGAACGGTCTGAGTCCAACGTACTGAAGAAGTGAGCTGGGCTACCAGGTTAGCTTTGATTTCAGCAGGGTCTGTATGAGGCTTAGCGTCTACATTTTGGTAGATAGGACACTTAGGAGTATGGATTTCAGTTGCATTGATAGCAGCTTCAAGTTCAACTTTAGCTGGATCCATTAGCGGTGAGTGGAAAGCACCACCTACCTTTAAAGGTAGCGCACGTTTTGCACCTGCAGCTTTCATCAGTTCACAGGCTTTGTTGATGCCTTCGATTGAACCAGAGATAACGATTTGTCCTGGGCAGTTAAAGTTAGCAGCTACACAAACTTCGCCTTCTGCGGCTACTGCTTCACAGATTTCTTCTACTTTTTCATCTGGCAATGCGATAATGGCTGCCATAGTAGAAGGCTGTAATTCACATGCTTTCTGCATAGCCATGGCACGAGCATAAACTAATTTCAAACCATCTTCGAATGAAAGAGCACCAGCTGCAACCAAAGCAGAAAATTCACCAAGAGAGTGACCAGCAGTCATTTCAGGCTTAAATTCGTCGCCCATACATAGTGCTGAAATTACTGAATGTAAAAATACGGCAGGCTGAGTAACTTTGGTCTGACGAAGGTCTTCATCTGTTCCTTCAAACATAATGTCAGTAATACGATAACCTAAAATATCATTGGCTTTTTCAAATAATTCTTTGGCAAGTGCCGAGTTCTCATATAAGTCTTTGCCCATTCCTACGAACTGAGCTCCCTGTCCTGGGAATACAAATGCTTTCATAAAATTTCTTATTTATTAGATGTTTGGTTACAAAGGTAATCATTCTTTTGAAATCTTACTCGTTTTCGCTAAAAATGTGCATAGACTCAGGATTATGGAAATGGTTGAGTGGGCCATGTCCTTCACCTATGTGTATGTCTTTGCCTGCGTAAAGGCTCATAGATAGATAATCTTTTGCTTTTTCGACAGCTTTATCCATAGGTTCACCTAGAGCTAGATGGGTCGCAATGGCAGATGACAAAGTACATCCTGTGCCATGAGTGTTTTTGCTCGTTATCTGTGCAGCAGAGAAAAGTATGGCGCTTTCACGATTATATAGCTGAAGGACATCTGTCATTTCAGTACCTTGTAGGTGTCCGCCTTTGACCAACACAGCCTTACATCCGTATGCTAGTATTTCTTTAGCTGCAGCCTTCATCTCGTCTAAATTAGTGACAGGATGTTTGGTTAAAACTTCAGCTTCGCTTAGATTGGGAGTAATGAGGGTAGTTTCAGGTATGAGTTCGTGAATCAATGCCTCAATTGCTGTATCTTCCATGAGGCGGCGACCGCTGCTGGAAACCATTACAGGGTCTAAAATTACATGCTGAGGCTTAAACAGATGTAATGAGGATGCTATACAGTGTATGATAGCTGCGTCAGTTATCATTCCTATTTTTATGGCATCTGGACGAATATCGGTAAGGACTGCTTTTATCTGTTTCTCCACTATGTCAGGAGGTATGGGATAAACGGCTTCAACTCCGCAAGTGTTTTGAACGGTGATAGCCGTTATAGCACTAGCTGCGTATGCACCAAGAGCAGAAATTGTTTTTATATCAGCTTGTATGCCTGCTCCACCGCTGCAGTCGGAACCGGCTATTGTGAGTACACTAGCGTATTTTTTCATCACTTTTGTGTTTATATAATAAGGTACAAATTTAAGGAATAAAAGTGATAAAGTGGTATTTTGTGTGATTGTGTTTTTTATTTGTTGTCTCTTAGTCAGCTTTAATAGAGACAAATAAGTAAATCTTTTTTAACATACGATTTTGATAAAAATCATAAAAAAAGCATTTATTTTGCATCTCTTATTAAAAAATAACATAAAAATAAAGTAAAATCAAATGACAGACAAACAATTTACAGAGACAAAGAAATTGCATTGGTGGAAAGCTATAGCTTCTTTTTTAATGGTGTTGTTCACTATGCCATTAGGACATGCATTAATGATTACTATGGAACATATCTTCGAAGGTTCCGCCTTGCATTATGCGGCTTTTGCTTTAGGATTTGTAGGTATGATTATGGTTATCGTTGGGGTTTTTGCCAAAGGTGATACACGTCAGACGCTTTGGGGATTTTTTGGTGGCCTCTTGTTTTGGACTGGATGGGTAGAATTCTTGTTTATGTATTTCGCAAATCGTTTTGGAACTCAACCAGAATTAGATCCCTTGACAGGAGAAGTTATTACTCGTCCCGAATACCTTATTTTACCTGCTACATTTGGACTATGGATGATGGTTATGATAATGTATTTGTTTAGTACAAAGAATGGATGTAATTTTATAAATTGGTGGCAGCGTCTTATATTACGTGATGATAAGAATGTGATAGCTGCCAGACCGATGACTCGCCATGCTTCCATCATTACTTTTATGGAACTAATTATGATTATGTGGGCAATGTACATCCTTCTTATGTTCTGTTATGACGATAACTTCCTTGGAGAGAATCATCCTGTCACACTGTTGGTTGGTTTGGGTTGTCTTATTGGCTCATTTTTTATATTTGCAAAACAGTTGAGAATTTCGGCATGGGGTGCTAATATCCGAATGGCTATTGCTACCGTTGTTGTTTTTTGGACACCGGTAGAAATAATGGGTCGTATGGATATCTTGAATGAAATTTGGGTAGCTCCTTTGCAACATAAAACGGAGATGTTTCTAATTTTGGCAGTATTTATCGTGTTGGCTATTTATCTGTGGTATATGAGCGCGAAGAAAAAGCATATTTGACAAAATAGAACGGGCTTCGACGTGACAGCAGTTGATCGTTTCACCTATGTTCGTTTGATGTGTGTAGAGGGACTGTGTCATAACGTTCATTAGAAAGATTTCCCCTGTTATAAGTATCTTATAGCGGGGGAAATTTGCTTAATAGGGAGCCATTATCCCTCTTTTTACTCGTCTTAGCGAGTTAAATGGCTATTTTCTGGTAGAAAGATATATAAATTGTTTCTTAATGCTATTTTTTTATAAAAATATTTGGCTTTCAAAAATATTGTTTATATTTGTTGTAATACGTAAAAAAGAAACACCTATGAACCTGAAAAATAATCATGTCGTCATTATGGCAGGAGGTATTGGCAGTCGCTTCTGGCCTATGAGTAGTCCGAAACTTCCTAAACAATTTATTGATGTCCTCGGATGTGGACGTACGCTTATTCAACTGACTGTTGACCGGTTTAAGGATATTTGTCCACTAGAAAATATTTGGATTTCTACGTTGTCTGAATATGCACCATACATAGAGGAACAACTGCCTGAGTTTCCTAAAAAACATATTTTACTTGAACCTTGTAGAAGAAGCACAGCTCCCTGTATAGCCTATGCATGTTGGAAAATTAAAGCAGAAAATCCAAAAGCAAATGTTGTGGTGACTCCTTGTGACCATATTGTAATGGATGTGGCAGAATTTCAACGTGTCGTAAATTCCGCTTTAAGTTTTACTGAAAAATCAGATGCTATTGTTACATTAGGAATGAAGGCCACTCGTCCGGAGACAGGATATGGTTATATTGAAGCCGATTTGTCTATGGCTTGTCCTTCAAATCAGGAAATTTATAGAGTCTTTGGCTTTAAAGAAAAACCCGACAAGGCTACAGCTGAACGCTATTTAAGAAGAAAAAATTATTTTTGGAATTCAGGTATCTTTGTTTGGAATGTGTCTACCATTGTCAATGCATTGAGGGTATATCAGCCGCCGTTGGGAAAATTGTTCGAACGAATGCTTCCATATTTTAATACGGACAAAGAACAAGAGATGGTAAATGAACTTTTCCCTATGTGTGAGAATATTTCTGTTGATTATGCCATAATGGAAAACGTTGATGAAATATATGTGTTCCCGGCTTCATTTGGATGGAGTGATTTAGGTACGTGGGGGTCGTTATATGAAAATATGCAGAAAGACCCACAAAGAAATGTTTGCGTAGGTGAGAATATCAAGATGTATGAATCTCGTAACTGTGTAGTGCATGCTACTCAGGAAAAGAAAGTAGTAGTACAAGGTCTTGATGGTTATATAGTAGCAGAAAAAGATGATACGTTGCTCGTTTGTCGGTTAGGTGAGGAGCAACGTATAAAGGAGTTTTCTCAAGACTAAGAGAATGTTGAAATATAAAAGATAGAAAGCGGTCGGTAATAACGTTTATTTTACCGACCGCTTCTTTTATTATCAGGTAGTAGTTCGTTGTATACTACGCTGTTGTATTTTGCTCTTATTTATTTGATTGCATTTAATGCTGCTTCATAATTTGGTTCTTGAACGATTTCTGGAACTAATTCGGAGTAAATTACATTTCCTTCAGGATTGATTATAACTACAGAACGAGCTAACAAACCTTCCAGCGGACCATCCTCCATTAATACTCCGTATTTCTTAGCAAAGTCGGACGTATATTTATAGTCAGAAACGGGAATTACGTTTTTAATGCCTTCAGTTGTGCAGAAGCGACCTTGTGCAAATGGAAGGTCTTTTGATACAGCCAGAACGATTGTATTTGGTAAAGAGGCTGCTAATTTGTTAAACTTACGAACAGAAGTAGCACAAACGCCGGTGTCTAGGCTAGGGAAAATATTTAGAAGTAAGAATTTACCTTGATTGTCGGAAAGTTTAAAATTGCTTAAGTCGCCTTTTACAAGTGTAAATTCAGGAGCTTTAACCCCTGCTTGAATAAATTCACCTGCTAGATTAACAGGTGTACCTTGAAATGTGATTTTTGCCATAATAGTTGATGTTTTAAAGTTATTCTATGCAAATATAACAATCTCTTTTTCATTATATCATTTAAAGATAAGTAACTGTTCAAAATTAATTTTATACACATGAGTAATTCACAAATAA
>JAHHQS010000180.1 GCA_020026285.1 Parabacteroides sp. | reverse complement strand
TCACGACAACCCAATCTCAATTGTTAACCTTAAATCTAATACCATGAAAAACACGGTGCAAATATAGAGGTTTTATGTTATACAGCACCATTCCGACCAAGAAAAATGTATTTCTTTAACTTTAATTAGCAAAATCATGCTGTATAACATGTTTTTTAAGATTTCCATTGAAATTATCTCATTCTTTCTTATCCAGAAATTTCAACCAGTCAAGCAAAGATGCACGCCATTCGTCCGAATATTCGAAATCAAAATGGTTTCCCCATCCATGAAAACCGCCCGGATATACATGCAAGGACGCTTTTATATTATATTTCTTCAAAGCATTATAATATAAAGTACTGTTTACAGGGGGAACTAATTGGTCTCCATCCGAAACCAATATGAGTGCAGGAGGAGTTGTCGGACTCACACATTCTTCCAATGAGTATTTTATTCGAAGATCCTCGCCAGCCTCTTCGCCCAGCAGGTAATCAAACGAACCTTTATGACAGATTCCCTTTTTACCAGTAATTACCGGATAGAAGAGCACTGAAAAGGCCGGCTTATCCTTATCAGGTGCAAAATTGGAAGTATAGGCTGCCAGATGACCTCCGGCAGAAAAGCCCATGATTCCGATCTTATCGGGAGATATATTCAGTTCCTTTGCATTCTTCTTCAGGATCCGAATCGCTTCAACGGCATCTTCCAAAGGAACTTCCTTATTTCCGTTAGGCATTCTATATTTCAATACAGCCGCTGTTATTCCTTGTGATGACAACCATTCCGCCATCTCATAACCTTCGTAACTCATACAAAGACAAGCATACCCACCACCCGGACAAATGACAATTGTCTTATCGGTCTTCTTCGACTCGTCTGCCTTGAAGACATATAATTCAGATTTGGTTACATTCCGAAGGATATTCTTTTCATTGGTTTCTGCAACCGTAATCTTATTGGAATGAGGAGCAGAAGCATTATCCCAGATGAAATATTTCTTGTCCTGACCGTAGTTCTGAGCAAAAACGGAAGAAGATAGAATCAATAGTGAAGTAATTAATAAATTTCTCATTTCATTCGATTTAAGTAATATTCATTTTAGATGAAAACAAAACTAACAAAACTGATCTGATTAACAAAAAAATGTTCATAGATATATAAATATCTATGAACTTATGTGTCTGCTTAATTAAATTTAGTTTTGTTTTTTGAGGGAGTTCGGATAACTCCGAAATTCATCATTTGTGTACTACCTAAAAATAAACAATCAGTAAAAAGAAAAGGTTGTCTCACGACAACCAATCTCCATTGTTAACCTTAAATCTAATACCATGAAAAACACAATGCAAAGATAGAAGGTTTTATGTTATACAACATATCATTTGCCTAAAAAAAGCTCTTTTTTAACTTTATTTAGCAAAAATATGTTGTATAACATAACTTTTAAGCTAGAAATTCGAGAAATTCTTTCTTTCATGTGTCCAGCTGTCAATAGCAATCTGAATTCTGTCTTTAGCTAAAGCGGACTTGAAATCGAACTGAACGACACGTTCATCACCCGGCATCAATGTAATATAATTGTCAGAATAATGAACAGGCAGGATTCGTTCGCCGGTCTGTCTGTCGAACACTTTGATTCGGTTAAAGAAGCTGATATGCTGATCTCCTTTCAGACGAAGCTGAGCCTTGTAAGCGTCACCCTCTTTTGCCAGATTAATCTTTACCTCCGGACTGGAAACAGGCAGATTATTCAATGTCTTGTAATCCTTTGGAGTTGTTGTCAGCCAATAGATATTATCCGTCAGTACCTGATTAGAAGCATCTGTCAGAGTCAGTTTCAAGAAATAAACACCAGTGATGTCATTCACCTCCGGAACAGCGAATAATTCCTTCACCTGATTGGCCGGAGCATCACATTCTTTTTCCTCGCTCCACTGCATCTTGCCGTCCCGATTAAAGATTTCCGCCTTGACTTTCAGATTATCATGTGCCGTTAACGAAGTATTCAGCATGGTAACCTGTCTGCTTACTATATTATAGAAAGGATGCAACGGCTCACAGCCTTTTCGAGTTCCATATAAGGAAGCATTCACATCCATAAACCAGTCGTACATCTGACCGCGCAAGGCCGTCCACGGATTCTGAGTCTTCCAGATCAGAATTCCTGTATACCAATCCCACATATGAGAAGCCCAACCTTCCATAAAGCTTCGATACTGATCGTAATTGATTACCTGAACCAGACGGCAATAATCGTCGATAGTCTGTGGATCACCATAACGTTCCACATGATCTCGGTAACCTAAATCCTTATGATAATGCCAGTCCTGATTACGAGTAACACTCATTCGCGGAAATTCCTTCAAATCCTTTTCAGGCATAAATGCCCTGAAACTTTCCACTTCGGGAGAACCGACCGATCCTGCTTCCGGATTGAACGGATGTGAACGGGTAGTAAAGAACCATTCCGGTTCCTGAATACCATAAGGGCCATCACCATTATCCTTTAAATAATTATGAGTAAAGGCAGAATCAGTTGAGAAGCTGGCAAACAAACGATTCGGATCCAGACGAGGGAAAACATCCTCCTTCAAAGCCTTGTCGATATCTTTTGCCAAAGGCCATTCATTGGCACCACACCAGAAACAAAGACTCGGATGATTGCGAATCATCTTGATCTGGTCTTCGGCCGACTTCAGAAATAGCGAATGATTATCGGGATATTCCCAGCGACGCTGGCGAGATTCCTTCTTCGTCGGATCTTCCCAGGCACCGTTACAATCGCCACTTCCCCATAAATCCTGGAATACCAGAATACCATACTTATCACAAGCGGCATAAAACTCCGGTCTTTCCAATAAGGCTCCACCCCAGACACGAATCATTCTCAGATTCATCTCGGCATGGAAACGGATATCATGATCATATCGTTCGGGAGAAAGACGAAGCAACCAGTCGGAATCAATATAATTTCCACCCGTTATATAGATGCGCTGTCCGTTTACATAGAACTCACGGCCGCCATTGTGCTCGTTCTTTTTAGTAGTAATCTCACGGATACCATAACGAAGTTCTTCCGAATCACTCTCCTTATTATTCATCTTAAAAGAAAAGCACAGATTATGCAAAGGCTGTTCCCCTATTCCATTCGGCCACCACAAAGTCGGATTCTTGATCGTCTGCTTTTCCAGAGCCACCAGTTTCTTTTCGAAAGGCAGCAAAGAGATCTCTTTCTCGACCTGCTTTCCTTCATATTCCAGAGTCAGCACGCCCTGTTTCTTTTCAGCAGACACATTTTTCAGTTCGACAGTTGTCTCCAGATAAGCCGGAGCCTGTTTCTGCTGATCCGGCTGACGGACACCCGGAACCTTTGTCACCACGTATGGATTATCTATACAGACATCTCCTGAAGAAGTAATAGATACTTCATCCCAAATACCCGTATTACGATCGCGCACCGGCTGAATCCAGTCCCAGCCCGGCGTATATTGCATCGTACAATTCCGGGCAATCTGCCCGTCTCCCCCTTGTCCGCCATTCGGATTTCCTACATAATCAGGAGGGAAGACCAGCACAGCCAACAGATTGACTGAATCGGGTTTCAAGTATGAAGTAATCTCGTAAGACTGGCGAAGAAACATTCCTTCATGAGTACTCGGATTGATTCTTTTACCATTCAGATAGATTTCAGCCTTATAATTGATTCCTCTGAAATTCAACCAGACGTGTTCTTTCATTTCTTCCGGAGAAATCTCGAAAGGACGCATGAACCAATAAGTATAAAAATCTCTTCCGACCACATAGATATCCGGTATCAGATTATTATTCAAACCAAATTCTGGAGCCGGGAATATCTTATTTTCCAGAAGTGTAGTCAATACCGTTCCGGGAACTTTTGCCGGTAACCAGCCATCCTTCTGAAAGGAAACAGATGTAAGGACATTTCCGTCTTCCCCTATTTCATTCATTCTTCTGGCAAACCAGCCATCGTGTAAAAGTGTTTTTTCTCCCACCTGAGGAATTCTGATTCTTTCTTCAGCCTGAGAGAGACTGAAATCAGAAAATACAATTGCAAACAGCAATAATAACCTTAACAATGTCTTCATAATATAATTTTTAGATGTTCACTCCATATCATAGTATGAAGATAGCCAGAAAAACAATAGCATAACTCCTTTTGAAAAAATATTTTACAGAAGATAACCTTCTTCATACTCTAAAATCCGGTATATCCCCAAAGTCTGTCCGTCTATTCTGAAACATGATCCTTTTTTTACGGCAAAAACATCGGTTAAGATATTATACCCATCATTTATTACACCGGGCAGTAATTCTGAAGCAACAGTCATTTCATATTCTTTCTGATCGGTTATTTTCCGACCGGTTTCATCATCACTACAGCTCACAAAGCTCGACACACAAAAGACAGAAGAGCTGTTTCCACATGTTTCATTGTTTTCATAATATTTTATAGCTTGATTTATCGTAGATTTAAAGAGCTGAAAGACGATTATTAATAAAGTCTTTATAGCATTGCTTCATTACATCCGGTATAAATGAAATGGAAATAAATTCCATCTCTAACAGCCATCCTTCTGGTATTAATCCATCAAAAAATGGAAATAATACTTTATCTGTGTATAGTTTATCAGATAAAGGAAGAGTGAGACTGATAGCTTCAGCTTTTGATGATGCCAGAAACGATTTATCATACTGAAATGTATAACCATTCTCATTTTCTGCTAGGATTCCAGCCTTTACATCTCTTAATTTTACTATTGCCCGCTTCATTATTCATCATTTCTATTCAAAGGAACTGGTCCTAATTCTGCACCAAAAAGAGCTAAAATCTGATTCACCTTATCCATTCGAAGAGTTGATTTACCTTGCTCCAGATCTCTTACAAAACGCAGACCCACTCCTGATTTTTCAGAGAGGTCAACTTGTGTAAGGCCATACTTTTTACGCATGGCTTTTACATATTGTACAATAACATGCTATTCCATTTCTCTTATAATTATACCCTATCGGGTAAAAATATAGTATTATTTCCTAATATTACACCCTTTCGGGTATAATATTAGATATAGATTGAGTAATTATACCCGAAAGGGGATAATATTTAATCAATTCTCTATTATTTCTTTCAGCGAACCTTATTTCTTTTCCTTCATATATTTATCAACAGTGGCTATCATTCCTTCGCCTCTGAGATCACGCTCCAGAATAGTGCCGTCGGGAGAAAGCAGGAAGATGAAAGGAATACCATCTGTTTCATATTTGTCCATAGCCGTTCTGTCCTTATCGATAATCTGACTCCATGAAATCTTTTCCTCCTTCATGGCTTTTGTCAAGTTCTCCGGTTCATCCCAAGTGAACACACCAACCACGGTAAGGCCCTTATTGTGATAACGCTGATGTAGTTTGGCTAAGTTCGGGATTTCTCCTTTACAAGGCGCACACCAGCTTGCCCACATATCGACCAGTACATAATTTCCCTTACCGATGAAATCGGATAGAGACAATTCTTTTCCATCCTTATCTACGCCCTTGATATCCGCAAGAGGTTTTCCAGGTTGAGTATTCTTTTCTGCCTCAACCGCTTGGATGAAATGTTGGGCGGTCTGAGTGGATCTCAACCACGGTCCGTATGCCTGCAATGCATTACTCCTTTCTTCTAATGACAGGCTTCTGAAGAACTGTGTGTACATCAAATATAATCCGATGGCATCATCGTTATGCGATTGGCTGAATTGCTTGTAGAAACTCACATACTGAGGTTTGAGTTGCTGCTCATAATACGTTTTTGCTTGTTGCATGAACACAACTTCATCCGGGAAAGCGGCTCGCAATTCTTTGTGTTTTTGCATTAATACTTGATTCAAACTATCTTGCGCCTGCATAATCTGTGTCATCAACCCGTTCATTGCCGTTCCGCTTGCCGGATTTTTATGGTCTTTCAGATTCAAGGTAATCTTTCCCGGCTCAAGGATAAAGTTCCCAGATGTCCAATGATTCACATCTATACGACAGATTAGTGCCGTATCAACTATTCCTGTAAAGGCAAAACGATTGTTTTGTATCACTGTGGTATCAATCGTTTTATTATCATCATAATTTATGATGTAAATGGTTTTACCGTTAGCGGTAGAATCTGCTACGATTCCTTCTACTGTGTAAAAATTTGCAGGCACTTTCGATCTCTGGTTACAACTGGCTAATGCCAGACCTCCAGCAAGGAAGGCCAATAATAGATTCTTTGTTTTCATAGTATTTCTATTTGTTACTGATACTTATAAAATCAAACACAAACAAAGATAGGCTTTTGTTTTACAAATCCCCTTTGTATAATGTTATTTTGTGTTATCATTGGGATTCTTCTCTTTCAGAAGACAAAAAAAGCAGAGAAGGCTGAACCTTCCCTGCTTAAATTTATTTCTTGAACCAGCTGTGAACACGGCTGATATTAGAGTTATTCTTTTTATTCAATGAAAACATAAGGGAGTCCAACGGAATAAACCACCGTTTTCACACCGGCTTCCGGATATTTCTTTTTGTAGTAATCAGTCAGATCCTTATAAAACCATGGGTCAGGTGTTAAGTCCACACTTTTGGTTATCTGACCTGCTGCTAAAAAGACATCGAACGGTTCCAGATTCAATGCATATTCCGGCTCGTTTATGAATGTCCATCTCATTGTTCCCCTTACACTGTTCAATGGTAAAATCTTATATGATTGTGGAAAATCCTCAAATGATGCATGCTCACGTTTCAAGTATCCCTTACCAATCACTTTATCATTCGAATCGATGGCAATCCATTTCTCTACACGATGATATAACAGGAAATGATTCGTTGCCAGAATGGGAGGATTCTCTTTCAAATCCTTTTCTATGACATCCTTCTGAACGGCATCAACTGCAAAACGATATTCCGGCTGAAACTTATTTTCCTTATAAAACCATTTCGGGATGAAATGCTCCGGCAGATTTTCAGAATTCTTCTTTTCTTTCGATAATACTTCCAGCAGTTTATATTCAGTCCAGGCAGGAGTACCCATTTGTTCATCCAGAAAACTGGTCTCGTTAACCCGGATTCTGTATTCATAACCTTCTTCAAATTCAAAATCCTGTATGCCGCCAAGACCTGTCCATTCTGAAGAATGATCCTTTTTCACGGCAAAAACATCATTTAAGATATTATGCCCATCATTTATTACACCAGGCAGTAATTCAGAAGCAACAGTCATTTCATATTCTTTCTGATCGGTTATTTTCCGACCGGTTTCAT
>JAHHQS010000018.1 GCA_020026285.1 Parabacteroides sp. | reverse complement strand
GGAGCAGAAAAAGTACCGGATACAGGTGTATCTGGCACTTCTGGAGCAGAAAAAGTACTGGATACAGGTGTATCTGGTACTTCCAGAGCAGAAAAAGCATCGGATACAGGTGTATCTGGCACTTCCAGAACAGAAAAAGCGCTGGATACAGTTTTAGAGCATACTTATAATCATAAATCCGATTACAATACTTAATATTATTTGTACGTACATTTTTGAGTAATTATGTTCTTCTATATGGAGAACCGGATGGTGCGGCAGATTATGAGAATGAAACGTTTACGATTATCTGGCCGGACCGGTCGAAGGATATTATCAACATGTCGAGGAAGGTTAATCACAAGACAATGGATGCAAAGACTCAATGGAAACAGAATGGTGTGAACAGCAGTAGTCCGATTATAGAGATAACCAGGGATTTTAAATTAAGAGATAGTTGAGAGGCGGTAATTGTATTATAGGCTATTTCCTTTCAAGATATTTATATTAATTTTGCAGCAGATTTAATTCAAGATGAAAAGTTACAGCATAGAATATAATCCTTCCGAAATCTTGTTCTCCATCTGGTCGACAAGAGGTTCCACGTTGTAATCAACAATTCTTTTTCGTGTATCTTATTATTCATACGGCATAAAGGAGAATTTCTAATTCGTTCCCCGTTTCATAATGTACAGTCTTGCCATATAATCGATTGAAGTGAATTCTGTACCGGGACTTCTTTATGTTCTTTTATTTAATCAGACAAAATATGAAACAAAATATCTTTAAAGGGAATGGCAGACTTTGTCGTTCTATTTTCAGACTGGCTGTGCCGATTATTATCGGTCAGCTGGGTGCTATTGTAACAGGACTGGCCGATACGATTATGGTCGGACAGCATAGTACGGACGAATTAGCGGCGGCTTCGTTTGTGAATAATGTAGTAAACTCCTTTATTATTCTGGGGACAGGATTCTCTTTCAGTCTGACGCCGTTTGTTGGAAATAATCTGGCAAGAAACAAGAAAACGATAATCGGCGGATGGCTGAAGAACAGTCTGATAGCCAATATCACGACTACTCTATTGATACTTTTCTTATTATTTCTCATTTATTTCAATCTGCCGTCACTCCGTCAGCCGGAGGAGCTTCTGCCATTGATCCGGCCCTATTTTATGGTATCGGCATTTTCCGTCATCTTTGTTATGATGTATAATACATTCCGTCAGTTTATCGAAGGAATTACAGATGCTTCCATCTCCATGTATGTATTGACGATTGGAAATGCTCTGAATATTGTTGGTAACTACATGCTGATTTATGGAAAATGGGGAATGCCTGAACTAGGATTACTTGGAGCCGGAATCAGTACGCTTGTATCGCGTATATTCATGCTGCTTTGCTTTGTCATCATCTTCTTGTTACTTCCGAAGTATGAATCTTATCGGAACGGCTTTCGGATTATTCCTGTGAAGATGGAATTCTGGAAGAAATTGAATGCTTTGGGCTGGCCTATTGCCTTACAACAAGGAATAGAGTCTGCAACGTTCTGTATCACCACTATTATGGTTGGCTGGTTAGGAGGATTCGAACTGGCAGCCCATCAGGTGGCGATAGCTATTTCGACTGTCAGTTTTACGATGTACCTGGGCTTGGGAGCGGCAGTAGCCATTCGTGCAAGTTTCTATAAGGGGGTGAACGATTGGGAACAAGTAAAACGTATAATTGTTTCAGGTATTTATATTTGTATCTTGGTGGCAATGACTGCAAGTCTGATTCTTTTCTTCTGTAAAAACACTATTGGAGATGTATTTACAACCGATGAAACAGTCAGCTATATGGTTGCATTGCTGATACCCATTCTGATAGCCTATCAGTTTGGAGATAGTATTCAGATTATTCTGGCAAATGCCTTACGCGGTTTGTCGGATGTGAAAATTATCATGTGGGTATCATTCCTGGCTTATTTTATAGTGGCTTTGCCGGCAGGTTATCTGTTGGCATTCCAATTAGAATTCGGAATTACAGGTATCTGGCTGACATATCCGATTGGTTTTACAGTTTCCGTCTTACTATTAGGTTGTCATACGTGGAAATATTTAAAAAGGTTCTGATATTATTTTGATTTCATCTGAAAAATCAGGATTATAGAAAAGAAAGTCTTCCTGAAAAAGTTCAAACTCTCAGGAAGACCTTTTTATTAGTTATTTTCCCCTTTTCTTGTGATAGAGAGGTATTAACTATTAAATCAGAACCCTATTGGCGGAATTGAATATATGCTAATTTAATTTCACCAACGGGTAAATATAATAAGTCTGAAATAAGATCTGTCAGTTCTGATATTGATATAAACTAAATTATATATTAACAATATCAGAACTAATTTGAAACATTATATCAGTAAACTTATTTGAGGCTTTCTTTTAAACCTGTTACTTTCAACCACATTTTCGCCATTAACAAACATCCTGGTAAAGTGGGATGTATACCATCTTGTGACCAATAATCCCATGGAGCATATTTTAATGCTTGATTCATTCCTGTCTGATAAGGAATAAAAATTGCATTAAACTCTTTTGCAAGTTTCCTTGAGATTAATTGATACTCATGAAATTTCGGATACCACTTTTCCACATGAATACCTTTCCCTCCTTTTACAGAAAATGGTTCACCAATCACTATTTGGGTATTAGGTAATTTACTTTTTGTATCCTCTAATAGTTTTCGATAATTATTTTCGTAAGCATTAATTGTATTTTTATCATAAATTAATGTTTCCCAAGCATCATTTACACCAATTAAAATACTTAATATGTCAGGTTGTAAGTCTATACAATCTTCTGTCCATCTTTTTTGTAAATTCCAAACTTTGTCCCCACTGATACCCCTATTATAAAATTGAAGGTTTTTATTAGCAAACGACTCTAATAAATTAGCTGCAGCAAACAAAGGATAACCATCTCCTAATTGTTTTATATTATTACATTCTGTAATTTTACGATCTCGATAACAATCTGTAACAGAATCTCCTTGAAATAGGATTTTGTAATTATTTCCAAGGTGAAGTTTTAATGTATTACCTTCTGTTTGCTCAGTAATTGCCGCTTCTATAATTTGAGGTATTAGTAACGAACCCAAGCCTGCAAATAATCCTTTTTTTATAAAATTTCTTTTTGTCGTTTCCATTTAAAAATCTTTCATCAAATAAACAAACTATATAGTTTAAAAATTCTCTGCTTTGGATAAAACAAAGAAGACATTTTTACAATCTTTCTTTATCTGGAAAATGTTTCCCTTTAAGGATTTAATATTTTTATTTTCAGGCAAAGCCTTAAAATATTCAGGAATACGTATTCTGGAAGGTAATGATTCTGGTGATGATATTTCCAATCGACAGTGTTGGTTATCTATTTTATTCACTTCTATATTTATTCTAGTTGCATTAGATGTAAACAGATTCTTAATAGATGTTTTTCCGTTTTGTATTATATATTCGAAAGGTACACATCCTAAAACAGTGGCCTGATCCATTCCTTCTTCAAAATAGAAAGCATTTAAAAGCATATCAATTATTCCTCCACTTCCACTTCCATTAGGTTGCCAAGGAGCAAATGCCGGATTTCTCTTATCAAAACGTTCCTGTGTCTGATAAGCATCTTGTGACATACCATATTTTAATGCAGTTTGAAGACACATAAATGCTTTTTTCCATTCTCCTGTAGCCAGATAGATAGGTTGCCAATAATGTTCACATTGAATCATATAGAATATATTTCTATCCATCTTGCTCAGAAAATAATCACTGGCTATATTCTTTTCATAATAACTGATATATTTCTGAAAAAGATCTACATTAGGATCTATAATACCAACAGTCGCAATAGGAGCCATAATATCTCCATTCTCAAATTTGGTTGCCTCACGAAATGCTGGATCATCAACAATGATTTTACGGTTTATATATCCATCCGGGCGAGTTAAATGGTTTATGACAATTAAAAGGTCTTTTTTATATTGTTCTAATTCCTCTCTCATCGTCTTGGCTTCAGAATGGCCGAAAGTTTCCAATAATTGAACAGCTTTATTAAATCCCCAAAAGGTAAAAACGTCTGTTGCACTCACAAAATTACCATAATCACCATCAGAAGCTACAGCCATAGGCATTATTCCGTAAGTAAGGGGACGTGTGCCATCAGAATTCATTACACGAGTTGCTTTAATCTCTCCTGCTATCCAATGCATAGCTTTCAAAATCTTAGGCATATAAAGTTCTATATATTCCTTGTCTTTCGAGTAAAGATAATATTCACTAGCCAAACCTAATGCCATACCAGTCGTATTAGCCCAACGTGGTCCTGTTGTTCCAATAGCCCCTTTTGTTGTTGTAAATTTACCAACAGGAGGAAATCCTGCATCTTGTAAAGCAAAAATATAATCCAACGCTTTTTTTACATCTTCAAATCTTCCTGCTTTTAACATAGGTTTTAGCATCTGAACAGCTTCAAATACCCAAACAAAAAAACGTTCTGAACAACCTCCCTGAGAAGGCTGGAATGTTTCTTTATTTGGAAATTTAATTAATAATTGAGATATACTAATTTGTTGAGCCGTTAAAATATCATCCCAATTTCCTGTTGGAAAATTAACAGATAGAGTTTTATCTGAGAACATTTTCTTAAAATCATTTACAGCTTGAGATTTAACCTGACCATAAGATATATCTTGTATCAAATCTCTATGAGTATCGGTTATTTTATCTTCGTTAACTAATAGGCATAATGAAAATTCTGTAGAATCTCCAGCTTGAAGTTTTTTAGAAGAGTGAATAACATCCTGTATATTATGTAGCCTAAATTCAGGTAGTGCATAACCAGAACCATACCATACATGTGGGTATAAAATTGATTCGTATTGTTCATCCGTATATTGTTTATGATCTTCCCATTCAACGTCCATCGATTCAGAAGAGACTTTTCCTATTAATTGATTATGATTATAAATCAAGTGATTTTTCATAGAGATACCTTCGTATGGCAACCACTTTGAAGAATTCCATCTATAAGGAATATAATGATAATCAAATATTTTATTCTCAGGATAATAACCTATTTTTGTTCGAACATGTGCCTCTTTATCTTCCACACTCTCATTTTTAATAAAGACTTTCATATCCAATAATGTTTGTGAATTATCTAACGATGTTGCTGCATATTCTATTTTGTAATACAAATCATTAGCATAATAATCAAGTGTTACTATAGGATATTTATTTTCTTCTAATTTCATTTTAGTGAGACGAAAATCAGGAACAAATGCCGGATCATCAAATGCAAATTGTACAACCAAATCATTCTGACTATTTGCTTTTTCCCTTTGTTTGGTGTCTGTGTTAGATATATTTTCCAGTACCCTACGTCTAGAAACGGTCATTGATGGATTTACATAAATCCAGTCTGGAGAATGAGTAGGATTAATTAATAAATTGATAGTATAAGGTGGTCTCCATCTGAAAATATTTTCCTCTAAAATTTGAGACCATGTTTTATTATTTAATTTTGAATATAATCCATGCTCATCTTCTGCACTTAGGGGATCAATAAAAAAGAAAAATAGTAAAAAATAAACTGCTGATAATAAGAGATGATACTTTTTCATTAGGATGAATATTTATACAAATAATTAAAATAGGGCTGGCTATATTCAAGTCAGCCCTATTAAGACTTTCAATAATTAGAATGTAAAAAACGTTAATATTATTTCCAAAAACTATTCTGTACAAGATTTGGATTTACAAGAATATCTTGTTCACTGATTGGTGTATAATAATATTTAGGTTCTATAAAATTGAATACTCCGTCTTTCCCTGCAGGTTTGATATAGCCTTTGGTCCCTTCAGTCAACATCACATTTCCTTCTGATAACGCATATACTGAAACAGCATTTTTTTCAATTATATCAGCATAATCTTTTTTATCTTCTGTATTGGCAATTATCAACACATCTGGTTTCCCATCTGCATTCATGTCATAAGCTCCAAATCCAGGGAAATAAATACCTTCTTGTATTTTTGCAAAATATGAACCTAATCCCCATCTCATTAAATCTATTTGACGCAGACCTTCGTTAACCATTTCTACACGTCTTTCACGGCGTACCTCTAAAACAGCTCCTTTTTGCAAAGATTTAACATTTTGATATTTTTGATCCAACACAGGATCTATATTCGTTTCCCATTCTGCTAATGACGCACGTGGCATACCTACACGATCACGTAAAAGATTAATGGATTTATCTAAATCCGATTGTGTGAGAATTCCTAATTCGGCTTTAGCTTCCGCATAATTTAATAATACTTCAGCATATCTTAAGATAATTAAATCTGCAAAACATTTTGCACTAGCATTCCATCCAGATTGGTTAGTATTAGTTGCCTCAAATTTCTTAATGCCATATCCGCCATCTTGTAAATCAGGAATTGCAGCTTCCGGTTGTCCGTATCTTTGGAAACCTGGTGTCCAAAATGAAGCGGTTAAACGAGGATCTCTATTTTTATAAAAGTCATTAAAACTCTTAGTACGATAACCTTCAACAGAAGTAAACGGAATAGCTTTATCCCCATCTAAATAAAGATAACTTTCCATCAGGTCTCGGGAGAACATTCCAAACCTATCCCATTCTGCATTCCACCAAGTCAGATTTGGATCGCCTAAATTATAATCTTCATATAGAATAACCTCAGGATTTCCTTTTAAATCATCATTTCTAAATAGTTTAGAATAATCAGGATAAAGTGAAAACATTCCTGATTCCATCAATTGTTCACAAGCACTAATTGTCTTTTTGTAAAAATCATCGGCATTATCCAAACCTAATTCTGGATGATATTTACGCCAAGAGGCTTCGATTAAAGAAGTTCGAGCTAAATAAGCGAGGGCTACTTCTTTTGTTAATAATGTTCGATCAGAATTAGATTTCATAACTTTAGCTGCATATTCCAAATCAGCTATTACTGAATCTACAACTAAAGATCTTGAATCCTGTTTTTTGAAAAGTAACTCCTCATCATTAGTTTGTAAGTCTCTACTATACCAAGGTACATCTGAATAAGTTAAAACCTTTTCATAATAATAAAGATTTGCTCTTGTCAAACGACCTAAGCCAATATAATGTTGTGCATCATCATCTGTTATCTGATTTGCTCTAGCTAACATAAAATTCACATTGCGAATTTTACTCCAATCCCATTGTCCTATATTTGCAGGAGTAATACCACCTGACATAAATTGATGGATAGTGGAATGAGAATCTGATGAAACTAAATTATCTGAAGGATAGTCTCCTAAACAATCAAGGAAGTGTGGTCCCTCATACATATAATAGTCATAAAATTGATTAGAATAGAGTTCTAAGTCAGAAGACGTTTTAAAAAAGTTCTCTTCAGTAATGCTTGTTTCAGGAAATCGATCCATAAAATCATCATTACAACTTACCCCAATCAATACCGTCAATATAGAAATATTTATTAATAATTTATTTTTCATTTCTTTTATTTTTTAATTATTAAAGAATCAGAAAGAGATATTCAAACCAAATGAATTATAACGCTGATATGGATATTTATGAGCTCCTAAATTTTCCGGATCTACTTTATAATATTTATATAGACCGGAAGCACAGAATAAATTATCTCCTGAATAGAAGATACGTAAGCGCTGAATACCAATTTTTTCCAATATGTTTTTAGGTATAGTATAGCCGATTGTTAAATTTTTCAATCGAATATAAGCTGCATTCTGAAGATATCTATCATTTGGTATCAACATTTCTCGGTTTGGTAACCAACGATTTGCAGATGTATGCGTTAATACTGGCCAATAGGCATTAGGATTAGGGTTATCTTCTCTCCATCTATCTACAAAATGACCGACAGACTCAACGTTCCATGCTTGTGAATATTTACCAAAAAATACATGGTCAAGTCCGTCAGGAGCATAATTATGTTTCATTACGCCTTGAAAGAATAAACTTAAATCAAAACCATTCCAGTCTGCGCTTAATGTCGTACCAAAACGATAACGAGGCTGCGCATTTCCTATTACTTCAAGATCTCCATGGTTCCCTAATGTATAATTCCCACGTGTAATTTTATTATCATTATTTAGGTCTTTATATTTTATTGTACCAGCAGTGGTTGGATATAAAGCCGGATTCATCAAAATTTCTGTTTGATCTGGACCATTTTGAGCTTCTTCATCAGTTGAATATAATCCATCAACTCTGAGTCCCCAAATTTCACCAATTTTCTGACCTTCGTAATAAGAATTAAGTGTTCCCGTCGGATTCGCAAATTTTGTTATTTCAGATTGGCTATCAGATAAACTGAAACCGACAGAATAATTTAAAGGTTTTCCCGCTAATTTAAGCTGGTCTCTCCAAGATATTGTTAATTCAAAACCTTTTGTCTTTAAATCAGCAGCATTCTCTTGAGGAACACTCGCTCCTAAAACATTCGGTAATATTTTACCAAATGTCAACATATCTCGTGTGTCTCTTCGATAAATATCACCAGAAAAATTTAATCTGTTATTTAATAATGTAAAATCTACTCCAACATCTGCAGTTCTAACTTTTTCCCATGTTAAATTTCTTGACACCAATCCAGGGGCGTTTACTTGCATTCGATGTTCACCTCCAACAATATACATACTTCTATTAGAAGGCATAGAGGCAATGTAAGCATAAGGACTTACATCTTGATTACCCAATTGTCCATAAGAAGCACGGATTTTAAATAAATCAACTATTTTTCTTAGAGGACTAAAGAATTTTTCTTCTGATATATTCCAAGCGATAGATCCTGAAGGATTAAAAACATAACGACTGTCGTGAGGAAAACGTGAGGTACCATCATAGCGACCATTGAATTCAAAAATATATTTATTGTCAAATATATAATTCAAACGTCCATAAGCTCCTCTTAATGCCCATTCTTCTGTAGCTTCTGTTACTGTTGGAGTTCCATAAGCCAATTGTATACTTGGAAGATTTTGGGATATTAACTGTGTCTTCTTCATATTTTGTTGGTTATAACGGTATTCTTCCTGATTAAAACCTAAAATGGCATTTAAATAATGTTTTTTATTAAAAGTTTTATTAAAGGAAGCAAAGGCATCATAGGTTATATGTCTAACTGTTCCATTATTTGCTGTTGCTGAGTTTGGAACATTATATTTAGAGTCAAACAGACCAGGAGCCACATACACATCAAAAGAAAGTCGGTTATAGTCTAACTTAACTTTTTGCTGAGAGTAATTAAATTTACCATTTATAGTTAATACATCTTTGATAAGATCTATTTTTGTAGTAAATAACTGAGAAAAAGTATCATCATATTTTTTAGCTTGTCCTCCATCTTCAAAATCTCCAAAACTGCTTGTCATATCATACCAATGTCCATCAGACAATTTGACTGGAGAAAAGAAATTAGAAGTAACAGACTCTAATTGATTATTAAAAGTTTCCAAATAGGCAGAACTACTTTTGTTATATGCTGAAATATAAGAAGAGTTTGATCCAATATTCCACCAAGGAGTTAACTGAATATCAAACTTTGCTCTAATGTTGTATTGATTATAACCGAATGAGCCATAACGGATCATACCATCCTGATAAGAATAATTTCCTGATAAATAATAGTTAATCTTATCTGTTTTACCTGATATATCAATTGTATGATTGGTTGAAAATGCATTCTTCTTATAAAATTCATCATACAAATCACCCATTAAAACATAAAATTGTTCTCCCATTGTAGGAAGATAAATACCGTCAGGATTACTTTGATCTTGCATATACGCTTTGGCTGTTTCTAATAATTCTGCAGGGAAAACGGGAGATCCATTTGCTGTATTCCACTCACTAAAATGAATATAAGGATCAATTAGATAATCCGGCTTCTCAGTCAATGTCCGAAATGAAAAATTATTGTTGTAATTAACTGTAACTTTTTCTGACATACCTTTTTTAGTTGTAACCAAAATTACACCATAAGCTGCACGTGAACCATAAATTGCTGCAGATGACGCATCTTTCAAAACAGAAATATTTTCGATATCAGCCGGATTCAAGTAGTTCAATTGTGTTTGATCTGAGATTACTCCATCAATAACAATTAGAGGAGAACCTCCATTAATTGAAGTACAACCACGAATATTAATAGAGGGATGATCATTCGGATCACCACTTGTTGGATCGATATTCAAACTTGCAACAGTTCCTTGTAAAGCATTTCCTATATTCGTAATAGGACGATCTTTTAACTTTTTAGTATCAGCTGTTGCAACTGCTCCTGATAAATTAGCTTTCTTTTGAACAGCATATCCCACAACTACAACTTCATCTATCAATTTCATATCTTCCTTTAATTCAATTTTTAAAGAGGATTGATTTTTAATTTCAATCTCTTTCATTTTATAGCCAATATATGAAATTTGTAAGACGGCATTAAGAGATACATCTAAAGTGAATTTTCCATCACTATTAGTCAGACTTCCATTTGTTGTTCCTTTTTCAACGACATTAGCCCCGATAATAGGGTCTCCATTTTTATCTACAACTACACCTTGTATACTCTTCTTCCTATCCTGTTGGGATGAAGAAATCGTTGTTGGGTTTTTTTTATCTTTCGAATGGAGAATAATATACCGTCCATCTATTTCGAATCCGATATTCTTATTTTCAAAAATCTCAGTTAAAGCTTTATGTATGGATGAATCTTTGAATTTAACTGATACAACCTGATCAACATCAATATTTTTGTTATAGAAAAATAAGAAATCTGTTTGTTTCTCAATTTCGTTAAGAACATTTCCCAATTTTACTTCATTCATTTGAATTGTTACGTAGGCGTTCTGAAAATCAGAATTTTCAGCATGGACACATAAAATGAATGAAAAAAGTAAAAGTGAGGAAACTTTCATTACTCTAGAACAATGTTTAAGCCGAAAACATTTGATAAAAGGTATATTCGGCAATGAAATTTTTTTCATATCTTTTTGTGATTTTAATAATATAGTTTTTAATTAATTATGTTGTTTTAATTATCAGTGAGTGTGGTAAAGTTCACTGCTTTTTATTCATGTTTTATTTCATAGGCATTAATATTATTTTGTAACCTATTGGCTTGATTAAATTAGCGCATATTTAATTAAACCAATAGACTTGTTATTTTATAGTTGAAAGATTGAAGGATTATCAGCGCGCTAAATTTTCCAATAATTCGGATAAGCAATCCTTCTATATCATTTACTTAATTATATGTAATCATATTTCAATTATAAAGTTTTTATTTATTAAATTAAGCCGATGGGCTTTATTATTTTATATAAATAGTCGACTTTTCTTCATCTCGATCAAATATAAAATTCACATCTTTTTGTAATATTCTTAAAGCATTATCTATACCATCTGAGATACAAAATTTTCCACTACAGACATATTGAATTAACTTTTTGTTTTGGACTATGATCTTAATTCCATAATATTTTTCCAATCTAGACATTAATTGATTAAAATTTAAGTTTTGGAAGCAGATCAACCCCTCTTTCCAACGAAAGATATCGTAATCAGAAATATGTGATGTTGAAAATTTATTGTCCTTAAAAATCACCTTTTGATGGGGGCGAAGAATTATACTTTTGGAAGGATTCTCTATTTCTGATACTTGTACGGAACCTTCTATTAAAGAAGTACAAAATATTTCAGAGTCGTTATAGGAATCTACATTAAATTTTGTTCCTCGTACTTTAATAGAACATTTATTAGTATTAACAATGAAAGGTTTTTCTTTATCAGACTTAACTTCAAAATAGGCTTCTCCATTTAATTTTACCTCTCGCTTATCACCAACAAAAGCTGCAGGGAAGTACATTTCTGATCGTGAGTTAAGCCATACTTTTGTACTATCAGGTAAAATTATGTTCACATGTTGACCTGAAGGAACAATAATTGTATTCATTGTTGAGGCTATTTTATCAATTTCCATTTTATAAAAATAGAGACTGGTAGAAAATACTATAAAGCAAATTGCTGCAATTTTAAGAACCTCCTTTAATACAAAATTATGATATATTTTATTCTTACTTTTACTCTTCGATTTCTCTGTACCTCCAAGAAGTAGTACTGAATCAAAGAATGCCCTCTCTCTGAGAAACTCTTTTTTATTCTCGGGAGAAGACTCTATCCATAAACGTACAGACTCTTTTTCTTCTTTAGAAGCCTGTCTGTCAAAAAATTTATATAATGTTTCTTTATTCATTTTTTAGCTATTCTATTATAATAGCAGTTAACAAGCCGTTCTCCCTAACAAAAAAATGTACTTTTATTATTTTATTTGTAAATTATTTCAACTAAATATTATTAGTAATTAATTATTATCTTTTATCTTTAGCATTATTTTGATTCTGGTTTATATGAAAAGTAATTCAGATATTACATCTTTTGATCAGTTATATGCTGATTATAAAAATAGGTTTATGCGCTTTGCCATTACTTATGTTGAAGATGATATGATAGCGGAAGATATTGTAATCGATAGTTTTATGTACTATTGGGAAAATCGCAAGAAACTAAAAGCTGATTTAAATATACCAGCTTATATACTAACCATAATTAAACATAAATGTCTGAATCATTTACAGCATTTACGAGTGACTCAGGAGGCAACTAAATATTTAAAAGAATGTGATGAATGGGAAGTGAATCTTCGTATTCTCTCATTGCAGGCTTGTAATCCAGAGAATATATTTTATGATGAATTGAAAACTATTATTGATAGAACATTCATGACTTTGCCTAAACAAACACGTGAGATATTCCTCAGAAGTCGTGAGAATAATCATAGTTATAAGAAAATAGCGGAAGATCTAGGAATTTCTATCAAAACTGTAGAGTTCCATATATCGAAAGCACTAAAAATATTTCGGATTGCATTAAAAGATTATTTTCCCATCATAATTTTATAAACCAAATCCTTTTTTGAAAAATCAGTAATACTTATCCCATCTAGAGCCACTATTATTTAATTCTCATAAGCACATAATTTTACTTTAATCTTGTCCCAACAGATAATTGTAAACTTTCAAATTAAAAATTTTACTTTTAAAATTTCCAGTTTTCTCCAAAGGGAAAAACAATGTACTAATATAAGTTAGTGGATATTCCCCTTTTTTCATGTATATAATTCTTTTATTTAATTGTGAGACTACTTTACCATTGACTTTCAATATGGTTTCCTTATTATTCCCTTGAATTTCAACATGTGCCTTTTCTCCATTGTATAAACGGTAATCAAATGAATTGAGATAACCATCACGAGAAAATGCAAAACTACCATTTATCGGATCCGATAAATAGAAGACCGCATTGGGAGAATAAAACAATTCTGTCCCTTTTTTTTCATCTATCGCTTCGATATCGAAAGACACTGTATAATCATAACCTATTTCTGTATAAGGAGTTTTCATCCCTGATTTAACCTCTGACATTTCATAGACCAATCCCTGTTCCTTTCCTATACGTCCTAATTGATTTATACCAGGAGCTTCAGATAACTTTATTCGTTCCGTTTCAAATTTTTCAAAAGGAATAGTTACGGATGTTCCTGTCCACATTTTTGTTACAAGAGTTTGTATGGCAGGAAAAACTCGATGATGTATATCTTTAACAGAAATTCCGTTCCCAACGTGATCATTCCACAAGGCGAACATTCCTCCAAGAATAGCAGGATCCTTTTCTGCAAATGTTACATCAGCAATATGTGCCGGAGTCCAGTTTTTATAAATGGTATCTGTTCGTAGATAATTATAATAATGATTAGCCTCTGGAACAATATACAGCAAACTATCAGGAATTGAAATTAATTTATAGCCTAATTTAGCCATAGCTTTAGGTTCTACATCCCAGTTATTCCAAGCATCCAAAATTACATTCTCTGATTTTACAGGTGTTTCTCCTTTTGAGACACTTAAAGCTCCCCACATACAAGCCTGCTTACCATAACTTTCTATCAGTTTAATGTATCGATCAGTATATGCTCGAAATTTCTCAACAACCGTTTGATCCCGATTGTAATATTCATCTGTACCAATATGAACCTTTGATCCACAAAATACCGGATCTTCACCACCAAGATATTCTTCAAACAATCCATCCATGAATTTATAAGTCTCCGGATTGAAAAGGTCAAGATAATCCATACCATATTCTTTACTACCAATTTCAGGCTTATAATGTGTAAAAGCGAGGGCATGAGCAGGAGCATCTATTTCTGGTATAATTTCCACAAATTGTGCCATAGCTTTTTTCTGAAAATCATAAAATTCTTTCTTGGTATAAAAACCATCCCTAGCTGTTAGGCCTGGGTAGGTCTCACTTTCCAAACGAAAAGCAGCATAGGTCTTTTCCCAATCAAATTGATTCAAAAAAGGGAATTGGTTATCATTTAAATGAATTTGGAATGTATTCATCTTATAATAAGACATTATTTTTATCAGATCATTCAAGTAGGCCATTGGTATAAATTTGCGTCCACAATCTAACATAAATCCACGAAGTGCATAGTCAGGAAAATCTCGAATATATCCTTTTGGTAGTTGTTGCTGTTCTTGTTGCTCTGCCATTTGTAAAAGTGTACGTGTACTCCAATAAATTCCTTTTACTGTTGGGGATGTTACTGTAACACGACAGTTTATAGATATATTATAACCTTCTTCTCCTAATTGTTTGTCCTTCTTTAATTTCAAGATAAAATCTCCGTCAGAAGCTTTTCCACTGGAAACTTCCAATACCTTTCCAAACATGGTTTTATAATCAGAAGCAAACGATTTTGCAATGCGTAATAATTCTTTATTCTGGGCATCACATATAATTTTAGTTGTTTCACCAGGTATAAAGTAACCGGATTCTCCTTTCCATTCTTTAAGTTCAGGTATTACGAAAGGTTTGGAATGTTGAGCATATAAGGATCTTCCAGCCATGAGTAGGACTATGCATAACATAAATACTTTACATAAGCGAATTTTCTGAGTTTTCATGATTTAGTATTTAATTAATATCTTTTAAAATTTGAGTTCTTTTAAGAAAATATGTTGTATAACCAAGATCTTATTTAACAATAAGTGGAGCTATTATACTGTATCCCCTATCATTTGGATGAAGACCGTCTACAAATAGATTCTCATTTATTTTACCATTCTTCAATAAAAGACCATTACCTATATCTTTATAATCAAATCCTGCATTTTTTGCCATATCACGTATTTTAAGATTAATTAGTCGGACATGCTCTTCCATTCCTCTACAAGGTAAAATACCAATCATGGTGATTTTAGAATTTGGTTGGCGAAAACGAATTTCTCTAAGTAAGAAATAAAGGCCTTCTACAAGATCTTTATCTGAATCGATTTCTAGATTATTGGTACCAATCATAACTATGATTTTTTCAGGACTATAACCATCTAGTTCGCCATGATAGATACGCCAAAGCACATTTTCTATTTTATCCCATCCATATCCCATATTAAAAAATCCAGCAGGTTTCATTACTTTCTTCCAGGTAAATAGACCATTTTTTATTGAATCTGCGGGAAATCCTCCCCAAAAATGAATAATGGAGTTTCCTAATATGATACATTTAGGAGCTTTTTGTTGTACAGCTTTCAAAATGGTATGATGACGTTTTCGCCATTCATAAACTTTTAAATTTCTTCGTTGAGTAACAGGTTTTGTAGTTATGATATTACCTGTTGGAATATGTAAAATCTTTCTAATTTTATCTTCCACAGCGTTAGCTTGTTGTAACATTCCAAAATCATTCGGATGTACACAATCTGTCCATGCATCTACCGAAAATTTCAATTCATCTTTAGATAAATAATATATATCCTTAATACCTTCTGATTGAAGTTCTTGGAATGCTTGTAAAGAATATTCATTTGCTTGATTTATTTCTTTACACATTATAGTATCAGTTTTCATATTACTATAACCTGCATGTTCCAATAACAAAATCGGAGTCTTATGCAATGAACGAATCTGGTGTACAGCGGACTTAATTCTTTCAAGAATTGTAGATGAATCATTTCCTGTCAAATTCGGGATGCAATCTAACACATAAAGTTGTGCATCTATTTCATTAATGAATGAAATTACTTCTTTTTCTAATAGACCATTACCATAAAATCCCATATTGATAACTGGATAATCTATTCTTCTTTGAATAATATTACTCCAAGCCATACCTGGTCTAGAAGCACTTGCTCCTTGAACAATAGAAGTTCCATAAATAACTATGGGACGATCATCTGATAAAGGAATAAATTTAAATAAACTATTTTCCGGAACTCCAATTTTCAACCATCTGATTTCATTATATAAAGGTAAATAAATACGATATTCAAAACCTTTATTATGATATTGATCTCGTGGAAAGTTTTGGAAAGAATAAACAATAGTATCTTCGAAAAAATAATTACCAGAACATAAGTCCCAAATTCCATCACTGTCAATACGATAAAGGTCTATACCTGAAACTCCAGTTGTAGCCATGTTAGATTTGCAAAGAGGGCCTGTGACTTGATATTTAATTTTTATTTGAGGAGCATCACTATAAAAGTGAATAGCTAATCCTGTAGAAGATTTAGATAGATTCCACACCTTTTCCCTTACAACATTCTGTGCTCGATTGGGAAGTCTATGATAGCTTTTCCCCAATTCATTAGTAAAACCTTGATTCTGAATAATTGGATATTCAGCATTGATAGGATCAAACCATTTCCAAGACTGAGGAAAAATCGTCTGCATCGTACACATTAAGAATACGAGCATAAAAAGAGATTTTTTCATATTAATATTTTTTATAATATTTACAAATGTATAAAATAATTTTTATAAGTGTTCCTGATATTTCTTTTTATAACATTTTGTTTCATCTTAAATTTTTTAGTTGACCCCTTTTCTTGTGATAGAGAGGTATATATCCTTCCTTCAATAATTTGTCGGCCCTTTCAAAATCAAGATACCTTTTCTTGAATTTTATAAAAATATTCCGATAAAAATCAGGACTTCCAGTAATCAGATTCTCTACAAAATCTTCGAGAGGAAGAACTTGCAGTTTATATTTCTTATCATCCGGCAGATATTTATAGACAGATTGGATTTCTCTCTTAGTACTTGGGTGCTTGGCAGGAGATAGAATGATAGAATAAGAATCTTCAAGCTTTTCTACGATTCGATATCTTTCAGTAAGCAGTATATTTCTGTATATCTGTGATATTTTGACTTCACCATGTTTGATTTTATCCAGAAAACTATTTGTAAAGATTCCTAATGTAGAGAATAGTTCTTTTTGTTTATCGATACCTTTTGCCTCATTTGTTCCCAGAGAATCAGTGTTTTTGGTCTCTATAGCGATAATGTATGCTCTGTCATTACAATCTGTGAATTTAATATAGGCATCCATTGCCGATTTATCATGCGTATATTTATCGATAGGAGTTGGAATAAATTCAATTCCTATCTCTGTAACCTTGGCAATCGGGAAATCTTTGAATGAAGATTGTATCATCGAAGTAGCAAGAACCGGATTCTCTTTAAGCATCAGCATCAGCGGATGAAAGAGATTAAAAGCCATCGGCATACTCGACAGCAGATTGTTGAACAGTCGGAATTCGTCGAAAGTCTCTTCCGGTTTCCTGTTACCAACTCTTTCTTTGGCATATTGAAAAGTTTCGGGAAGGAAAAAGTTCTTTCCGGTAATATCTCCGTTACTGATCATATTTCCATAAGGGTCTTTGGAACTTTTAGAAGGCCCTTTTCCCTCTTCTTCATTCATATCCACTCTGTACAACGATTGTAATAATCTAGCTTTTCTAGTAAACAGAGAATCTGATATACATTGATATCCGTAGTTCTTATTCATGGTTAAAAGATATATTATTTACAGAGAATCAAGTCTCATACATATTGATATTAGCAAAGGTAGATAGTTCTTTAGATAAAACTCTTTCTCCTTAGTCTTTATTTCAGTAAGATTACTTTCTCTCTCAAAAAATGATTTTTTCCTGTAGGGAATTTCAACTTCTGGCGTCTAATCTTATAAAGAACATTATTTTATGCATATCATTTGATTTGGAAGAATAATTCAAGTATTTAAAGTCAAAAGAAGAATAATATGTGAGACCGATTGGTCGATAATGTTACATTTGTTTATCTTTGTACATTTTATAAAAGGAAAAGTTATGAATGAAGAAATCATTCAGTTTTTGAAAGAGTTAAGTGAAAACAATAACAGAAATTGGTTCCATGAGAACAAATCTCGATACGATCGGTTACGTGACGGATTTTTGGAAGAAGTGCAGGAATTGATCAATAGAATATCCTTGTTTGATCCGGAAATATCTGGGCTAGAGGCAAAGAATACTTTATTTAGAATCTATTGGGATATTCGTTTCTCATTAGACAAGACTCCTTATAAGAGACATTTTGCGGCTTATATCGCAGTAGGTGGCCGAGGTAGTGAACGCGGTGGATATTATATTCATCTGGAACCTGGTAATTGTATTTTGTCTGGTGGAGTATGGTGTCCTCCTCCCAGACTTCTGAAAATGCTTCGTAAAGATATCTACGATCAAATAGATGAATTTGTGGCTATTCTGGAGAATCCCCGGTTTAAGTCAACTTATCCGATTATGGAAGGAGAAACATTGAAAAGAATGCCGGTCGGTTATCCGTCGGATTTTGAATATGCCGAGATTTTGAAACACAAAGATTTCTGTGTCGTTTCGCAAAAGCCAGATTCTTTTTTTATGACAGATGACTGGATGGAGAAGACAATTGCAGATTTCAAATTGTTACAACCTTTCAACCGATTCTTGAACTATACGGTTGATGAATATTTAGAGAGAGTATAAATAAATTAAAAATCAATATAGTATGAAAAGTTTTTTTAAAACCATGTTTGCCTCCACTTTCGGAGTGCTGATTGCATTTGGGGTACTTATTTTAGGAGGTATTTCCATGCTGATAGGGATTGCCGCAACAAGTAGTTCCAATCCGGTTTACAGTCCGAAAGATAATACGGTATTTAAATTGAGTCTGAACGGAATGGTCTCTGATCAGGTGTCAGAAAACCCGTTAGGAGAATTATTGGGCGATGAATCTCCAAAAATGTCACTGATGGATGTTACAAAGGCAATCCGTAATGCCAAAGCGAATGATAAGATAAAGGGAATCTATCTGGATGCCAGCAATATGGCCGGTGGATTTGCTAGTTATGAAGCAATCCGTCGTGAATTGGAAGATTTCAAATCAAGTGGAAAGTTCATCGTTTCTTATGCTGATTTCTATACTCAGGGTACATATTATCTATCCAGTGTGGCCGATTCAGTATTTGTTAATCCTCAGGGATCAATCAACTTGATTGGTTTGGCTTCACAAGGAATCTTCTTCAAGAATCTGGCAGCCAAGTTTGGTGTTGAATTTTATATTTTCAAGGTTGGTACTTACAAAAGTGCTGTTGAACCTTTCTTTATGGATAAGTTCAGTGATGCCAATCGTGAACAGCTTACTTCTTTTTTGGGAAGTATCTGGGGAAATATGACAGAAGGTATCTGTAAGTCTCGTAGTATTTCTAAAGAAAATCTGGATCGTTTCGTAAACGAAGGATTAGCAATGGGTGATGCCAAATTGATGGTTGATTATAAATTAGCCGATGCTTTGGCCTATCGTAGTGAAGCTGAGGCTTGCGTAAAACGTATGGCAGGTCAGAAACTGGATGAAAAGATGGTTTCAGCCGATGTCAAGAAGATGATTTCAATTATTGATAATACGAAAGAAAAGAGCGACAAGATTGCAGTTCTTTATGCTGAAGGTGAAATTAACGAAAAGAGTAATTCTCCGATGAATATGGATCAGGCTGTCATTTCAGAGGATATGGTAGATGAATTGCATAAGTTGGCTAAGGACGAAAACGTGAAAGCTGTTGTTTTCCGAGTTAATTCTCCTGGTGGTAGTGCATATATTTCTGAACAGATCTGGAAAGCGGTTGTCGATTTGAAAGCTGTCAAGCCTATCGTTGTATCAATGGGCGATTATGCTGCTTCTGGTGGTTATTATATATCTTGTGCTGCAAACAAAATCATTGCAGAACATACTACGTTGACAGGTTCTATCGGTGTATTCGGTGTGATAAATAATGCTGCCGGAACTTTCAAATTATTGGATGTAACAACAGATGTTGTCAAGACTAACACATATGCTGATATGGGTGATATGAGTCGTCCGATGCGTGAAGACGAGAAAGCTTTGATTCAAGGTGGTGTTGAACGTACATACGATTTATTCCTGACTCGTTGCTCTGATGGCCGTGGTTTGTCAAAAGATTCTATCGATCATATCGGTCAGGGACGTGTATGGACCGGCGATCAGGCTTTGGAACGTGGATTGGTTGACCGCATTGGTGGTTTGGAAGTTGCTATTTCTGAAGCTGCAGCTTTAGCAGGTGTGTCTGATTATAGTGTAATTAAGGCAAACAAGAAGAAAGACTTCTTTACTGAATATATGGAGAAGATGATGGAAGAAAGTCAGGTATCTTTGGTTCGTTCAGTAATGGGTACAGAAGATTTCAAGATGTATTCTGCAATAAAGAAGATGAAATCAATGACAGGTGTTCAAGCTCGTATGCCTTATTTGATTCAAGGATTATAAAAGATGAAATATACGTTGAAAGATTCTTTGGTATGGATGGCTGTGTTGCTGGTTGCCTTGGTGACTTCCTGTAAGACAACACAGCTTGAAGTAGAGAGAACTGAATATCTTGGTGATACGCCTAAACGGGAATTTAGAGGAGCTTGGATTCAGACGGCTTTTCAGGGCGAATATGCTCAGATGTCGGTTCCTGAAATGCGCAAAAGCTTTATCGAAAAACTGAACTATCTACAGAAATGTGGAATCAATGCAATCATTTTCCAGGTCAGACCGGAAGGCGATGCGTTCTATCGTTCCAAATATGAGCCTTGGAGTCGTTTCTATACTGGGGTTCAGGGAAAAGCTCCGGAAGGGAATTTCGATGTGATGGCTTTTCTGATAGAGGAATGTCATAAGCGGAATATGGAGTTTCACGCCTGGTTGAATCCTTATCGTGTCAGCACAAGCGGCAATACCCAATTTGCAGACTCTCATATTTATTATCGACATCCGGAATGGTTTGTAACCTATAACAAGCAGATTCTCTTCGATCCGGGATTACCTCAGTCACGAGCTTATATCTGTAAGATAGTTCGTGATATTATAACTCGTTATGATGTAGATGCTATTCATATGGATGATTATTTTTATCCATATCCTGTTGCCGGACAATTCTTTCCAGATGAGAATAGCTTCCGTAAATACGGATTAGCTAAGGGTTACAGGCCGGAAAATAAAGCAGACTGGCGTCGTGACAATGTAAATAAGCTGATTCATCAAATTAAGCGTACCATTTTGCTGAATAAACCTTGGGTTCGTTTCGGTATCAGTCCGTTTGGTATTTATCGTAACAAGAGAAGTACACCTGATGGCTCAGGTAGTAATACAAGAGGTTTACAAAACTATGATGATCTATATGCTGATATACTTTATTGGGTAAAACAAGGTTGGATTGATTATAATATTCCTCAAATATATTGGGAAATAGGGCATCCGTTAGCAGACTATGCAACGCTGATTAAATGGTGGAGTAAAAACACGAATGGTGGTCACATGTATATAGGTCAGGACATTGCTCGTACTATGAAGGTTGATCAGTTACGTCTGAAGATGAATTACGAACGCCGTTTACCGAATATTGAAGGAAACTGTTTCTGGCCGGCTAACGAAATTTTATGGAATAATAAAGGTGTTTCTGAACAATTACAAAGTAAGTACCATCGTTATCCAGCTTTGATTCCGGCTTATACTCATTTGCATAACAGAGCACCAGAGGAAGTCAAGAAGTTAAAGACTGAATGGACTGCCGATGGCTTTATTCTTCATTGGCAGGCCGAACAGGATAAGATGAATCCTGAATTGGCTTCTTATTTTGTGGTGTATCGCTTTTTGAAAGGAGAGAATGTTAATTTGAATGATCCTTCCAAGATTGTGAAAATCACAAGAAATGCATATTATAAACTTCCTTATAACAATGGAAAGATCAAGTATCGCTATGTAGTGACTGCTGTCGATCGTTTCCATAATGAAAGTAAGAAGGGAAAAGGCAAGACTATCAAACTCTAGTTTGGAGTTTTAGTCTGATTTATAAAAGAGTCTCGAAGAGAAACAGATCTTCGAGACTCTTCCTTTTTAATGAACCAGAAAAGCTTTCTTCTTTTTGATAACGGAGCCGTTCGGATGCCAAAGTTCTATGTATAAAATATAGATTCCGGAATCTAAAGAGGAACCGTTACTTCCTAGTCCGTTCCATTCTAAAGAACCATTTGTTCCTAATTGTTCGTTGTCGGCAAGAATAGCTGCTTTTCTTCCTGATAAATCGAATATCCAGCCACGGGCAGAATAACCAGCCAGATTTAACTGATAAGGAATTAAATAATGACCTGAAGGTTGATAGATCGGATCTGAAATATATTCATTTCCTGTCTCTGTATCTCTTTCTGAAAGATACTGAGAGTTTTTATCTCCAGGTGTACCGAAATTGAAAGAAGTGGCGGCAGAAGTCCAATTGGAAGGCTCTTGAGAATCTTTGTCGGGATCAATTCTTTCAAGGGCTACACCTTTATGGTCTTTTATTGTAGGTGCATACCATTTAGGAGAATAACGAACCTCATCAATGATTTCTTCTGTCTCTTCTCTGTACAAAACGATGGAAGAGCCCGAATTGGAAAGCGTAGGAAGCTTGCATTCCAGATAATTTAAGGAAGTTGGCAGAGTATAGAAAGCCTCTACTTTATCCATTGATTTTGTTAGTAATAAATAGTCTCCTGGTTTTATCAGATTGGTATACTCATTCAATGGATAATGAGTATTTAAAGATTCATCTGTTTTTCTCGTTGAGATACAAAGATCTTTTATACATAATGTTTTGTCTGAACGATTGTATAATTCAATATATTCCTCACCTCCAATAAAAGGCTCGGGTAGCAATTCGTTGAAAACAATATCTCCGGCCTTGGCTAACTGTTCTGAAGGAATAGTCTGTTCTTCAGGAACAACAGGAATATCAGGCTCTTTTTCCGGTTCCTTCGGTTTATCTATCTCCTCTTCTACTCCATCAGAGTTTTTTTCTCCAGGAGTCCCTCCCCTTTTGTCAGAAGATAGATGCCATCCTTTTAGTGAATACTCCCATGAATGTGCAGCTTCGGCTTCCGGATAAGTATATTCATTTATAATATACCCGTTCGGATCTTTCAGTTTTAAATTCTTACCTGTATTTGCTAAGGCTGAAGGAAATTTATCCAATGGATAAGCCGTACTTTGTCCCGAACTAATTTCTCTTCCGCTTCTGTATAGAATGACAAAACTTTTGGGAGGAATCGTTATTCCATCTAAAGGGACTTGTATTCTGTTATCATATTCCAAAGAGACTCCATTTAGCAAGACATCCTGATCCAATGAGTTATATAGTTCTACATATTCCGTTTCGGGTAGTAATGTTAAATCTTTCGGATCGGCCATTACTTCATTTATTCGAATAGAGTTTTCAGGATAATTGATTTCTGGATTATCTGGTTTGTTCCCAGGTTCTTCCGGTTTTTCTTTACTATCGTCTTCTACTTGGAAATGAACGGGAATTTCTTCATTCAGAACAGACTGTCCTGATTTAGCGTATAAGTCTTCTATATAAAAGGTATAATCTTTGTTAAGAACCATAGGGTCGGTGAAATTAATAAAGATGGAAGTTTGTTCGTTATTTCCGTAGACAACTCTGTGTGCTTCACATTTCCCTTGATAACCTTCTCCTGAGATATAGAACTTGGCCTTGTCTTTGGAAACAGGAACATTAAAGGAAAATTTAATTTCATATAGACTGAGAGGTTCTATAAATAGTAGTTTGATATCACTTTCTTCTGGCTGTACAGGCCTTTCATGTTCTTCTGTTATTCGAGTCTGATAAGAGATATTTTTGATGCCAAAATCAGTTTTATGAGTTTTGGTATGTCTGATTTGGATACAAAAGAAAACAGACTTGGGAAAATCCGTTTCTACATCTAACGAACCAAGTTTTTGCAAATAAGAATCTTCTTCATAAAGGTTTTGGGAGTACACGGTCCAGTATCTATTCTCTTTCAGATGAATCTTAATATGCAGAATTGTTCGGTTAAACTTATCATATTTGTTAGTCTGTTGAATGTTATCGGGGGATATCCCAAATCGAATTCGGTTGGAAGTATTATATCCTGCTCTGAAGAAAAAACCTGAAGGTGAATTGGAGGATACTGAAACCGGAAAAATCGTTATATAATTTGAATTGGAAGGAGTCAGATTAAGATTTAAAGTAAACTCCCATTCTTTGTCTCCATCTTTCAAGTCATAAGGCAAGGCCAGTGAAACCGATTCTGTTTCATCCTTTCCGTTTAGAAAGAGAGTTTGGTTTGAAATAACGAAGCTGTTACAATCACCAATCCATGATTCTGGCAGATTTTCTGTCAAAAAGGATTCTTTAAACTGAGAAAACACTAAAAATGGAAGATTTAGTAGAAGAATAAATAAAAAATGTTTCATAGTAAACGGGTTTTGTTTAATAAATCTTTATCTTTGCATGTTGTTTGGTTACAACATGTTATTGTTTCCTACAAATATACGGAAAAAACGATATATATATTAAAAATAAATTAAAATTTGTGCTGAAATGAATGTAGCAATTGTTGGTGCAAGCGGCGCGGTAGGACAAGAATTCTTACGTGTGCTTGAGCAGAGAAACTTTCCGATGGACAGCCTTACTTTATTTGGCTCGTCTCGTAGTGCAGGACGCGAATATACTTTTCGTGGTAAACAGTATACAGTGAAGGAATTGAAGCACAACGACGATTTTAAAGACATCGATGTAGCTTTCGTTTCAGCAGGTGGTGGTACTTCTGTTGAATTTGCTGATACTATTACAAAACATGGTACAGTCATGATTGATAATTCAAGTGCTTTTCGTATGGAAAAGGACGTGCCTTTGGTTGTTCCTGAAGTAAATCCGGAAGATGCTTTGAATCGTCCTCGTGGTATTATTGCTAATCCAAATTGTACAACTATTCAGATGGTTGTTGCATTGAAAGCTGTTGAAAAGTTATCACATATCAAGCGTGTGCACGTTGCAACATATCAGGCAGCCAGCGGAGCTGGAGCTTCTGCTATGGCAGAGTTGGCACAACAATATGAACAGTTATTGAAAGGTGAAGAGCCAACAGTAGAAAAGTTCGCTTATCAATTGGCTTATAACGTAATTCCTCACGTAGATGTATTTACTGATAATGGTTATACAAAGGAGGAAATGAAGATGTATAACGAAACTCGTAAGATTATGCACTCTGATATTGAAGTAAGTGCAACTTGCGTTCGTGTTCCGGTTATGCGTGCTCATAGTGAAGCAACCTGGGTTGAAACAGAACGTCCTCTTTCTTTGGAAGAAGTACGCAAGTCTTTTGCTGAAATGGAAGGTGTTATTGTACAGGACGAACCTGCCAAGAAAAATTATCCAATGCCTTTGTTCATTGCTAATCATGACGAAGTTTATGTTGGTCGTATCCGCAAGGATATCTCTAACCCGAATGGTCTTTCATTCTGGACTGTAAGTGATCAGATTCGTAAAGGTGCTGCTTTGAATGCTGTTCAGATTGCTGAATATCTTTTGAAAGTTGGTAATATCAAATAAGAGAAAGAATCTATTTGACTAGATCTGTTTAGAATAAAAAAGCCTCGTTGATAAAATCGGAAGAGTATATCTTCGTTCATCAGCGAGGCTTTTTTTATTCCTGATGGATTATAATCCTACGAGAGACTTTAACAGGAAGAAAATAATTGGCAGGAATAGCGCTGGAAGCATATTCAATGTTTTACAATCTTTTATTTTCAGAATAGCTAGACCGGAACTGGTAATCAGGATCCCTCCTATTATGGAAACTTCAGCCATTAATTCGGATGAGATTACATTGCCGGCTAGCGTTGTAACTAGATAAATTGATCCTTGGAAAAGGAATAAAACCGGAGCTGCCAATACTATTCCGATTCCATAGGTACTTGCCAGTACTGCCGATGAAACAAAATCTAATGTTGCATTGGTAAACAGATAAGTATGATCGCTATAAAGTGCACTCATTATTGGTCCGACCATCGAAAGTGGCCCGATACAGAAAAGAAGAATACCGGTAGACAATCCTTCGGATAGATTGGATTTGGAGTATCTGTGAAGTAAACGATCAAATTTTCCGGCAATGTCAAAATATGTTCCTATTAAAGAACCAACAGCCAGGCATACGATAAATAAAACCGGGTAATTACTTTTGGATATATGAGATGTAAAAGCGTTGATACCAAGAGCCAGCGAAGCCAACCCCATCGCATTGTATAGTGTGTTCTGATATTTCGGTTTAATGCCTCGTTTGGCCAGACTCCCCAAAGTGCTTCCGGCAATGATACAAAAAGTGTTTACGATTGTCCCTAACATAATGGAAACAAAGGTAATAAGAAAAGAATATTCTTTGATAAAGATAATGAGAATTATTGTTTCGTATTTGATGCTCTTTTCTACCGAAAATAAATCCGTACCTTTGCAGACGAAATGTTGCTAAGATAAATATATGAAGATAGGAAATATAGATTTAGGAGAAAGACCTGTTTTTTTGGCTCCTATGGAAGATGTAACAGATATCGCTTTTCGTTTGATGTGTAAACGTTTTGGAGCAGATATGGTCTATACTGAATTTGTTTCAAGTGATGCGCTTATTCGGAGTATCACCAAGACTCAGCAGAAATTGATTGTTTCGGATGAAGAGCGTCCGGTTGCCATTCAGATTTATGGTCGTGATGTGGAATCAATGGTCGAGGCTGCCCGTATTTGCGAGGAAGCTCATCCTGACATTCTGGATATTAATTTCGGTTGTCCCGTAAAACGTGTTGCAGGAAAGGGAGCCGGAGCTGGAATGTTAAGAAATGTGCCGTTAATGCTCGAAATAACTCGTGAAGTGGTCAAGGCGGTGAATATTCCGGTTACGGTAAAGACTCGTTTAGGCTGGGATGTTGACAATCAGATTATCGTTGAGCTGGCAGAACAGTTGCAAGATTGCGGAATAGCGGCATTGTCAATTCATGGAAGGACCAGATCGCAGATGTACATGGGCGAAGCTGACTGGACTTTGATTGGTAAAGTGAAAGAAAATCCAAGAATGACGATTCCTGTTATTGGTAATGGAGATGTTACTTCTGCGGAGATTTGCAAGCAACGTTTTGATGATTACGGAGTAGATGGTGTTATGATTGGACGAGGTAGTATTGGTCGCCCTTGGATATTCCGGGAAGTAAAACATTATCTTACAACCGGAGAATTATTACCTAAAGAATCTTTCCAGTGGTATCTTGATATTTTGAAGAAACAGGTGACAGATAGCGTGAATCGTCTGGATGAACGTCGTGGAATCTTACATATCCGTAGACACTTGGCTGCAACTTCTTTATTTAAAGGCATTCCCGATTTCAAACAGACCCGTGTTGCCATGTTAAGAGCTGAAACGGTTAAGGAACTATTCGAAATTATGGATGATATTCCACAAAGATTTAATATTTAATTTTTTTTAAGACATTATCGAAAGAAAGTATAAGTAAAAAAAGAATATTTTATAGAAATTTGATTTATATATCAGATTATCTTATAGAAAACTCACTATCTTTGTAGTGAGTTTTTTTCATAGTATTTTAGATCTAAGGTTAACAAGTCTTTGTGAGAGGGAATCGAGAGATTGTTTCGTACAAAGCAGAAAAAGGTTGCATTCCTCTAGGCGTCGGAATGCACCTTTTTTATTTTATATACCTCCTTTTTATTATTGAATAAATCCAAAGGTTATGTTTTCTTTATAATCTTTACATCGGGCTGTTTTTTCTCCAGAAGGGTTTATTATACAACTGCCACCTCGATAGCTTTTTCCGAAAGGATCTTTTCCGGCACAATTGACTGCTATTACATTTGCCTGGTTTTCTTTGGCTCTTTGCTGTAAAAGTTGTTCCCAGTCGGCATGACGAGATTCCGGCCAGTTGGCTATATAGATAGCTGTTTCATAGTTGTTTTCGTTCCTGCTCCATTCCGGGAAACGCAGATCATAACAGATAAATGTTGAAAACCGATGATTCTTCCAGTTTAGAACAAGATGATCTTTACCCGATGAGAAACTTCCCTTATTGTAACAATTGTGTTTGTCGTAAATTTTATAATCTCCATTAGGATAGACTGCCAGCAGGCGGTTAAAATATTTACCATTTTCCTTATAAATAGTGGATCCGATAATCAGAGCTTGCGATTTCTTCGCCCATTTTTGCATTTTGCTGACAATTTCCGGATATCTGGCAGCTATTTCATCCTTCGATTTTTTCTTTTCCAAAGGATTCCTTTTTCTCATTTCACAACCAGAGGTGAAAAGTTCAGGGAAAACAATCAGATCGCAGTCTTTGCATTCATTAACTCTTTGTTCAAAATCTTTGAGGTTGGCATCAACGTCACCCCATTTAAGTTCCGCTTGTACTAAAGCTACTTTAATCGGGGTGGATTTGTTCTGTGATGTACTTGTCTGTACAATAAAAAACAGAATTGAGCTGAGTAATAATAAGAATCGATTCATAGTGTATATTGTGATATCTTTTATAGACCTGTACAAATGTAGGAAAATAAAGATCTGAACCAAGGTTTATTTCCAAATAAAGGAGTAGTTTATTAGAAGGTTGCATCCTTTTTACCTTTCCACCTGGGTGGAACAAGCTTTCCACTAGGGTGGTTCATTCTTTCCACTTGGGTGGAAAAGTCGTTCCACTAAGGTGGAAAGATAAATACTCCGTTCGTTTTGATGTCTTATTGCGATGAATAAAGGAAAATTGGAGATATCTTGATAAAAGGATTTTAATTTTTTATATTTGGAGACTGATTAATTATGTATGATTATGGAAAAATCACGAAGAAACTTTTTTAAGAAAGGATTGGCCGGAACTATTGCTTTGGGAGCAGGTTCTTTGATGAATCCGATACAAGCCATGACTGTAAATGTAGAAACCAGAAAAGCAAAAAGAATTTTGATGATAAGTTTTGATGGTATTCGAGTAGATGGTTTGCAACAGGCAAATACTCCTAATCTGGATGCTTTGTTTGCTGAGGGCAGCTTTTCTGAAAAAACGAGAGTGGTGATGCCATCGGTTACTTTGCCTAATTGGACTACTCATCTCACGGGCAGTGGTCCGGAGTTGCATGGAGTTGTTAATAATGACTGGAGATATGGTAATTTTAAACTGCCAGCAATTGAAACCGACAAACAAGGTTACTATCCTTCCGTATTCAAAGTATTGAAGGATAATATATCTGATGTGAAAACAGCCTTTTATTATAATTGGGTTCATTTGTTTCATCCATATAATAAGAAGTATCTGGATGAAGTAAATTATCTGGAAAATGATGCGTATGTACCTAATTTTGAAAAAGCTTTGAACTTTATGAAAGCAAATAGAAATCATCCTACAGTTGTCTTTTTATATACTGTGCATACCGACCATGCCGGACATAAATACAAATGGATGTCGCCTGAATACTTGAAGTCTATAGAAGAAGGTGATGCCGAAGTGGGCAGATTATTGGATGCTATGAAGAAAGAAGACTTGTTCGATGATACTCATTTTATGTTCCTGACAGATCATGGAGGTATTGGAAACGGTCATGGTAATGTTAGTCCGGAAGAAATGATAGTTCCTTGGGGAATTGTTGGTCCAGGAATAGCAAAAAGAAAGATTACAGAACCTAATAATACGATGAATACGGCAGCCGTTATTCTGCGATTGTTCAAAATCAGGCAGCCTGATTGCTGGACAGCAGAAGTCCCTGAATCTATATTTGGTAAATAAATAAAAATAATCCCGATTGAAATGTAAGGCTCATTCGGGATTTATTTTTTTATGCGTATGGAAATCATTACTTTTGTAGCAAAATAATAGAAAGATTCATGAATTATCTTGTTAAGTCACCTGAATTTGTTCAAAAGACAGTTGTACAATTACCATCGTCAAAGAGTATTTGTAATCGGGCGCTGATATTGAATGCACTCAGTTATAGCCCATATCAAATCCAGAATCTTTCGGATTGTGATGACACGGCTGTTTTAGTCAAAGCCTTAAATTCGAACAGTTGTGATTTTGATATTAAGGCTGCCGGAACGGCTATGCGGTTTCTGACAGCATTCCTTTCAAAAGTAGTTGGCGAATGGACTATTACCGGGACAGAACGTATGAAGAACAGACCTATCAAAATTCTTGTGGATGCATTGAATTCGATAGGTGCTCGGATAGAATATATGGAAAAAGAAGGCTATCCGCCATTACGTATTTTCGGAAGTGCCTTGCAAGGAGGCGAAATCTCTTTGCCAGGAGGAGTTAGTTCTCAATATATATCTGCTTTGTTGATGATTGCTCCGTTGATGGAGAAAGGTTTAACTCTTCATCTGGAAGGAAATATCATCTCTCGTCCTTATATCCGTCTTACACTTCAATTGATGGAGCAGTATGGTGTTAAAGCAAATTGGAATGGAGCAGAGATCAAAGTATTGCCTCAGGAATACAATCCGATTCCGTTTACGGTTGAGTCTGACTGGAGCGCTGCTTCATACTGGTATGAAATAATGGCTCTTTCAAAACAGGCGGAAATAGAGTTGAGAGGACTTTTCAAGAATAGTTTTCAGGGAGATTCGGTTGTGGCCAAGATTTTTCAGCAATTAGGTGTTGGTACAACTTATACTTCGGATGGAGTTGTTTTGAGAAAGAATGGAAATGTGACAAAAAAGTTGGTTTATGATTTTGTAAACGAACCGGATCTGGCACAAACCTTTGTGGTGACTTGTGTTTCCATGAATATTCCATTCCGTTTTACAGGACTTCAGAGTCTGAAAATAAAAGAAACTGACCGCATTGAGGCCTTGAAGGTCGAACTGCATAAACTGGGTTATGTGTTGAAAGACAGTAAGGACAGCATCCTCGAATGGAATGGAGAACGTTGCGAATCGGATGAATCTCCATCTATATCTACTTACGAAGATCATCGTATGGCGATGTCTTTTGCTCCGATAGCTTTGGTGCGTCCTTCAGGAATTCTAATAGAACATCCGGAGGTGGTAAGCAAAAGTTACCCACATTTCTGGGAGCATCTGAATTTAGCCGGCTTTGGGATAGAAGAGTGTTGAAAAAAAGAGAATAAGGATACAAGTTATGTGGTATATTTTATTAAGTATAGTCGTATTAGGGATTGTTGCTGCAATTTTAGGATATTTCCGTAATAGGAAATTGCAAAAAATGTTGGAGCGTGGAGAGATTTCTGAAATCCCTGAACCCGAAGAAATACCCGAGGAATGTTGTGGTCAGCATGAAATGTGTGTCCGTGACAGTTTATTGGCTGCTGTCAGTCAATCAATTGAATATTATAATGATGAAGAACTGGATCGGTTCAAAGGAATCGAGTCTGATCAGTATGATGATGAGGCCATTGATGAATTTGGAGAGGTTCTGTTTACATTAAAGGAAACAGAAGTTGCCGGTTGGTTACGTAGCTTGCAATTGAGAGGAGTCAATTTACCAGACGAATTGAAAGATGAAGCTTTGATGATTGTTGGTGAACGTAGAACTCATTAATTTAAAGAAAGACAGATGGAGTTATATCAATATGCCTTTTTTCAGCATGCATTGCTTGGTAGCTTGTTTACAGCGATTGCGTGTGGTATAATCGGCACATATATAGTCGCTCGTCGATTAGTGTTTATCAGTGGAGGAATCACCCATGCTTCCTTTGGAGGTTTGGGCCTTGGCTTCTATTTGGGAGTGAATCCGATTCTCTCTGCCATGGTTTTTGCGGTTCTTGCAGCATTCGGAGTTGAATGGGCAAGTAATACGCAGCAGATTCGTGAAGATTCGGCGATAGCCGGAGTGTGGTCGTTAGGAATGGCATTGGGGGTTATCTTTATATTCCTGACACCGGGTTACGCTCCTAACCTGTCGGCCTATCTTTTCGGGAATATTCTGACGATATCATTAACAGATATTGTGGCCTGTGCAGCATTATCTGTAATTCTGATGTTACTTTTCGGGCTTTTTTCCCGAGAAATTATATATGTCGCTTTTGATCCGGCATTTGCAAAGACTCAGAATCTGCCCGTAAGAGTTATAGAATATCTGATGATGTGTCTGATTGCTGTAACCATTGTGTTATCTATCAGAATGGTGGGAATAATGCTGTTAATGAGTTTGCTGACCTTGCCTCAGATAACGATGAATCTGTTAACATCCGATTTCAGAAAGATTATTTGTGGTAGTATTCTGATTGGATTCTCTGGGTCTGTTATAGGTCTGTTACTGTCTTATTATCTGAACATTCCATCAGGAGCATTTATCATCCTGGTGCTGGTTGTGCTCTTTTTGGCAGTCAAGGCAATAAAAGCTTTGTCGGCTCGTTAATATAACACTTAAATTGTAGTTTTGAAGAAAGGTTTTTATTATATAGCTGCTGTTTTTCTGGTAGCATTGCTTTGGTCCTGTAGTACCAAGAAGAATACCAGAATGAACCGTTTTTATCATTCGCTGAATTCACGTTATAATATCTATTATAATGGGAAATTATCGTTTGATGAGGCGCTGTTATCTATGCAGAAAGGATATAAGGAGAATTATTCGGATATGATTCTGATGTATCCTGTTAGTGCTCAGCCAAAAGATAAGAAAGAGACAGGAGGACCTTTTGATCGTGCTATTGAAAAAAGTAATAAAGCCATTAAATTACACTCTATTAAGGCCAAACCTAAAAAGAAAGCTGGATGGAGAAACGATCCGAAACAAGTAAAACTTCAGGCTCAGGAAGAATATAATCCGTTTTTGAAACATTGTTGGATGCTGATGGGTGAAGCTCAGTTTTATAATGCTGATTTCCTTCAGGCTTCGGCTACATTTTCGTACATCGCTCGTCATTATAAGGTCGATGAGGAAATGGTGGCTGCAGCCAAGATCTGGCAGGCTCGTTGTTATGCTGAAATGGGCTGGATATATGAGGCGGAAGATATTCTAAACAAACTGAATGCAAATGGAATTCCGAAAAAAAATATTAAGCAGTATGAAGCTGTTTATGCTGATTATCTGATAAAAAATCAGCAGTTTGAAGATGCTATCCCATATTTGAAATCGGCCATCAAATCCGAGAAGAATCGTCTGCAGAAGAGTAGAATGAAATATCTGTTGGGACAGATATATGCCAGTCTGGAAATGGATGGAATGGCCTATAAGGCATACGGAGAGGTAATTCGTTCCAATCCTCCTTACGAGCTGGAATTTGCAGCTCGTATTCGTCAGACGGAAGTGCTTGTTACTACTGATTATCAGAAGGTAGTCAAGAAATTGGAACGTATGGCTAAAAGTCAGAAGAATAAAGAGCTGTTGGATCAGGTCTATTATGCATTGGGAAATGTATACATGAGTCGTGAAGATACTGTGAATGCCATAAAGAATTATGAGTTGGGTGTTGAAAAAAGTGTCAAGAACGGGTTGGATAAGGCTCTTTGTCAGATTCGTTTGGGGGATCTATATTTCGAAAAGGCTGATTATGTAAAGGCTCAGCCGAACTTTAGTGGTGCTTTGGCCGGAATACAGAAAGAATATAAGGATTATGAACGTATAGCCAAGCTTTCTGCCGTGTTGGATGAACTGGTAGTTCATGTAGAAGCTGTTCATTTGCAGGATAGTTTGCAGACATTGGCTAAAATGCCTGAATCGGAACGTCTGGCAGTAATCGACAAGATTATCGAAAAGGTTAAGGAAGAGGAAGAAAAGGCCAAAGCGGAGGCTGAAAAAGAAGCATTCCTGGCTGACCAGGAATCAAGGGGTTCTGGAATTGATCGTCCGGGAACTCAGGCTAAAGCTATTACATTGCCGACTGCTACGGGTGAAGCTGCGTTTTATTTCTACAATCCACAGGCAGTATCACAAGGAAAAACTCAGTTCCAGCGTAAATGGGGACGCCGCCCTTTGGAAGATAACTGGAGACGAAGAAATAAAAAAATGTCTACTTTTGATGATCCTGCAGATACTGAGGCAGAAGAAAATGGTCAGAATGCTGCTCCGGAAAATCAACAGAATATGGCTGATAATGCTCAAAGAGATACTCAGGCTTCTGAAGGAGGTGAAGGTGATACTCAAGCTCCGGGAGCAGATGATCCAAAGAGTCGTGAATATTATCTGCAGCAATTACCCCTGACTCCTGAGGATGTGGAGGCTTCGAATGTAATCATTGTGGATGGTCTTTATAATATGGCTATGATTTATAAAGACAAATTAGGTGATTTGCCTTTATCTATTAAGGAATTTAAAAATCTGGAAACTCGTTTTCCCGATAATATACATCTGATGGAAAGTTATTATCAGATCTATCTGATGGCTCTACGTTTGAAAGATGTTGGTTTGTCTGAGGAATATAAGAGGAAAATGATGGAAAAGTTCCCGGATAGTGATTATGCGGTAGCGATTGCTGATCCGAATTACGAACGTAATATCCGGATGATGGATGTTGTTCAGGATTCTATCTACGAACAGACATACGAACGTTATCTGGCTGAAGATACAACCGCTGTACGTCGTAACTATAAAGAAGTTTCTGAGAAGTATCCATTGGCAAAATTGTTGCCGAAGTTTATGTTCCTGGAAGCACTTACTTATGTTCAGGCAGGTGATGCCGAAGGTTTCAAACAGGCATTGAAAGCTTTATTGGATAAGTATCCGTCTGAAGATGTTTCCGAGCTGGCTGGAGAAATGTTGAAAGGAGTTCTTCGCGGACGTCAGATGGTTCGTGGCGGTGTAACTGGCATGACTTGGAATCTTCGTTTCGGTGCTGGAGAAGATGGCTCTTTATCTGCTGCTGATTCAGCTCGAGTGTTCAAGGCTGAACCAAATACTCCATATCGAATGATTATGATTTATCCTACAGGGGCTGTCGATCGTAATCAGTTGCTGTATACTGTTGCTGCATATAACTTTGCTAATTTTATGGTGAAGCAGTTGGATATGGCATTCGAAGAGTCTGGTATTGCAAGTATCTTTACGTTAACGGGATTCTATAATTTTGATGAGGCATGGCATTATTATAAGATGATTTATGACAAATCTGGTTATGCCTCTGCTTTAGGAAATAGTGTAGATATTATACCTATTTCAGAAGATAATTATGAAACGTTGATGCATGGCAAAACTTTGGATGAATACATCGCATTCTTCGATGAAAATTTCCATGATAAGGCTCCGGAATTAATGGCTAAATGGAATGCAAGAAAGGATGAACAGCAGAAAGAAATAGAAAAAGCGGATTCTGTTTTGCTTGCTGAACCAAAAGTGGATTCGATTGTTCCTGCAGAGAAAGTTCCTGAAAAGGAAACTATCGTAGAAAAGAAGACGGAAGAAAAGGTTCCGGAAATGAATTTGGAACAGAAGGTGGATAGGAAGATTGATTCTGTTACAGTCAAGGGCGATTCTATAATCTTGAAACAAGAATTACCTGTTATACCGGTAGATTCAGTCAAGATAGCTCCTGTTGATACTATTCAGCCGGAAATAAAGGAACAACCGGTTCTTAAAAAAGAAAAAGTAATTCAGGCTCCTCCTAAACCGGAAAAGGATAAAGGTTTAACTTTGAAGGATATTGAGGAAATCAGAAAGCTGCAGGCCGAAGCTGAAGAACTTCGAAAAGAAGAGGCTCGTCGTGCATTTCAGGCAGAGCAGGAAGCTGAACAGGTTGAATTGAATATGAATTCAGAGATTCGTTCGAATATTGAATCACAGCAGAAAGCTGAGGAAGAATCGTTAATGAAGGCAAAGGCCGAACGAGAACATAAGCTTGAGATGAGTCGTAAGGAAAGATTGAAACAAGCTGAAAAAGATCGTAAGGCAAAGATGAAGGCGAAGGCTGAACTTCGTAAGGAGAAGGAAAAGGCTTATAAAGAGCGTCTGAAGTTGAAAGAAAAACAACGTAAGGAGAAAGAACGTACATATAAACAGAAGTTGAAAGAACGTGAAAAGGCTCGTAAAGCAGAATTGAAAGCGAGAGAAGAAGCTCGTAAAAATAAGGGTAAAGCTAGAAGATGATTGTAATAGATAAAAATTGGAGGAATGAAATTCCTGAACAATTAGCGGCAACCATAGGCTTTTTTGATGGGGTGCATTTGGGACATCGTTTTTTGATTGATCAGTTGAAAAAGGTGGCTGCTGAAGCTGGTATGCCTTCTGCTGTTATTACATTTAAGAAACATCCGAGAGCTGTGTTACAGAAATCTTATCAGCCCAGACTCTTGAATACGTTTGATGAGAAGATAGAACAATTGGCCACAACTGGAGTGGATTATTGTATCGTTCTGGACTTTACGGTTGAATTGTCTCGTTATTCTGCGAAGGAATTTATATCCAAGATACTGGCTAAGGAACTTCAGGTAAAAGTTTTGCTGATTGGTTATGATCATCGTTTTGGCCATGACAGAGCTGAAGGATTCGAACAATATGTGGTTTACGGTCATGAATCGGATATGGATGTTATTCAGGCTTTTGCTTTTAATCAGGGGTTGACAAAGGTTAGTTCTTCTGAAATTCGTCATCTTTTATCTGAAGGTAATGTGTCTTTTGCAACAGAACTCCTGTCCTATTCTTATGCGATAGAGGGTAAAATTGTAAAAGGACATCAGATTGGTCGAACAATCGGCTTCCCAACGGCTAATATAGCAATAGATGACCCGAATAAGATTCTGCCTAATTCTGGAGTTTATGCTGTTTGGGTTGATTTGAAAGGAAAACGATATAAGGGTATGCTTTCAATTGGGAATCGCCCTACACTGGAAGATGACGGTAGTCAGTCGGTTGAGGTTTATATTTTGAATTTCTCAGGAGATGTTTATGAAGAAAAGATCAAAGTCTCTTTTATAAAAAAGCTTCGAGACAATCAGAAATTCAAAAATCTGGAGGATTTGAAATCTCAATTGGAGACAGATCGAATTCAAGTGGACCGGGAATTATAAATGTAATATAATAAAACAAGGTGTAACAGATGTTTCTAAAACAATCGAGTTACACCTTGTTCCTTTTATATAGGATAGTGATTATTTAATCTGTTCGATTACACCTTTTCCGATTGAACGTTTGTCAACAGTAGGGTTCCCTTTATAACGGATAGTCCCTTTTCCTACCAAAGAAGCTTTCAGATTTTCTGTTGGATGAATTTCTGCCAGACCGCTTCCTGCCATTTTACAGTTTACATCTGGAATAGTCACTCCGTAAGCATGAATATCACCGCTGCTCAGAACAGTAAATTTACCTTGATTGGCAGTTCCTGATTTTAAGCGCATTGAACCGGAGCCGTCCATATTACATTCCAGTTTATCTACTTTTAAGTTTTCAACAACCATATTGGCACTATTGTCGACATTTAGAGTTAAGACTCCAATTTCAACAGGTTGCTTAAGTTGAACAAGACAATTATTCTTGGCTTTAATTTCCATCTCATCTGACTTCAACTTGTTATTAACCATAAAGTTGGCATTTCCTTTAATTTCAGCCTTCTTCAACCATTTAGAACTTGTCTTAACGATGTATTTGGTAACTTTATTAACTTTGACTTTCTTGTTAAATTTTAAAGTTAACACACGATCGTGGATATCAATGTCCAAATATTGATGAAGATTCTCATCTAAAGTAATTTCCAAACTACTAGGACTATCAGATTGAGTGTAATTAAAGTCCATGATTCCATCAATCTGTACTTCATTGAAATCATCAATTTTCATTGACTTGGTACTTAATTTACCATTACCGTTAACGTTATCGGCTGCTTGAATATTCAGAATAAGACCGAATAAGAAAGTTAGTAATACGATTCCTTTTGTTCTCATTTTTATTTCAATTTTAAGTTGAGTATCAATTGTTTCATAATATTGTTATATACAAAAGTAGAAATAATATGTTTAATTG
>JAHHQS010000179.1 GCA_020026285.1 Parabacteroides sp. | reverse complement strand
TATTATAACATTTTATATATCAATCACTTAAGAAAATCCCAGTTAATAAAAAGTATAAAAAACATACTTTACATATACATTTTGTCAAACTAGAATTTCATCAATTCTGATTTGAGACAAATTCTATTAGATTTATTTTCAGCAGATTAAGCATGCTTTTAATAATTTCATCTTTTCATTATCCATGAGCAGAAAGACAAAATTATTTTTCTCAAATTATTTTTTCAAAACACAGAAAAATGCACATATCGTTTAGGATTTTCGCGCAAATCCAATAATAACTTAGAAGCATTATCTGTTGTTGTTGTTAAATTATCATACAAAGTCCGATCATTCAATAATAATCCGATGCTGTTATCTTTTGAACTAAACTTATCAGTAGTTACCTTCAAATTGGCTAAAGTAGAATTTATACTTTGTACTGTACTCTGTAAATCTAATGATTTCAATTTTCCACTAACCTCTGAAAAATCATCAGTTATGTTTTTTATATTAGAGACGATGACAGGCATGTCCTCTCCCAACAATTTATTTAACTGTCGGGTTGATACTTCCAAATTTGTTGTTGTTTTCTCAACATGATTTAAAGACTGCACCAAAGCAGGATGATTTACCAATTTTTCTATACCACCTAAAATAGAATCTATTTTTGGTAACAAAGATTGTACAGAAGGTAATAAATCATCTTGAACTGTTTGCATCAAATCCTCAGCCATTCGACCTTCAATAACATCTCCCGGCGCATAATAATCAGATAAATATTTATTTAAATGAATATGTAATTCAGCTCCACCCAAAAGACTGTTCACAATAGTTATATAACTACCTTTATTGATTTTCATTTCATCTTCCAGACTAACATCCACAAAGACACGGTCTTTTGATTCATAATCATATCGGATATCTCTAACCAATCCAACTTTAAAACCCTCCACATACACCGGGCTAGATATTGTTACACCTTTAACATTAGAAAATTCTACTTCATAATGATTAACTGGCTTAAATAGATTTATACCTTTCAAATAGTTTATGCCACAATAAAGTAAAACCAAGCTAATTATCGATACTAACCCTATTTTTGCTTCTTTTGAAAATACTGCTTTCATTTTATCTTGCTATATTAAAATTCTAACTTAATTGATTAATTAATCATTTCACCATTCTTAAAAGTAACGATGTATGAATCTTTAAAATCCTTGACAACAGTTCTCCACAATCTAAGAATTTCATTATAATTTTCCGATTCACCATAAAAATATCTATAAAAACGATTACCCTTCACACTTTCAACGTTTTTATAACCTTTTAACAATTTCGAATCAGAAGATAATTTATTAACTGATGTAAGAATCTGTATTTTATAAACTTTTTTGCCTTTTATATTCGATGTTTTATTTATAGATCTATTAATCTCTACATTTGGACGATTTTCTACTACTCCTTGTGAACCTAAATTCTTTTTCTTCTTTCTTAAAAGAATATCTTCTTCACTTCCCGCCGGAGGTAGATTCGTTAAATTATTCTGTTCAAAGCTCTGTTTATTTTCAACCCTTCGAACTTTCTGAATATCTCGATTTTCAGATTTTATATTATCAGGCTTTCCAAGCCTTGCATTATATGATTTTTTATAATTTGAAAAAGCATTAAATATAGCTCCAGCTATCTGAGACTGTCCTTTTTCAGATGCCATATATCTTTCTTCTTCTCTATTAGAAATAAAACCTACTTCAATCAAAACACTTGGCATACTAGTTTTTCTCAATACCAGAAAACCGGCTTGTCTCACTCCTCTATTTTCTCTATGTGCAGAAGTAAACATGGATTGAATATTTGAAGCTAAAGCAACACTTTGCTCCATATGTTTATTTTGCATGAATTCAAAAATAATATATGATTCCGTTGAATTCGGATCAAAGCCCTCATATTTCACTTTATAATCATCTTCCAATAGAATTACGGAATTTTCTCTTTTTGCAACATCTAAATTCTCTTCAGTTCGTGCCAGACCTAAAGTATAGGTTTCTGTACCTTTCACTGAAGACTTTCCTTTGGCAACAGAATTTGTATGAATAGAAATAAACAAATCAGCCTTATTTCTATTAGCGATATCAGCTCGTTCATTCAATTCTATAAACTTATCCGTCTTTCGAGTATATATAACATTAACATCATTATAATTCTTAGAAACAAGAGCCCCTAATTTTAATGCAATATTTAAATTGATCGTTTTTTCGTTAATAATCCTACCACGTGCACCAGGATCCTTACCACCATGTCCAGCGTCTATTACAAGTGTAAATTTTCCTTTTTGCGCATACATCTGATCAATAGATGCATAGCAAAAGCAGAAACTTAATAATATATACAATAAACGATTCACTTATAAACACTAATTGAAATTTTCGGTCACAAAGGTAATGTTTTTTTGATTTCCTCTAACTATCTTTAGATTTAATAATATATATTTGTGAGAACAAAGAATTTAATAATCATCAAAAAATCCAATCATGAAAAAGAAGACTTACTTACTCATTATTTTTTTAGGTTTCTTTGCAAATATTTTTGCACAAGAAATGTTCGACACTTATTTTGAAAGAAAAAGTTTAAGAATAGATTTTTCTTTGAGCGGAAACGATAAAGAACAATCTGCTGCAATCAAGCAAATCCGTAAAGAGCCTGTATGGGGAGGTCCGTTGAATAATCTGATAGATCATTTCTATTATGGAGGTTATTATATAAATGTTTACGACAAAGAGACTAATAAATTAATTTATTCCAGAGGCTTCAACACCTTATTTGAAGAATGGAGAACAACAGAACAAGCAAAACATGAGACTCAAGCCTGGACCAATTGTATGACAGTTCCCTATCCTAAGAAAACTATTACGATTGAACTTACAGCCAGAGACAAAAAGGATATGCAATTTCATTCTTTATTAAAAATGGATATTGACCCTACGAGTATTTTTATTGACCGAGGTGACCTGAAAGCCAATAAAGTAAAACCTATCTTAAATAATGGAGATTCTCATAAGAAAGTTGATTTGGTTTTCCTGGCAGAAGGTTATACGGCAGCCGAACAAGATAAGTTTTTTGCAGATGCACAACGATTTTGTGATGCACTCTTTAAAACAAAACCATATGATGAAAGAAAAAAAGATTTTAATGTCTGGGCTGTTGGAAGTATCTCTGAGGAAAGCGGTACAGATATTTCAGGAAAAGGCATTTATAAAAACACTATTTTTAATAGTGGCTATTATACTTTTGGTTTAGACCGCTATTTAACCAGTAATGATCATAAAGCAATGAGAGATGCTGTTTGGAACGTACCAACTGATGCCATTTTCATTTTAATCAACACTAAAAATTACGGTGGAGGAGGCATGTATAATTTCTATGCTTGCGGAAGTGCTGATCATCCTAAAACACCTCATGTATTCACACACGAATTTGGTCATAGCTTTGCCGGGCTTGCTGATGAATATTACTCTTCTGATGTAGCTTATAGTGAATTCTATAATTTAAAATACGAACCTTGGGAACCTAATATTACTACGTTGGTCAATTTTGAATCAAAATGGAAAGACTGTCTTAAAAAAGGTACTCCAATACCAACACCTCTTAACGATAAATACCAAAATGAATGTGGCGTATTTGAGGGAGGAGGATATGTGTCAAAAGGTATCTATAGACCTATGAATCATTGTATGATGAACGATTTGGCTCCTTTCTGTCCAGTATGTTCAAAAGCGATTAAACGTATGATTGATTATTACTGTGACAAAGAGTATTAATGACTTTAAGAAAATCTTTTATCTTTAAACATATTTTTTGTAAAGTAAAATTCTTATCTTTGCACGAATAAACTTTCATCCAGTAAATAAATAGAATCTTATGGCAATTTACTTAAATGATGTATCAAGAACCTTTGGTGAATATCTACTTATTCCAGGTTTAACAACAAAAGAATGTACACCGAGTAATGTATCGCTAAAAACCCCTTTAGTAAAACATAAAGCAGGCGAAAAAGCAGCAATTGAACTTAATATTCCTTTCGTTTCAGCAATTATGCAATCGGTTTCTGGTCCAGAACTAGCTATCGAATTGGCTCGTAACGGAGGTTTGTCTTTTATTTTTGGTTCTCAACCTATTGCAAGCCAAGCAGAAATGGTCCGCAAGGTAAAAAAATTCAAAGCTGGATTCGTAGTTAGTGATTCTAACCTTACACCAGAAAGTACTTTGAGCGAAGTTATTGCTTTAGTCAGAAAGACTGGCCATTCAACTATCGGTATCACAGAAGATGGTACACCTAACGGAAAATTGCTAGGTATGGTAACAAGTAGAGATTATCGTGTAGAAAAGGATGATCCTGCTTCATTAGTAAAATCATTTATGACTCCATTTTCCAAATTACATGTTGGTAAAATAGGTATTACTTTATCTGAAGCCAATCAAATTATTTGGGAACATAAATTGAACACATTACCTATCATTGACGAGAATCAGAATCTTCAATACTTCGTATTCCGTAAAGATTACGATAATCATCATGAGAATCCTAATGAATTATCAGGAAAAGATAAAACAGTCTTAGTTGGTGCAGGTATCAATACACGAGACTTCAAAGAACGTGTACCAGCATTGGTAGAAGCTGGCGTTGATATCGTTTGTATCGATTCATCTGATGGTTATTCAGAATGGCAATCTGATACTTTGCATTGGATTAAAGAAACTTATGGAGACAAATTATTAGTAGGTGCTGGTAACGTTGTTGATCAAGAAGGTTTTAATTATTTGGTAGAAGCTGGTGCTGATTTTATTAAAGTTGGTATTGGAGGTGGTTCTATCTGTATCACTCGTGAACAAAAAGGTATTGGTCGTGGTCAAGCTACTGCTTTAATTGATGTAGCAAGAGCTCGTGATGAATATTTTGAAAAAACTGGTATCTACGTTCCTATTTGTAGTGATGGAGGTTTAGTTCACGATTATCATATGGTTCTAGCTTTAGCTATGGGTGCCGATTTCTTGATGATGGGACGTTACTTTGCTCGTTTTGACGAATCTCCTACAAAGAAATTAAAAATTGGAAACAGTTTCGTAAAAGAATATTGGGGAGAAGGTTCTAATCGTGCTAAGAACTGGCAACGTTATGACATGGGAGGCAAAGAATCTCTTAAATTCGAAGAAGGTGTTGATAGTTATGTACCATATGCAGGTAAAATGAAAGATAATCTGGAAGTAACATTAGGTAAAATGAAATCAACTATGTGTAGTTGTGGTTCAATTACTATTCAACAATTACAGAAGAGTGCTAAAATCACTTTGGTTTCTTCCACTTCTATCGTAGAAGGTGGAGCACATGACGTAATTTTGAAAGAACAGCGTTAATTCAGACTTATAATAGACATAAAAAAGCCAATGATTTTATTCATTGGCTTTTTTTATCCCCAAGACTATCCTTCCGAAAAAATTACTTTTTTCTTATAACACTACAGACTTTATAGAAATGATATTTTTTGACTAAAATATAGGCACAACCAATAAAGACTTTTTTCTATAATCAAAGAACTTTTATCTCCAACAATCATTCCATAAAACAAGTCAATCCTTAAAAATATTCCTCTACTGAAAGAATTGTCGATAGATAATTTTATACTAATTTTGTTCTAAACAAGAAAAAGAATTATGGATTTTTTAATACAATATTATACTTTACGAATAAAAAAGCTCTCCACAGATATAAAAGATTTAAATAAAAAAATTCACCTAATAGGAACTATACGCCTTCTGCTAGTTGTAGGTGGGATGATTTCTGTTTATATTTTTCATGAAGATAGCTGGGGCACTATTTTGGGAATAGTAACTATATTTCTTCTTCCTTTTATCCTGTTAATGAGTCTTCACAATAAACTATTTAATCTACGATATTATAAGGAAACAAAACTAAAACTTAATCAAAATGAACTAAATGGATTACACTATGATTATAGTGCATTCAATGGAGCTCCCGAAGAAATTGATTTAGAACACTCATTTTCTTTAGATTTAGATATATTTGGAGACAAATCTTTATACCAGTCTATAAACAGAACTGTTACATTTTTAGGCGGAAAAATGTTAGCATCCTGGTTTAAAAATCCATTAGACAAAAAAGAAGATATAATTAAACGACAAGAAGCTATAAAAGAATTATCAACACGACCAGACTCCTTCCAGGATTTTTACACAAAAGGGGAAAAACAAGAAAACGAGAAAAAAGATAATTTTATCATAAATTCAATAACCAGCGAATCCTTTTCAACAATCAACAATCGATTATGGAATACAATAATATGGATTAGTCCTTTAGGCTGGCTTTTAATTATTGGTGGGAATGTATTTAATCTCATTTCAGAAAAATGGATTGGCATATATCTAGCCGTTTCTTTTATCATAGCATATTGGAAAACTAAAGAAATAAACGCTTTATACCAATCAGCCGACAAACTGGAAACTATATTTAATTCATTTTCAGGAATTATAAAACATATAGAAAATCAAACTTTTGAAGCCGAGATATTAAAGAAGGAGCAGAATTGTTTTCTTAAAAACAATAATTGTGCATCTCACGAATTAATAAATCTTTCCAAACACATCAGAGCCCTTAATCAAAGATTCAGTTTAGCTGGATGTATTCTTAACTTATTAACCCTTAGAGATACAAGCCAGGCAATAAAAATAGAAAAATGGAAATTTGCCCATCAGAAAGATCTACGAGATTGGCTAGAGGCTTTGGCTACTTTCGATGCCCTTTATTCTTTAGGAAACTTCGCTTTTAACAATCCAACTTATATCTTCCCTGAAATATCTGATGAGTATTTTATTATGAAAGGGATAAAGTTAGGACATCCTCTTATTAATAGAAAAGTTTGTGTAAAAAATGATGTAGAAATACCTCATAATCCGTGGTTTTGTATTATAACCGGAGCAAACATGGCAGGAAAGAGTACTTACTTGCGTACTGTTGGCGTTAACTATTTATTAGCATGTATAGGGGCTCCTGTTTGTGCCCAGGAATTATCTATCTATCCAGCACATTTAGTAACAAGTCTGAGAACGTCCGATTCATTAAGTAGTAATGAATCTTATTTCTTTGCAGAATTGAAAAGACTTAAATCAATTATAGATCGTCTACATAATGGAGAAAAATTATTCATCATCTTAGATGAAATATTGAAGGGGACAAATTCTATTGATAAACAAAAAGGATCAATAGCTCTAATGAAACAATTAATAGCAAATGACAGTTGTGGAATTATAGCTACACATGACTTAAT
>JAHHQS010000178.1 GCA_020026285.1 Parabacteroides sp. | reverse complement strand
ATCCAGGATATTCATGTATAGGTCGTCTTCGTAGTCTGGCTGAATTAAGAGGTCTAGAACTAGGTATTGCAAAGACTTTATACAACAAATAATGTCTGTTTGATTGGTCTATAAATATGTTGTCGGCTATATATAGGTTTACCTGATATATAGCCGGCTTTTCGTAAAGAATGAATTTGAATATTCATAGTTTTTCTATTAAAAAAGTTGATTTTTTAGATTGTTTTGTTGATATTGAATATTCTTTTTTGAGAAAATTATGTTCTAAAACATGAAAATACTAAATAAAGTTAAAGAAAAGCATTTTTCTTGACTGAAATGATGCTGTATAACATAAAACCACTATATTTGCATCGTGTTTTTCATGGTATTAGATTTAAGGTTAACAATTGAGATTGGGTTGTCGTGAGACAGCCTTTTTTCATTTATATACGTACCCTATTTCTTGTTTTTTTTATTAGCATATTCAATGAATATCCATTTCATTCCTTTGATCTGAAAAAAATCTGATTGGATCTTCTTGATTGATTTCAAATCTACATACATAATTAAGTTGTAAAATATGTGTTTGTGTTTTTCTGATAAATCGGATTTAATAAGTAGAAAGATAATCTAATAAAAATATTGTTTATTCACTTTAGTTCATATAAGTGAATCAATTAAATCATATTGATGAATTATATAATTCACTATTGTGATTTAATTAAGTCATTAATATGATTTAATCAAATTATATATTGATTGTCATACGATTATTTCCGGCTTTTTTAGAAATCAAAATATGGGGTAGAATTCTTTATGAATTGTTGAGGATTGTATCAGCGGATATTTTTTTTAAAGAAAAAATAATAATCTCATTAGGGATTTATTGTCATTGGTTGTCATATATGCAAACACTTAACTAGACAATATATAAAAGTAAACAAACATTTTTTTATTATTTAATTCAGATTAAAACATAATGAATTAATTAGAAACTGATACCTTGACGTAATGCCCCACTATCATTGTTGCTTGATTGTGGGGCTTATTTTATATAAAAAAAGGTGCCCTTTTGGAGCACCTTTTATACTTATATTCAATTTCTGAATATTATTTGATTTCCCATGTTTCCTGACTTCTCAAGAACTGATCTAATGTACGAGAAGGAAGTTTTTCCTGAACTTCTTTCAGTTGAGCATGAACAGCTTGATCGTAGGTAGGAGCATCAACATCACGGATAATTCCTAAGGCTACCGGCATGTCTCCGCTCATCATTGCCAACATCATGTGTAATGTGTTGTCTTTACAATGAGCATCGTGAACCAAAACATCATCCATGGTGTATCCATCCTGACCAATTGTTACAGCTTTCAATTTTAAGCCTTCCAAAACGATTCCTTTATCGTTGTTCTTTCCGAAAATCATCTTTTCTCCATGACGAAGGAAAATGGTCCTTTCTGCACGGAATTCTCTGTCTGTAATATTCTTGTGGATGCCGTTGTTAAAGATCATACAGTTTACCAGAACTTCAGTAACGGCAGCACCCTTATGACGAGCTCCTGCAGCTAGAATTTCTGTTGTATTCTTCATATCAGCATCAATAGCGCGGGCAAAGAAGTTACCACGAGCACCAATTGCCAATTCTGCCGGTATAAACGGATCTTCAACAGTTCCGTATGGAGAGCTTTTTGATACGAATCCACGATCGGATGTTGGAGAGTACTGACCTTTAGTCAGACCATAAATTTTATTGTTGAATAAAACTATATTCAAATCAATATTACGACGTACAGCATGAATGAAATGATTACCACCAATTGCCAGGCAGTCGCCATCGCCTGTTACCAGCCATACGCTCAAATCAGGACGAGCAGTCTTTACTCCGGTAGCAATTGCTGCACCACGACCATGAATTGTATGGAATCCGTATGTGTTCATATAATATGGCAGACGAGATGAGCATCCGATACCGGAAATTAATGCAACGTTGTGAGGTGCAATACCTACTTCAGCCATTGCTTTATGTATACAACTAAGTACAGCGTGGTCGCCACAACCCGGACACCAGCGTACATATTGATCACTCTTATAATCTTTAGGTTGATATTTTAATGCTTCTGTTGCCATCTCTTATGCCTCCAATATTTTAGTGAATTCTTCTACCAAACGTGATATGATAAATGGCTGACCTTTAATTCGATCAAACTTATACGGATGGAAGTCGTCTATCTTGCTCTTCAAATAATTAGCAAACTGACCATTACTATGTTCAGCCACAACTACTTTCTTGTATTTTATCAAAACTTCTGCTGTATTCTTAGGTAATGGACTGATGAAAGAGAAATGTGCCAAAGCAACCTTCTTTCCTGTTGCGCGCATATTTTCCATAGCTTCATATAAGTGTCCGTATGTTCCGCCCCAACCAACAATCAATAAGTCTGCATCTTCGTCTCCTGCGACTTCAAGTTCTGGTATAAAATCTGCAATCTTGTCAATTTTAGCCTGACGAGCCATAACCATACGTTGGTGATTGTTTGGTTCTGTAGAAATAGCACTTGTATCATAATCTTTTTCCAAACCACCTAGACGATGAGTGAATCCTTCTGTTCCAGGAATAGCCCAATAACGAACCATTGTTTCTTTATTACGACGATAAGGCTTCCAAGGTTTGTCTTCCTTATAATTTGATACGTAATTCGGTTTGATTTCCGGATATTTATCTAATTCAGGCAGACGCCAAGCAGATGAACCATTTGCAATAAATGCATCACTTAATAGAATAACTGGTGTCATATGTTCGATTGCTAATTTACCAGCCCAGAAAGCAGCATCAAAACAATTGGTTGGAGTTGTAGCAGCAAGAACGACTGCAGGACATTCTCCATTTCGACCGTACAAAGCCTGCATCAAGTCTGTTTGTTCAGATTTTGTAGGAAGACCCGTTGATGGACCGCCACGCTGAACATCAATAACGACAAGTGGTAATTCGGCTATTACAGCCAAACCGATGGCTTCGCTCTTTAATGCTAAACCGGGACCAGATGTTGAAGTTGCAGCCAGGCAACCTGCAAAGCTGGCACCAATAGCTGTACTAACACCGGCAATTTCATCTTCGGCTTGAACGGTAATAACGCCAAGATCTTTACGTTTTGATAATTCATGAAGGATATCTGTAGCCGGAGTGATAGGATAACTGCCTAAGAATAAGCGTAAACCTGCTTTTTCGGCAGCAGCAATTAAACCATAAGCTGTAGCTTTGTTTCCATTCACATCCATATATGTACCAGGAGCCATTTTCATGCTTTCGATACGATAGGTAGAAACATTTGCATGAATATTGTGACCATAGTTATAACCATCAGTCAATGCTTTAATATTGGCTTTGGCTATGGCAGGCTTTTTAGCGAACTTGTTTTGAAGCATATGCATGGCTTCATCAAGAGGGCGTTCAAACAACCAGCAAATTAATCCTAAGGCAAACATGTTTTTGCATCGAAGGGCTGATTTATTATCTAATCCAAAATCGACTAATCCTTCTTTTACCATTGAAGAAATAGGTGCTGCAACAACCTGAACTTTGGTCAAACCTAATTCTGTGAATGGATCATCAGTTGTATACTGAGCTTTTTCAAGATCATTTTTCTTGAAAGAATCAGTATCAATCAATACGATAGAATTAGTTTTTAAATGTTTTACATTTACCTTTAATGCTGCAGGATTCATTGCAACCAGAACGTCTGCTTTCTCGCCTGGAGTCAAGATTCGTTTAGAACCGATATGTACCTGGAAACCAGATACACCACTTAATGTACCTTGAGGTGCTCTTACTTCTGCCGGATAATCAGGAAATGTTGAAATTTCATTTCCAAATACTGCCGACAGGTTTGAAAAGATAGTACCAGTTAGCTGCATTCCGTCTCCAGAGTCTCCGGAGAAACGTACTACTACCTCATCTAATTTTGTTACTTTTGTTTGTTCTGACATGATATTTTATTCTTAATCACTAATTTCAAAGTTCTTCCTTACACAAAGAAAGGAAGAAAGTCTGAATATTCCTAAAAAGCAGTTAAATAGATATCAATATTATTGGATCTAACATTGAATCTGTTTGCAACAATTTCGTTTACAGGTTTGCCGGAATATAAATAGATCCCGTGCTTGAAACCTGGATCCGACTGGGTCATTCTTTGCAAATTTCCCATATCTCCAATTTCAGTGAGCAGGGGAACTAAAAGATTGCTGAAGGCCATAGATGTAGTTCTTGCCACATAATTACTGATGAATGGTTTGCAAAAATGTAAAACTCCGTATTGTTCAAAAACTTCAGGATCATCAGGAGATAGACAACAGGTAGTTTCAAAGCAACCTCCTTGATTCATCCTTAAGTCGATTATCAAAGAACCTTTTTTCATACTGCCGATTAATTCTTCGGCAATGACTACGCGATGTGAAGAATAATCATTATGTAAAGCTCCAATAACGACATCAGCATTCAACAATGCATTTCGTAATACATTGGGATGAAAATTAGATGTGAATAACGAAGTACCCAATGATTGTTGTATCTTTCTTAATCGCTGAATGTTATTATCAAATATTTTAACGGAAGCGCCTAAAGCTAAAGCTGCCTTGGCTGCATTAGTACCAGCATTTCCGGCTCCAATAATAACGACTTCTGTTGGAGAAACGCCCGCTACGCCGCCAAGTAGGATCCCTTTACCACCCCGATTATTGCTTAGAAGTTCAGAAGCAATACTGATTGAAGCATATCCTTCTATCTCTGCCATTGCACTCATTATTGGCTGGTGCATCAATGTCTTGTCACGATAGAACTCATACGACAACGCCGTAATACGTTTGTTCATCATAAGTTGGAATGTTTCTGCTTGTAATTGTTTGAAGGGCAAGAATGATAAAACGGTGCATCTTGGGCGCATTATCATTACTTCTTCTGGTAGTGGAGGTAATATCTTTACGATCAAATCAGCTTGGAATATTTCTTGAGGTGTTTCAACGATACCTGCTCCAGCTTCTGAATAATGACTATCAGAATAGTTAATACCTAATCCTGCTCCAGATTCAATAAAGACACGATGACCTAATCCTGTAAGTATTTCAACTGCTTCAGGAGTAAGAGCCACTCGCTTTTCTTCCGGATGCCGTTCTTTAGGAATACCTATTATTAAAGAATTCCGGGCTTTCCCAAGTTCCTGTAATAGTTCTTGAGGAATATAAAATTTCTGAGATTGATTATCAGAGGCGTTTCCCATGTTATTATCTGTTTACAATAGTTTCATCAAATCATCTGATATTTTTTCTATATCAAGTTCTGTCATCATTTTTTCCGCATCAAAAATTATTTTTGACTTTTCATAAAATGATTTTCTCTTTTCCAGATTCTCTGCAATAAACTGTTTTAATTCTTCGCCGTTTCTATCTTTTAAAACAGGACGTGTATGTTTATTGATTTCTAATCTGTTTGCAAGTTCCTCGATAGAAACTTTTAAATAAACGGTTGTCCCCATCTGGAGCATGAAATCCATATTGTCAAAAAAACATGGAGTTCCTCCGCCGGTAGAAATTATGACATCTTCGAATGTTGAGACTTCATGTAACAACCGTTTTTCTATTTCACGAAAAGCACTTTCTCCTTTTTCTGTAAAAAGGTCACGTATGTTTTTATGATATCTTCCTTCAATATAATAATCCAAGTCAATAAAAGATAAATTCATACGTTTGGATAGTACTTTTCCTACCGTTGTTTTTCCGGCTCCCATATATCCGAGAAGAAAAATTCGTTTCATTATCAAACCATTTATTTATATCAAGCTCTTTTGCAAATTTATACTTTTTTTCTAATGAGTCGCTTAAATTTGCTAATTAATCATTTTTCTAAATAAACTATTGTAGTTATGATTTGTGATAGATATTTTTTTATAAAGTCATGATAGTGAAGAATCCTATTTGTAAATCTGATGGAAAATGATTTCTTTTGTAGAATTCAAGGAAAATATATGGCTAAAATAAAGAAATATTATGTTGTCTGGCAAGGGTTGAATCCTGGAATTTATAACAATTGGAATGATTGTAAAGATCAGGTGAGAGGTCAGCAAAATGCTAAATTTAAATCTTTTGAAAGTCGAGAGGCTGCAGAAGAGGCTTTTAATAATGGATATGAACATTATATAAAATCAAGTCCGACGTATCCAGGGGCAAAAGATCCGTTTAAACGAATGATGCAAACTGAAACACGCTTGATTGGAAATCCTATAACAAATAGTTTGGCTGTTGATGCAGCTTGTAGTGGAAATCCCGGAGATATGGAATATCGAGGTGTTTATACTGCCAGTCATCAGGAAATCTTTCATATAGGTCCTTTATCAAAAGGAACAAATAATGTTGGTGAATTTTTAGCATTGGTGCATGGTCTGGCTCTTCTGAAACAGAAAAATTGTAATATTCCAATTTATTCGGATAGTCGGAATGCAATTGCTTGGGTGAAGAAAAAAAAATGTAAGACTTTGTTAGAAAAAGTTCCGGAAAATGAACCAATATTTGATTTGATAGCCAGAGCTGAAAAATGGTTGCAGGAGAATACTTATACTACTCCTATATATAAATGGGAAACAGCCGTATGGGGAGAGATTCCGGCTGATTTTGGAAGAAAATAAAAGGTGTGTCTTTATAGACACACCTTCTTGTTTATTATAATTCTCTGATTTTGATATTACGATACCAAACAGTGTAACCGTGGTCTTGCAAACCGATGTAACCTTCTTTAGAAATACCTTCAGTGAAGCCTGGGAAATTTTTAAACTTACTGTTCTGAACCATATTGTCCCATTCACTACTCCAAAGAGAATATTCACAGACTTTTGTTCCATTTTGTGTATGAGTTACTTTACCATCTTTAACTCTAATAACGATTGTATTCCATTCTCCTGCAGGATGAACAGTTGCTGGATCTGCTGGCAACATATCATATAAAGAACCGGCCAAGTGACTTTTTACTTTATTATCAGAAGCATTGACATTATCCAATACTTGTACTTCTGGAGCTGCATAAAAGATAGGTTTTCCTGGAACTTCACGTACATTGTAGAAAATACCGGAGTTCGCTTTTTCTCCAGCTTTCCAATCGATAGAAAGCTCGAAATTCTTGAATTTCTTGGTACTGAAAAGAATGTCTCCATTTGCACCTTGTCCCGGTTTCTTTCCTTCGCCAGTAAACACTTTCATTGCATCATCTTCGATAATCCAGTTTGCAGGCATTGCTGTACCGTTACATTGTCTCCAACCGGTAAAATCTTTACCATTGAACAATAAAGTCCAGCCTTCAGATTTTTCAGAACTACTTAATTGATTAGGACCCTGTGTGCATGAAATCAAACTGCTCATGCAAAATGACAATAGACTAATTGCCAAAAATTTCATTTTCATAACTGATGTGTTTTTATAATTTTATAAATATATATTTAT
>JAHHQS010000177.1 GCA_020026285.1 Parabacteroides sp. | reverse complement strand
ACTGTGCTTGAAGAATATCTCGCAAAAATGGGCTTTTTAAGGGACGACTATATAACACTTTCTCTAAGTTGATACCCACGTAATGAACCTTTTTCTATGAGAAAATTAAGAATCTCTATAACTTTCCTTTTCAATCTCGAGTTTCTTTTGATACCCTCCCTATTTTCAAAAATAAACTTTCTCAGAAAACATTCAATATAAAACAAAGTATTAGATTCTAAATCACATAAAGCTATCGCTTTGTTCTTAGATATAATTGTGTAAAGCCATTCAACACCATCCTTTTTAAATTTGCTACCGACTGTGTATAGAACCCTTGATATTGAATACAACACGGCAGGATTTGTACTAAGTTCCCTTGATACCTTATAATAAAAATCAATATTATCCGATGTCAAACTGGGCCAGGACTCGATTCCCTTTCGCCACCATGGCCAAGCCAACAAATAACTAATTATAACGTCATTCAGATGATAACCTCTTGGTTTAAGACATAGATCCGCGACGAAAGGATACATTTTTCTCCATATATACCAAAATTGCTCATTCCTTCTAATACTATCTTCAGCGGAAATCATTTCATCTATAAATGATTGCGTTTCTTCTGTCGCTTGTAAAGATTTTAAGATCGGGTCTATATACTGATCAATTTCTGAAAGTTTTCTGTTCAAAAGAAATCTCGATATCTGCCTAAATACGTTCAGACGAAGTTTGTAAATGTCTACATTCCTATCCGTATCATATTCAAGATCAAGCAAACGTCTATCATTAAACAATTCCGGTGTACATTTTCGAATGACTATTTCAATGATTTCCGTAAGTTTCTTATCGACCGTATCTGAAGGAATAAGTTGCAGTAGCATCCCCAAATCAAAAATGTCAAGTTTCTCTATTTCATCTTTACAAAAGTCCAAATCCTTGAAAACTATGTTACCCACTCTATCTGACAAATCAGTCAGAATTGCCTGTTTTGAAACGCGTCCCCAGAATCCTTGTTTTTTTCTTATATCCGAAACGATAGATTTATAAAATGGCTTGACTTTTATATAGCCGCATAATATCGCTTGCGCTGTATTAGTATCCGTTTCCCATAAGTTTGATTTGTGAATAGATTCGATAATATAGTCACAGATTCTTTTGTATGATCCAAGGTGGGTTTCATCAAAAAGAATAAATACCATAAGTGAAATATAGCCTTCTATTTCTTCTGGATATTTACTCATCAGAGTTGGTAGCGCATGACATGCTGCCTCTACACCGTCACCTATCTGATAACCATAGTTGTCATCAAAAAGATTTTTAATTGTGTTAACAACTATTTTTTTACAAAAGGCTTTATCCTCAGTTGATAGTTTGTCAAAATATTCAATCAATAATTTTGAACAGACATACGAAGGCACATAATAATTAAGTTTTGCATTAATATTGTTATTGCATTTTAATTCTTCTAATAATTGTTTTGTATCTGATAAAGCGAGAAGCGGATTATCATCATATTTTATCTGTTTAACAGATTTCTCTTGTAAGAAGTTTGACCACACTCTCAGTGAAGAGTATTTACACATTTCTTTATGTTGGATTTCAGCTTCTTTGCTTTTCTTTCTCAAATCTTCAGCAAGTTCCTTAGGAGTAAATTCTATAAGTATGTTACCATCTTTATGACCAGATACTTTGGCTGTCAGATTACGTCTGTCCATCCTTGCCAATAAAATGCCATTCTCTTTATAAATAGTTTCATTATCTTTGTATTCATCTAAAATTTTGTAAATTCTGTTGATAAATGCCATGTTCTGCTCTTCAGAAAAGCCTTTAACTCCAAAGTATTGATAATTCAGAAAAATACTCTCTAAACAAGTGCCTCTGAATTTCTCCTCACATGTTTTCAGTCTTTCATCTGTGTATAAAACATCTTTCAAATTGTTCAATCCATACCCAATTGAATAAATATATTTTGCTTGAAACTCATTAAATTGTCTTCTACTGTCATAATCAAATAGCTCTATTGTTTTGAAGAGTATCAAGGCAATGTCACTGAATTTCTCAGGATATGCAAGCAAAACACTACAAACAAGAGATGTGAGCGATGCCGATTTTGAATTAGTAAGAATACTAATAAGGACATTTTTGACTAGTTGAGGATCAAGTCTCTGCGCAATTTCCAACAAAGTCTTTTCTAAAGCCATGTGTACAGATTGAAGTAAATATGGGACAGACCCAACGATTCCACGGTGCATTCCCCAAATGTCATCGCTAACATATTGACGAGTTTCTGTCTTGCCAACACGAAGCGTGATTTCTTTAACATCCTTCAGTCCATATTCTGAATGACTATATTTTTCTACTGCTTTATTTGTAAAAGAAATGATGAAATCAAGGGTTTCATTAAAAGCTATTTGTAGTAACCATCTTATAGGAGTCTGATTAGCGCTAGCAGGAAAATATTCCAATTTATGAGTTTCTGTTAAACCGTAACTGAGATTAAGATCCATGTAGGTATATCCGTAGTGCTCTTTATCGCAGTTATTTTTCCAAAACAAATCGCATATTTGAATTACTGACGTCGGCAACACTTTTATTAATTCTAATGCCAGGTATGGTTTCTCTAGCACTTTTGTACATAATCCTTCGTACGGATCCATGTGCCCTACCCAATGGCATGAAACAACTTTATCAAATATATCTTTTAATTCATTTCTTATTTCTCTAGCTGCATCAAAGACTATCTTTAAAATTTTTTCTTCGACATTTTCATAAAGATAAAAGTCTTCTTTTGTTTCTGTTTGCTGAATGATACTCAATGCCAATAGACCAGCTATCCGAGTCGTTTCACCAGTTTTGTTATAGTTACACCAATCGGCTAGTATTGGCAAAACTTGGTTTAGGTTTTTTTCTAAAAAATCCTTTCTCTGGTTATAAACCAAAGATATAGCATCTTCCCAACCTTGTCCTTTGGGGGCAATCACTTCAAAGCCGGAGGTCGCTGATATATCAACACATGCAATCCGAAGTAGGAACAGTATCCGCTTCAACAATTTATAATCATCTGATATGATATTTGATTCAAATCTCTCAAAAAATAAAGTTGAAGAATCTGATAACAGGACAGACACCCAAAGTTCATCTTTCCAGAATCCCACCAACTCGTCATTTGAAAGAGATTCCTGAATGAAATCGTCAATCTCATGTGGATTTTCAGATAAACATTCAGACAGCCACTGTCTGAATGCTCTGCGGATAGGCAAAGAGGTACCCAATGTTTCAAAGAAATCATTTACACTCATGTAGTTTTTGAAATCGCGAGAAATAATCTTTTTCAATGCCCATTCTTCGTATATATCGTGAGTGATAAAATATCCGCTATGAGAATCGTCATAGCCGAGAATCTCGTCCTGCTTTAGCATAAATAATGCATGCTGAGACATATATTCTGCATTGATATAAAACCGTCCGGTATTGCATCTTTGCATAGCAATTTCTATCATACATCTCTCTCGTTCAATTTGCAAATTGTCTTTTATTACAGTTCCCATTATGCGCTTCTTCCAAAGAACTTCTATAAAATCCTTGTAATTACCCTGTTTGTTTATATCTTGATAATGTAGGATATATTCTCTTAAGTAGAAAAGATTTCTCAGACGATCCACAAAATTCAAATTGCTTGGCAATTGGAATTCAACGTTACTTGCTATTGATGTTAGTTCTTCTGAATCCAACAAAGATACATCACATATTTCAAAAGGAATCTGTAAGACTTCCTTTATACAATATGCTAAATCATTTAGATAAACATATCTTGTTGTAAAGATAATATTCCATCCATTTTCCGTGAGCTCTTGAATCAGATAATCCACTACATCTAAATCACTAATCTCTGCAAGTCTCTCCGCCGAATCAATAACGAATATCTTTACTTCCTCATCTTTATAAGCATCTAGAAATTGTGAAAACGTATAATTTTCAGAGAACCTGAAAATATCATTGATATGTTTTACATTCAACTCATTGGCTTTGAAAACACAAATCGGAACGTCCTTTACATTTCTTACATAAAACTCTTTAAATATTGCCGTCTTACCGCAGCCACCCTCTCCGGAAATTATGATATTTTTATGTTCTCGGCAGTCCTTGCCAATATTTTCAATTATTGCCGTTCTGTCGATTTTTATTTTCTGTCTATTAAACGAGATTTCAGTCTGAATATTCTTCAAAATATTCACATTATGCGCAACTATACTGTCTATTAAGTTGCCTTCATTGGGATTCAAATTGAAAAAAAGGTCGAAAATATATTTGTTTTCCGGCAAAGATAGCTGTAGCTCGAAATGGCTCGGTACACGCCAAATGAGTGTAATTCCAAGTTCCTTCGCAATGTTTTCGATATCATGTTGATATTTCGACTTCTTATTGTTTATCGTCGTACTTTCTGAGTATTCCTGATTAATGTAAAAATACAATTCATCAAGATTCGCATTCTTAATTTTCGCCTTTTTTATAGAGTCAATGATGTCATTCTTGTTAGACGAAATAGAAGTTGTGTAATATTTAGATTGAAATCCAAGCGTCTTTCCATCCTTAACCAACGGTTCTGTTTCTATTCCAGCCTGATTTTTATAGCGGAAAAGTCCAATTCGACAATTATGTTCTGCACAAAAAAGCAGATACGACATTTGCTCAAATGCCCATGTCTCTCTTTCGTCATATTTTAATTCAAAGGCTTTCCAATTCATATTTCAATATTTTGTTTTAATATCACTCCATTCACTTATTGTCCTAGCAATCTATTCTAAGAACAAAATACATCACAGTGTTTAAGGTTTTATTAATCTCAGATAGTACAATAGTCTGCAAATACAACCTAATCAAATTTTTAATTATGGTAACTATATTAATATACCAGTTCACATTTATCCGATGATCCTAATGTAAAACGACTTTTGAAACGATTATCTTTCTTTAATGCTATCGTTTTTTTCTATTCAGTATTTGTTTATTGAAACATCATTATTATCTTTTCCGTTCCCTATAATCAGATGCTCACCTGTCCATCCAAATCTCTTGTGAATCATTAAGTTTAATTCGTTTATTTATATGATTGCTCACGATAAACATCGTATGATTAGCCTGATTTATCTTTCCTTCATACTCTTCAATAAGTGGAAGCCCCTTTTCTCGAAGAAACTTGTAATTTTTAAATTCGTTAGGAGCTGTCAGAATTTTAGCCTTCCAAAAATCTGTCACAAAATGATTAACAATAGGTATTACATCTTCACCCAAGATTTGAATCAACTGTTCCTCTAACATAGGCAAAAGTGCAATTAAAAGTGAGAATGCATAATCTGCCTCACTCTGATAAGCAGTCATCAAATAGGCACAAATATAAATAACATAGTTATCATTCATGTCCAACTTATTAATTTCCGCTATATAGTCTTTATCATACGAAGGTCTATCAAACACAGATTTCACAAGTTCAAATTTTTCAGGATTATTCACCGGATGATAATTGTCCAATACCTTCTTAATGAATTTCAAACCACTATCATCTCCACGAAGATCTTGACTAAGCGACGCCATTAGAAGAGGCACTATAAGAAACTCAACAAACTCAAAGTCTGCATTTTCTTTATGCAGTTCAGGGTGATTCTCATAACTAATGCGCTGCGCTTCACATGTATGATTAATTACAAAGAGTATGTCATCTTTATCATTATCCTCAATAAAATATGGTAATAATAGGAAGAGTAGATAATGAATCTCGCGAACTTCACCTCTTTTCTTGCATACATCCAATGTTCTATGCGCCCATTCACAAGCCAAATCCCTTAATCCGACCATTTTACACAGCTGACACATCTGATAACTGGATGTATAGATACGGTCTTCGCTATATAGATCATCAAATGAACTTAAGTCATTTTCAGTGAACATCCCATGATGAGGAATCGCTTGATCTTTAGGCATAGGTTTGTTATCCAAGTCACACTGATACTTTATTATTAGACACCCTAATAAACAGATAAAGCTCTTGGCAAATTTTTCTTTGCCATCTTGAAGGTCGTTCGTGACAAAACGAACACATTCTGATAGTTTTTCAACAGCTTTCTGTCTATTGCCTGCACACCAATATGTATATGATAACTCTCCTATGCACTGGTAGTATTCATATATATCTATACGATGTTTAACCTCAGAGACATATTGTAGTGCCTCTTCAAGTTCTTTTACTGCCGCATTAATATTAGTCTCAGCCAGAACGTATGCCCTCATCTGCTTAACATGCAACATAATATTGGGAATCAACTCGGTATCTGCAATCGAAAGTGACCTTTTAAAGTAATCAAGAGCATGACCATGTACTTCAACAACATCGCGGAAGTAGCTATTTCCCATTGAACCATTCAAAATCAACTGCGCAAATGGCAATTTCTCATACTTAGAATACTTGCTTTCATATAGCGACCGAGCTTCTTCATAACGGCGTTCAGAGTTAAAAATCTCCATAATTGCAAAAACACAAGCGATAGCAAGTTCTGAACAGCGTTTAAATTCTGCCTTTGCCAAAATTCTGAATAACACTCCCATGCGAACATCAACGGGTTCATCCACTAGATGATACTTCCATAGTCGTTCTACCGCAAGAAAGCAACACTCGCAAATTACGTGGTCGTTATGTAAGTATTCAATAGCATCCACCTTGAATTCGTCGAGCCAGTCAATGAAATCTTGTTCACTAGACAAACGCAGAAGGAAAATCCAAATGTTATTATCAAAAATCGGCTTTGCATCTCCAATAGTTTCTAATAGCATATGACCATCACTTTTACTTTCCATGTATTGATGATAATATGACAACCCACCCTTAATGTCACCTTCCATCCAGCAAATCATGGTAGCCATACTGGTATAGAAAGGTATTTTTTCTGCATCAGAACATTTAGAGATGTTGTCTTTCAAATCCTTTAGCAAGAATGATCGTTGAGTTGTACTTATATCTTTGATAAGTACAATTTGAAGATAACGTACTCCTATCTTGACATCAATAGACATTCTCTTGGGTAAGGGGACATCCATCCATAATTTACAAAGGAGGCTTCCATGTGACAATTCTCCAATATCATCTAATTTCATTAAGACTGTGATGTACATTCTACCAGCATTGTCATCCGCACCACCTCTAATACTGTATAGGATATAATTCAGTACATCTAGTTCACCAAGTACTTTTTTCTTAGTCAAAATACCTTCTGCCAATACTAAATTGGCATCTTTGAAAGTCTGTTCTGACACATCGGGCTTCCATAATTTACTGATAAGTGGGTTCGTTTTAAAACAATTATTTATAGACATTACCCATGTAGGTACCAATCCATTTAAGCACATTCTTGGCTCGTCAATAGATGGAGTAATTTCGGCTAATTTGCAGGCATCTTCTTCAGTAAAAGTTCCATTTACCAATAGTTCGTTAAAAATTAGCCCAGCCTAAACGGCTCTGGCAGTAAATAAAAT
>JAHHQS010000176.1 GCA_020026285.1 Parabacteroides sp. | reverse complement strand
ATAAACTAATTTGCTGAATATCAATAGATAAAGATGTTCTTAAGGGACGACTATGTATAATAGCATATAAATTACACAATGATACGCTCAATAAAGACTGAATACCCAATATATAAATAACAGGCAACAAGTTCTCTCAACTTATCTGTAATATAAAGTGAACATTTCTCCGGTGCTTGGTTAAATTTATGATTACACTTGATGTACCCTGAAAAATTATAGTTACTTATGGTATGTATATTCTGCATAATCCACTATTCATAGCAATTGGTATCCATTCTAATTTTTGATACCGCTTCATTATTTCCATACCCCATCTTACACCAACTATATTTATTTCGTCTTGAATGTTTTCTTCAGTTATTTCTTCGGGCTCAAGATGTTTGTTATGTTGATTTATCCAACAATTCCAAGCTTCACTTTTTATAAGATGTTCTTTTCTCACTGCAAAGGGCAATGTTGGTGGTATGGCTTTATTGAGTCTATATTTTGCCAGTTCCCAAATTTGCATAACCCTTTGTTCTTTTTGGGAAGCTTCTTGCAACTGAGCCAAGAATGCAGGCTCATGTAATTCGGGTTGTTGCCTCCAATAGTTATTTAAATCATCATATTCTTTACACCTTATATCATCTATCTGTTTGTAAACATCATCTTCATAACTGACAACAAAAGGGCTTTCACTCTTTACCGGATTATTTCCTTCCCATAATTGATCGGTTTTTGGCTTTAACACCGCAAACAGCGCAGACCCCATACTGAAATCCTGCTTATCTAAATCCTGATATCGAATAACCCAAGTTTCTTTACGATAATACACATTTAACAGATATAGAGCCGCTAATGCATGAATAAGTGCCTTTACATTGCCTATATGTAAGCAAGAATACCTATCATGCTTTACGGCTTGATAGGCCCTTTCCCAATATGCTCCTTGTCGTTTATGGGCTTCTTTAAGAGGACGCAATACCCGATTCTCATCCTTCGTCAAATTAAAGAAAGGGGTAACTACAAGCACACGCTTGTTATGAGTTTCCCATTTCATATCTATTATTTTCAAACAATCTTCATCAAATTTAATAGTACTATCGCCTCTTTCTTTCTGCCCATTGAATTCAAAATACAACTCTTTTGAAATTGCCTCTATTTGAACACAACAGCGTATAAGCAGGTCTGCTATATATGGTGAAAATGTCAACAATTGCGATGAACACGACTCGACAACTTCTTGACCACCTTTATTTATAATTTTCTCATCGGTGATAAAAATGTATTTTGCCATTTCTACAACCTCTTTTTCAAGGTTCATATATGTTTGCCAAAATATATCAGACTTTTTCATTTAACGATTATCTCTTTAATATTAAAACACAAGAATAAGAGTATTTAAGGCTTTATACCACATACTCTACACATAGTAAAGATAGTGAATTTTGGACAATGCTATCTATCACTTTAACTCTTAAATATCTTCGTCAATTTTTGCATTGATAGCCTTGAGATATGCATTGATATCTATTGCTGGGACAGTACCAATAGCCTTTAAATAGCTTACAAGCTGAAGAAAGAATGTGAAAATAGATACATCCTTATCGCTAAACTTAATTTCTTTTACTTTGCGACTCTCATATACCAGATCTATATACTTACGGTTATCGTTGATATCTTTGGTTGGGTGTATATCTTCAGGTTCTGTTTCATTATAATCTACATAAAAACTGCCCATATTACAAAGACATCCTAAGTCCAATGTCTGTAAGCCTTTTAGTGTCATTAAATGTTCTTCTATGGTTTCATTATTTTTATACGAACTTGTCGTAGTTAATATACCACCAATTATTTTAGTCAATGGTCTGGCTGGCTTAATCATTCCTGAGGCGACCATATCTATACTTGTTCTTTTCAATTTACGCACGCTCTCTATTTTCCGAGCAGCATATTCGATATTCCCTTCTACATCTTGTTTAACCTCGAACACAGCATACACACTTTCTGCAGGTATATACATAAAACCATCCTGTTTGAATATGAAAGGAGTGTAAATTGCATCATAAATGACTACATCCATCTGATCGCTAACATTACCAGTTGAATCTATTACAATAGCCTTATCTACCCTATATCTATCTGGAAGATAAGTGCGTAAAAATTCAATCCAATGTTGTTCTGTAGCATCACCCTTGCTGGGGGCATGTTTAATAAACTCCCTATTTACATATAGACTTGCTAACATCTGCTTTTGCAAGCCATGAAATAATTCTCTTAAATCCACCATCTTTTTGTATTCCAATAATTTATTATTATAACAATAGAAAGTATGGCCACTAAGCCCATCACTTCTAACACTAACTATCAGTAATAATGGATTCTCAATGTTCACTTCTTTCTCAATATCTGCCATAGCTGATAAGTCCGTACCGCTATATTGTGTGGAGCAATTGGGGTGACTATGCCATTCACCTACGTATCGTAATCCATCATTGGCCAATTGTTCCCAAACTTTTTCCATACCCTTGGTGTTTCTTATAAAGGTTGTCCTGCTAGTTGTTTTCTCCATAGGCTCTATAACCTTTTCTATATACACCGTATGTCTATCTGTGGAATATCGTCCTGCGAGCATCCCTCCGTTCTCATTTGGATACTCTCCCTCAGCCTGCAACTGTATTTGGTTGAACACAGAAGCCTGTATCTCTATATACAAATCATCACTCGCCAGATAATATTTCATAACTTATTTATTTTTAAATTCAAATCGTCTTCTGTTATATAAAAATTACTTAATGGTTCCATCCGACTCAACATCCTGATAATATGGCTCATGGCAAACTGCACCTTACATTCTATGTCGTTATATGAAGCTTTAAAAGTCGGGTTCCAACACCCCGTAGGATTATACATATCGGTTTCCGTATCGCGCTTAAGTAAGTCATATACCAACAAAACGGTCTCTGTTACATTAGGTGAAAATGCACATATCAAATCTTGTGCGTGATTAGTGATTGAGAGATTAACCAGCTGGGCTTTTGTCTTCGTAGAATCCATTACCCGCATCAGTTGATTATCCGTAGTACAATCAAATATTACATCAAACTCGTCAAATAACTCCGCAAGACTACTTTTATCTTCATGTTCTGCCGCATATTTTTTCACCACTAAGTCGACGATAGGTTTCAAACTGGCACATTTAACATGAGGCGAAATCTGTGTCAGTAAACTCTCCATATCCAAGGTTTTCTCGGTTATGCCCGTATAAAAAGGATAGGCAGACCGACAAACATTTCCTGGCTCTTTATTGTCTATATCACAGAGCATTATTTCTTTCGTGCCACATCTTGTTAAAGTCTCAGCCACAATACTACCTATAGCTCCGATGCCCATAATCAATATTTTCTTGTTAGCCAGTTCTTCGGGCATGGCTCCACGTCCAAAGAAATACTTATATGAAATATCCACGGTTTCTGCCCATTGGATTAGCCCTTGTTTAAAATCGGTAAACCAAATCCTGTCTTTGCCGGTGCCCACTCGTACTGGTTTTATCGGCAAATCGTCCATGAAGAGCATCATTACCTGCCAATAAACATCACCTCCGGGAATTCTATATCCACAGAAAAGCGGGAAGAAAGTATAATCTCTATGTGATACCACAAAACTATAGATATAATTTTTCTGACTCTGTAAGAACAACGCTTTGATAGAATCATAATCCTCAACAATAAATTTGGCATGTTTCGATGGTATGTTATTCAGCAAACAATATACACCGTCAAATGAACTTAATTTTTGGTAGGACTTACTAATCTTACAGAGGAATTCTTTCTTTTTCACTTGCGCACACGATACAAACTTTTGTGCCACATAGTTGATGACGGGGGCGTCATTTTTCCGACCTGAAGGCAACACTGCATAGTTTACTATCCCATAGTCTCCTTCGGTAAAGTTTTCTTGAGTCTCTGCGAAGCAAAAAGTATAATATTGTTCGCGAATCAGATAGTGGTTCACCACTAAATGCTCATAGTGTACATCCTTCTCTCCCCTTACATAGTATTTCTCTACCCATTCTTTCAACTGTTTCAAGTCATTCACAAACTGCATCTCAGCATTCTCATATTCTGCAGAATGTATACACAGATTACCGCCTTGCATAATATGTGGATAGTCCAGCAGATTCTTATTTTGAAAATATATAGATTCCCTACCCATTACTTTAAACGGATAAGTAGAACTGATCTCTACCTCCCATTCTAAATTAGCATTGTTTTGACCAGTTGCTACGGCAATACGTCCTTTCAACGAACCAGCCTCGTTGAAAGTAAAATCATCAACGAGACAAACTCCGTAAAGAGTACCTATCAATTCCTTTATTCTATCTGCTGTCATCATACTCTTTTCTATCCGAATCGTTTTGCACTTGTTGGGTAAGCGGCTCCCACACTTTTCTCTTTATATCCACAATACTTCTCGTTTGCCTTGAAGTAGTAAGGCAAATAGAAATCAGGATTACAGCTTATGTTATTAAGCATACTCTCCATATCCGATTTAAACGATTGTCTATCGTAGTCTTGCATGGCTGCTATGACATCATTGTTTGTGTTGCCTGGGTCATAAAGATGAAAACTGCTTTCTGCTATGTGGTCACGAAGATACTCCATCGTATATTTTAACCTTGACCAAAGCTCCTTATCACCATTATAGCCCTCAAGAGCTTTTATTACAGCCAGTTCAATAACGAATGATTTGTATTTCTTATCCTTCTGCTTTTTCCATATTTTAAGCAGACGGATAATCTGACGCTCACTTTCCTTACCTTGTATATGCGCAATCTGCTTCTGAATGTTTGTTTTTTGGCTTGTTCCCTTTTTGAACCCCCAATGGTCCTCATTAAAACATAGGTTCAAATCATGCGAATCAAGATAATCATCATCGCTTAGTTCTCTTCCAGGTACCACATCAAGTTCAACCGGCTTTTCATCTCCCTCTTCAATAGGGAAACTTACACCGATTGAAACCTTTTGCCTGCGAATAGTCACACCAGTATTCTTATATTCCTCTGTAAGGAAATTATTTACGCTATCAAACATCTCCTGTAATGTTCTGAAAGCATTACGCTTGAACGGCTCCACCAAATCAAGGTCAAACTTCACATTGGTGGCGGTATGCTTAGCAAAACTGCCAGATCCAAACGATGGATACTTGTCGCTACCATAATGGTTGTGCACCTTGGCTTTAATCTCTTCTCTACGTTTTTTTACTTTATTCACGAAATCCTGGACGTGACACATCTTGTGAGTGTCTAGCACTTCCCTCAAATGATTGTTTTTATCAATACTCATATGTCCTTCTTTTATTATTTTTCAAATGCAAATGTAGTATATTCTTTTTTATCCCCCAAATGAAAGTGTTTTAAAATGTGATAAAATCTCATCATTATCACCTTATGTAAAATATTTATTAGCACATGCTTCGTTAAATGAGAAAAAATCGCTATTTTTGCACCATGTTGATGATTTAATAATAGCGGTCGCACCGTTTTATATACAATATATATGTTACAGCAATTCACTGTAGAGAATTATCTCTCTTTCAAAGACAGAGAAGTTTTCAAACTTCAACCTGGCAAAGGATCAAAAAATAAAGAGCATAAAGTTGAACCTGTAAAAGGACATTGGATTCTAAAATCTGCTGCCTTGTTTGGCTCCAATGCAGGAGGAAAAAGTAATTTTGTGAAAGCATTGGAGCTTGGCAAGAGACTTGTGCTTTTGGGTACACAAGCAGAAACACTAATAGAGTATCATCCTTTTCTTTTAAGCTCTGAATGCAAGAATAAAGATACAACTATCATTTATCAAATATTATGTAACAATAAAAAATATGAGTATGGATTTAGCTATAATGCAGAAAGAATTTCGAAGGAATGGCTAAAAAAAATAACTCGAAAAACGGAATATATAATTTTCAATAGAGATATTACTGCAAAAGAAATTTTCAATATATCTTATCTAACTAAATTAAATCCCAAAGATGAAGAAAAGCAGTTCTTGTTTTTCTTTGCTAAAGCTACACCTCAACACCAATTATTTCTTCATGAGGTTATTAACCGTAATCTCAGAGATAATGTTTCAAATATTGAAGACCTGTGGGAAGTAATCAAATGGTTTGCTGATACTTTGAAAGTTCTTTTTCCTGACACTCCGTATAAACAAGGAGGGATGTTGAAAGCTGTTAATGATGAACAGTTAAAAGAAGGTTTTGGCGAGTTATTACGATATTTTGACACTGGTATCCAAACAATTGATCTTATAGATGTTGAATTTGATAAGTTAGGTATAACTCAAGAAATGAAACAATTTATCAAAACGGATTTGTCAAAATCTAGTAATGCAGAAGCATTTGGTTCACTAAAATTTGAGAATAATTTATACCTTATTACGTTTGCAGACGGTACAATCAAAACTAAAAAGCTTCAGACCATTCATAATATAATTGACAAAGAAGGAAAAGAATATTTTTCATTAGGAGACGAGAGTGATGGTACGCAGCGTATATTTGATTACATACCTCTTATTTTAGATTTAATTCAGGGAGATAAAGTTTTTGTAATTGACGAAATGGAACGTAGTCTTCATCCGGCGTTAATGAGAAAATTAATAGAATTATTTTTCAAATATTCCAATAATATTTCTACACAACTCATTTTTACAACCTATGAAAGTACATTAATGGATCAAGACTTACTTCGCAGGGATGAAATATGGCTAATAGAAAAGAATAAAGATGGTGTGAGTTCTCTAAATCGTTTAGATGAAAAATTTAGCTTACGATTTGATAAAGAACTTGAAAGAAGTTATCTGAAGGGACTCTTTGGCGCTTTTCCAAATTTTGGTTCAGATGAAACTTTATTGAAATTAAAAACACTTTTAGCCACTTAATCCCATAATAGCTTTTATCCAATAAACTGTCACTTTCTAAAATTCGTAGGTACTTAAATAAAAATAGAATTCTATAAGTTCTCCTAATATTCGATTTTATGACAAACAGAATTCCATTGATTCATTGATAGAATTCTGTTTATCAATTTTATTGTTTACCGATCTTAGAGTATGCAGGGTACTGTAAATTCATTCCGTTTTTTAAATCTGCTATTACATGATTTTAACCATTTTTTCTATGAATGCTATTTCTTCTCTTGATAAGTCATACTTGATATACAACTGATTGTCTATATCAGAGATATTATTCCAATTAATATCAGATATTTCCGTAAAATCTTGCAATGGAATGAATTGAAACTTATCAGGAGAAAGATTTATAGAAGATACTGCCAGCATTAATAAAAATCTAGCAAAACGAGTTTGAATATACTTATATTCATTCTCAACAATAGACTTGTCTTCCGAAGCACCAATAATCAAATAGGAATCCGTACAAACATCATTTGGCTCTATAATTTCTGTCCTTGAAACAATTCTGAATTGGCCGTTTTTATCAGGCTCACCGGCATGTTCAGCTGTTACTTTG
>JAHHQS010000175.1 GCA_020026285.1 Parabacteroides sp. | reverse complement strand
ATGGACTTCTCCTTCTTTGCAACTGCATTTAACATCAAGAAATTATGTAAAATGCTTCTGAATGGAAGGCTAAAACACTTTTCTGGACAAATTAAACTGATTTTAGAACGGATCTTACTTAAAATCGGAATCACAAACGACTTTTTGGATTATAAGCAAATAAAAATCGCTGCACAGCCACTTCTTTTGGAAGTTATGCTATACAGCGATCTTTTCTTTTAAAGAGGGTGTGTCAAATCACCCTCTTTATTTCTTTTATATACAGACAATCAGGGCGTTGATTATTTATCACGCTCTGTTATATCTGCTTCAATTGCGATAGGGGTGACAGATCATCTGTCTCTTCGATAGTCGCTCTTATTAAAGCTACCAAAAATTATTTGAACGACTTTAATGATGAACTATACGGCTGTTATTCCTATGAGTATTTCCATTCAGGTTGATCTTAATAGTTCGACTTTATTTATACATTGTATGTAAAAGTATGGCATAGTTAACCTTCTTATTGCCAAAATTAATGAAATTACCTCTTTTTATCCTTTATTTGTTCTACTTTTACATCCTATGTGGACTAAATATAATATCTGTTTTACCCTCAATATAATCCTGAATACATTTTCTGATGCCTTTGAGACTAGAATCATAAGGCATCTCATCTAAGAAAGCCTGTGCTTTTCCTATGTCAGGAGAGCGAAATATCATTTCATTTTCAAAGCGACTAATAAATTCATAGCTTGGTTCTAAATATTCGCTATCTAGGATTTTCTGTAGAGCTTCGCGTACGTCTTTATCAAATATAACAAAATCTTCTTTTGATACATTCTCTATTAGGTCTCTTATGTTATTGCGAATTTGTTTTTGAATAGTCCAGAATGTCTGTTTTGATTCATCATTTTGAACAAAAAAGGAGTTCCATTTTAAATACATGTTAATTAGTTTTTCAACAGTACTACTACTGTTAAGAGACCACCCGGACATCTCCATTGTTTCCTTGGCCAAAGTATAAATAGGAGAATGTCTGAAAACTCTTTTACCTTTTTTCGGTTGAGTGATAACGGGAGCTGAAATATGCAACAGAGTTTTTTCTTTTATAGGAGGCATTGGTATAGCATCCGCATTTTTCCAATCAAGTGCTGGCCAATCTTCATAGAGATCATTTTCTGATTGAGATATATAAGTTTTTACTTGTTTCCCATTCAGGTGATCTCGAGGTATGATAATTACCGCTTCTAATTGTGCCAGTGTTTGTATTATACTTTGATATTCGTCCGACTCAAATTTTAGTTGTTTTGTAGTATAATGAAACTTTGATTTCTTTAGGTTTTCTTTTTGATCGCATATTGTATTTACTGTGTTTCCTTGGAATAAATTTCGTACATTATTGAATCTCGAATCTTGTTCGAATGATTTGCTGTCGCTATCCTTAACACTTATCACGAAACGGATATTTGTATCAGAAATCCGACAGGGTAAAAGCGTAAAGTCTATTCCAACACCTGTAATGAGATAGCTGTTGTTTGCGTTTGTAGCATATTTTATGCCATGTTGCAAAGGGAGTGAGATAGTTTTTAATGCTTTTCTTATTCTTAATTCATCCATGGGTAGTAAAAGGCCATTCTGTATGAATGACGTCTTTGAAGTTTTATTCTTGGTAGAAAATGTAATGAAACGTGGTTTTAAATCGGCTATTGCTGGGTGTACGAATGCACCAAGAATATTACCTGTTATTATTTTTCGTTCTACAATTCTATTGTTCTTCATACTAATCTCATAATCCCATTCACCTGAATTCATCTTCCATTCTTTGGAATCTAGTGCAGCATTGACAAGATTATAATTACTTCGGTTGTTATTGTGAACTAGATTGATTCTAATTTCAGTAGCATTTGATGAGAGTGCAAATACAAATTGTACCTGGTTAGGGGAGTATCTAGAACGTTCTTCTTTCCCGAATTGTATGTCTCGAAGTACGGCCATTATTTTGTCGTGATTTTGGTTCTCCTCTGCAATAAACCACACGTTAGCAAACCCTTTACCTATATACGCTTTAGACAAAACGGTAACTAAGCGTTTCTTTTCTGCTGCTTTTTCTTTTAGCTCGCTTTTCTCTCGCTTTATCAATTGATTATACATATCTGAAAACAAACTTAATTTCCGAATCATCTGCTTACCTTTTTTATGTAGAGTTATCTCCGAAATAATATTTTCATCCCATTCTATGTTAGGTTTTTGAGCTTCAATCAGCCATGTTTCAACCCTAGTTGTATCGTTCACAGAATTACAAATTACGCGTTTTGTTTCTTCGTAGATACTCTTTCGCCTTTCCTGGAACAGCTCTCTAATATTCTTGTTCTTTTGCATATAATAGTTGCGTATTGACGTTTGCAAAGTTGTATTTTCAATATATGGTTTACCGAAATTTATTTTTGCTTCTTCGCAAAGTTCAATCAACTTTTTAGAACTATAAGGGAAGGTCTTTTGCTTACATTTGTAAGTAGTCAGATATGAACATCCTCCAAGTCGCGTATTTGCCTTAGCTGTCGTGAATAGTTCCTCATATACAAATTCTGCTTCAAAGTCCTTATATACACGTTCCAAATCCCATTGATTAATGCGTCTCAATTCACATTCTAGAGTTGTATAGTCCGTTAATATATCCTCAATGACTTCCTGTTGCGTATTTACATTAAGCATAGCTATTCGTGCCAATAGTTTACTGGCGGTTATATCTCCTTTTATTCCTAATGTTAAGGCAAGCTCTTGATGTGATTCCAGATATTCATTAGCCACTTTGTTCCCATACTTGTTACTTATGTCAACAAAATCCGCTTGGCCCTTATCTTGATCCTGCCATGCGGCTGTATTGGCACTTAATGAACGTAATTTTGCACGAAGCATCATGTTAAGACGTTTCTCAGAGGGAATTGCTGTAATGATGTATTCATATAAAGGTGGAAGATCCGTCCTTTGTCCCGTACGATTTATCCTACCTCTTTTTTGTAAGTCAATATTAACATCAAGATCATTTTGTACAATTAACATTATACGTTGTCTTACCTGATCATCCGGGACTTCTTTGGTTGAAATGGCATGTGCGCTGGCCCCAATTGCTCCACAAGCATTTATAAGAATAACGTCCAGCCTATTGTTTTGGAAGTCATTAAAAATATGGTTTGACTGTCTTTTTGTTCGACGTTGCAATTTTGCGTTAAAGAACTTATCATCACCTTCAGGATAAAGGTATTCTAACTGATGCGAACGACCTGTACATTCTTCAAACCTTATCTGTTGCATCGAACCATCTGGTGCCTTAAATGTTTCTCTAGTAATTAACTGTCTAATCACATCAATAGGAGATATAGGAATATTAAATTGCTCTTCTCCTATTTCATGTAAAAGAAATTTGTAATGAACCTCTAGTTCTTCAGCCTTAGCCATTAATGATAACATTTCCGGAGACCATTTCCAAGTAATTTTATCAAAAATAGGCGATGCCAACTCAAATTGTTCATCGCTATCCCTAACGGTCTTTTCCAAAAGGCGAAATAAAATAAAACAGAAATCACCGCGAACTGTATTTTCGTCTATCACTAATATATCTTGCAAGATACATTCTAATGTATCACTCATCCCTATAACTACACTTCTGCCTTTCTTTACATGCTCGATAGAGGCTTGTGCCACTCGTTGAGCTTTTAAAGATAAAAGGACGACTTTATTTATATAGAATAATTGAGCTCTCGTAGGATAACATTTGAATTTATCTAACGCCCCCAATGCTATGGCCATTTTTGCTATTCCGCTAACCATATCTGATAACTTAACTATTTCACGAAAGTAGTACATCACTTTATCAAAAAGTTCGGAATGTAATTGTATATCATCATCTAGATAAGTGTATGTTGGGGATGGTATGTTTTTATTTGAATGTTCCCTTCGAATCATTTGTCCGAAAGCAGCAAGACTTGAAGATACGTATTCTTGCATGGGTACACCACCATTATGTAAAGCCTTTTCCAAGGTGGTTTCCGTAGCTAATGCGCCCAAAGCCGTTCTTCGCATAAAGGTTATAAAATTTTCAGGTCTCTTTGCAAACGTTGCAGAAAGGAATACACATTGAGTTTCAGGAGTATCAGTCAGAATATTGTTTATTCCTTCTGTTATTACTGACACATTTCCAAAGCTAACGCTGCTACTCCTGTGAGCTTCATCAAAGACAAATAGAACTCTGCGATGTTTACATAACGAGTGAAGGAAATTTAGACGTGTCATGTCACGCTTGGAATCCTTTAGTTGAGAATATGTAATCATAAGATAGTCATAATCATTCGGGATGTCGCCAGAATGAAATATGTCCAAGAGTACTTTTCGTTGTGGTGCTTTATATACTATTTTATATTGTTTCTTGTATTGTTTGAAGATGTTGTCTTCATTCTTTATGTCGTCTTCAAGATTATAATGTGACCAGATTTCATCTACGCTGTCATCGTAATCCTCCTCGACAAATTGGTCAAAATCTACAATTGATGTACCATTATTTATGATTAAAGGCCTTGCATCTTTTATTCCAAGGACTTTACAGTCGCGATACATATCACTAAAAAGCGTATACCTGTCAGTAAAGAAAATGGGTAAGTAACCTGACAATAATCCATATCTAATCATAGCTGCAGCCTGTCTACCTTTACCGATTCCTGTTTGATCGCCTATAATAACGGACTGACCCCGTTTTTCAATGTTATACATAGCTAATGCTACGCCTTCAACTTGCTCCGCAGCTAAGGCATTTGATAGTTCTTTCATATTCATGTGAAGTCGGTTAGCTACATACCCACTGACATCCCTTCCTAAGGCATTTTCCAGCTTTGTCAGAGCTTGTGAAGTATCTTCAACTAATTGGTTGGGTATTACAGAGCCTAATGTCTGCATACCATGTGCAATGCTTCTATATTTTCCTAAATGTTTCATTTTCAACGTAGGCTTATTCGTTTATCTGATAGTCATCATCCGTGTTATAGCTACTGTGGCATGTCACTAGATAACTAAGTTACAAACATACAGTACAAGATGTGCCATAACGTATCATAGGTACAATGAATAATGAACTTTAATTAGCTATTTTTATTGAATGGTCTATTTTTGATTTGTAGTTATGGTGATTGCCGTACGTCAAATAAATTTTCGATAATTACAATTTTTCCATCATCGGTCATATGTTTCAATGTAAGAGTATCGATAGTAGCTATAAAAACAGTGTATTAATCCTTAAATTAAAAAACCTTATCCATATGAAATATGAGGATCTGATTGATATAGCAGGGCAACCTAATGGCGAAGTAAAATGCTATCCCATCTTAGAACAAAGGGATGGCTTCATATGTTTTGAAGTTGATCCAGGGTTGAGCTTACCACCCAAACACCTTGAAACGGATAATCCAGATGATGTTATAGATACTATATTAGAGACTGAACAAATTGATTCGTCGCTAAGAAATATTATTATATCGAGTTTTAAGGATTCCAAATTAAGTCAGATCGGAGCAGATGTTATGTGGAAAACATTTATTGAGTGTTTTGCCGAACATCGCCCTCTAGTACTATCTCCAGATATGATTTGGTTGCTTATAGTCAGTCCATAGCCCGAAACGTTAGGCGAAATGCTGAAGCACTTAGAAGTAAGTTTATCGATTTTAGTGGTTAAATGGATTTATGTATCGAAACTACTGAATCGCTTGACTCCGCAACATTGGATTGGACGACTCTCTTTAGCCAATTTTATGACCAAATCAATAGAGAGGGAAATCCGGGCATCACCTCTGTTTTAATCAATGATTTCTCTACAACCAGTCCTGTGGATAAATTAGCATCCATCGCAACTCTTATGGGTGCAGTCGAATCATATTTTTGCTTTCTGTATTTGATTGTATCTGTTGAATCCCGCATATTACACTCTTAGGAACAGCTGCTGATTGAAGAAAGGTTCTGGCAAAAGCAAAGGTACTTGCCAAAATTTACCTTTCTTCTTGGCCAAAATGGTTGGAACCTAATAATCCCAATAGGAGCTAAATCACATTATAGACAATATACAGATATTGATATTTGGTCTAAAATCAAAGAACAGAAAAAAGGTAAACTTCATTTTTAGTGACCATTTCAACTTCTACAAGTGACAAATATCATACCTTGCTTCCCCGACGATTTAATAGGCGAGAAAATGATAGGCATATACACTTTGCGTCAGTTATGACTCTTTTTTTGGGGGGGGATGATGGTAGGTATTAATACTTTCAATGGTTGTTTGGATATTGTCGATTTCATACTTTAGAAATGTAGCAATGTAGGCGAGTATCTTAAAGATACTGTATCGTATGGTTGCATTCCATATCTGCATTGGTAATACGGATGTCCCAATTCTGTTATCATGATTTTCTTAGGTCTTTCAAAGGATGGATTTAGTTACCAAGCTTATGCTATGAATCCGACATTGAACGAGTATCAAAGTCTGTTGATTAATAGGTTATCCCAATCCAATAAATCTGATTTGAATGAATTACTGTAAGCGTCTTTGCTATTCCATATTGCAAACAATAAAAAAGGTTTAATGATGATTCACTAAATAATTCCTCCTCCATAAATTAGGTAGTTGTGGTCTGCATCTATTAATCTGTCTGCTAAGTTGCCTGTCCACCGTTCTGTTTATTACGCCCGTAAGATATTCAAATAAATTTATTTTATGTATTTTATTACATATTGCTGTTATAGTATAGAGTATAGCGTCGTGTTTGACATCCTTGTGGCTGCCAAAGAAAATAAAGTTTTTCTAGATATAGAAGGGAACCTATTAAATATTTCAATTTCATTATTCTTAAAATTTGTATTCCACATAAATGAAGATCTCAATCAATGTAATTCATTTATTATGTATATATGTGATGGCTTTCTGATGGTTGCTTTTAGACAGTAATACCCCTCATTCCTCAATCTTGTCTATTTTGCCTATGAGTTCCTCAAAAAATATTGGGGGTGTATCGCAAGAGGTGTTCAATTTTGTATTATACAGTCCAACTATTCATTCCTAAGGTGTGTTGATGGCCTTTATGGAACGGTTTGTTCATGATTGAATAGCTCCTTTGCATCTGGATCATTTCACCAAAGTCAAGGAGTTGACGCTTCATGTGTTGAATACATCCTATTCTAATCATGTTAGGGTAATCTCTACCTTTTTTGTTTCTTGTAAGGTGCATAACTGTCGTTTTGTATGCAAACTTGAAAAGTTCTTTAAACATTCACAATGTATGAAAATGTTTAAGAGAAATATATTTCGGTACTTCGTGAGTATTTATTTGAACAAATACAAATTGGCCTTAAAAATATTACTAATCTGTTGATCATTAGGCGTATATAAAATTGATGAATTTGGTATCACATAAAAAGTCGTGTTCGCTTTTTATCGCTTTTTTGCATTTAGTTGCCAAAAATTGATGTTTTTGTCCCTCGGAACATGAAGGGACA